>JALWSQ010000164.1 GCA_026993645.1 Thiohalobacter sp.
CCAGCAGCACCAGGTCGAGGCGATCCGGATACCGTACACCGGCCGCCACCGCCGCCAGGCGGACACCGGCGACGGGCGGCAGGGGGGGAGGTCCCGGGTAACCGACGGCCATGGCGCTGGCGGCCCACTCTCAGTTCAGCCGGCCGTGACAGTGCTTGTATTTCTTGCCCGAGCCGCAGGGGCAGGGCTCGTTGCGCCCGACCTTGCGGCCCTGGCGCACGAAGGGGGTGCGCGGGGCCTCGGCGGCCTGATCCTCCGCGGCATCCGGCGCGCCGAGGGCATTGGCCTCCGCGTGCTGGTAATTCAGTTCCTCGCTCATCCGGCGCTGTTCCTCCAGCATCTCCACCTCCTCGGGCGCCTGAACCTGCACCTTGGCCAGCACGCTCACGACCTCCTGCTTGATGCGCTCCAGCATGGCGCTGAACATCTCGAAGGCCTCGCGCTTGTATTCCTGCTTGGGATCCTGCTGGGCATAGCCGCGCAGATGGATCCCCTGGCGCAGGTAGTCCATGGCGGCCAGGTGTTCCTTCCAGGCCTGGTCCAGTACTTGCAGCATCACCGCCTTCTCGAAATGGCGCATGACGTCACTGCCGGTGAGCCGTTCCTTTGCTTGGTAGGCGTCGACGATGGCCTGGAGGATGCGCTCGCGCAAGGTCTCCTCGTGCAGTGAGTCGTCCTCGTCCAGCCAGCCACGAATATCCAGCCGCAGGCCGAATTCCTCCTCGATGGCGGTCTCGAGCCCGGGCACGTCCCACTGTTCCTCCAGGCTGCCCGGTGGGATGAAGGCGCCGATCACCTTGTCCACCACGTCACGCCGGATGTCGGCGATCATGTCCGAGATGTCGTCGGCTGCCATCAGCTCCGCCCGCTGGCTGTAGACCACCTTGCGCTGCTCGTTGGCGACGTCGTCGTATTCGAGCAACTGTTTGCGGATATCGAAGTTGTGCCCCTCCACCTTGCGCTGGGCATTCTCGATGGCGCGACTGACCCAGGGATGCTCGATGGCCTCGCCCTCCTTCATACCCAGCTTCTGCATCAGCCCCGAGACCCGGTCCGAGGCAAAGATACGCATCAGGTTGTCCTCCAACGACAGGTAGAAGCGTGAGGAACCGGGATCGCCCTGGCGGCCGGCGCGGCCGCGCAACTGGTTGTCGATACGCCGCGACTCGTGCCGTTCGGTACCAATGATGTGCAGACCACCGGCCGCCAGCACCTGCTCGTGACGCTGCTGCCATTCCCCCTTGACCCGCTCCACCGCGGCCGGATCCGGATCCTCCCCCAGGCGGGCCAGGTCGGCCTCCAGGCTGCCGCCCAGGACGATGTCGGTACCGCGACCGGCCATGTTGGTGGCGATGGTGACAGCCCCCGGCCGCCCGGCCTGGGCCACGATCTCCGCTTCACGCTCGTGGTGCTTGGCATTCAGCACCTCGTGGCGGATACCCTCCTTCTGCAGCAGGTCGGACAGGATCTCCGATACCTCGATGGAGGCGGTGCCCACCAGCACCGGCTGACCCCGGGCCTGGCAGTCGCGGATGTCCTCGAGGATGGCCTCGAACTTCTCGCGCTGGGTGAGGAAAACCAGGTCACCGTGATCCTCCCGGATCATGGGGCGGTGAGTGGGGATGACCACCACCTCCAGGCCGTAGATCTGCTGGAATTCGAACGCCTCGGTGTCGGCGGTACCGGTCATACCGGCCAGCTTGTCGTACAGGCGGAAGTAGTTCTGGAAGGTAATGGAGGCCAGGGTCTGATTCTCGTTCTGGATCGGCACGCCCTCCTTGGCCTCCACCGCCTGGTGCAGGCCCTCGGACCAGCGCCGCCCGGGCATGGTGCGACCGGTGAACTCGTCCACGATCACCACCTCGCCGTTCTGGACGATGTAGTCGACGTCCCGCTCGTACAGGGCATGGGCGCGCAGGGCGGAATTCACGTGGTGCATCAGGCCGAGGTTCTGAGCGTCGTAGAGGCTCTCGCCGGCCCGCAGCAGGCCGGCCTCCGTGAGCAGGTGTTCCACCTTCTCGTGCCCCGCCTCGGTCAGGTAGACCTGCTTGTGCTTCTCGTCCACGCTGTAATCGCCGGGGCCGTCCTCCTCCTGCTGCCGCTCCAGCCGCGGGATGAGCTTGTCCACCTTCAGATAGAGATCGGTGTTGTCCTCCAGGGGTCCGGAGATGATGAGCGGGGTGCGCGCCTCGTCGATGAGGATGGAGTCCACCTCGTCGACGATGGCGTAGTGCAGCTCCCGCTGCATCTTGTCCTCCAGGCGGAAGGCCATGTTGTCGCGCAGGTAATCGAAGCCGTATTCGTTGTTGGTGCCATAGGTGATGTCGGCCCGGTAGGCGGCCTGCTTCTCCTCCGGGCTCTGGCCGGACAGGATGACCCCCACCTCCAGGCCCAGGAAGTTGTGCAGACGGCCCATCCACTGGGCATCGCGCCGGGCCAGATAGTCGTTGACGGTGACGATGTGCACGCCCTTGCCCGGCAGGGCATTGAGGTAGGCGGCCAGGGTCGACACCAGGGTCTTGCCCTCGCCGGTGCGCATCTCGGCGATGCGGCCCTCGTGCAGCACCATGCCGCCGATGAGCTGAACGTCGAAATGGCGCATGTTCAGCACCCGCTTGCCCGCCTCGCGCACCACGGCGAAGGCCTCGGGCAGGAGGTCGTCCAGGGTCTCCCCATCGACCAGGCGCTGACGGAACTCGTCGGTCTTGGCCCGCAACGCGGCATCCGACAGCCGCTCCATGTCCGGCTCCAGGCTGTTGATGCGCTGGACCGTGCGCGACATCCGCCGGATGATGCGATCGTTGCGGCTGCCGAAGACTTTCTTCAGGATTCTCGTGACCATGTTCTCGATGACTGCTTGCAAGGGGCCAATTGTCGGCCGGTGTTCGATCCGTTCGTGGCGGCATCATACCGCAGAATGCTGCTACCGGCGCGGACCGGCCGCCGGGGACGGACGGGCCACCGGTGCCCGGCGCGGGAAGCGGAAGGGGAAGCGTCCTGCGACTGGCCAGGCCACGAAGCCCGGGTGGAGACAGCGCGTTCAGCCCTTCTTGTGCACGAAGGGCGCGGGGTTCACGGGCCGACCGTGACGCAGGACCTCGAAATGCACATGCGGACCGGTAGAACGGCCGGTCGACCCCATGAGGGCGATGGGCTGTCCCTTGCGCACCATCTCGCCCACCTTCACCAGGATCTTCATGTTGTGGCCGTAGCGGGTGACGTAACCGTTGCCGTGGTCGATCTCCACCAGGTTGCCATAACCGCCACGGGCACCGGCCCAGGTCACCACGCCGGCCGCCACTGCCACCACCCGGGTACCCAGGCGACCGGCGAAGTCGATGCCCTCGTGCATCGACTTGCGCCCGGTGAAGGGATCGGTCCGCTGGCCGAAACCGGACGAGATCCAACCCCGTGCCACCGGGCGTCCCGCTGGGTAGCGCTCACGTTTCAGGTTGCGGCTGCTGATCAGGCTTTCAAGGGCACCCAGTTGATGCCGGCGATCGTCCAGCAGCCGGTCCAGCCGAGTCATCTCGGTCCAGAGCTCGGCCAGCCCCACCTCCGTCTCCGGCTGCGGGGAAAGGGGTCCGCCCACCGCCGGCTCGTGATCGAAATCGAACTCGCCCTTGTCCAGGCCGGCCATGTCCACCAGGGTGTTGCCCAGGGCATCCAGCCGCATTGCCTCTGCCTGCAGGCGGCCCAACCGCTGGGACAGGGTATCGAGCCCGGCCCGGGCCCGCCGCTGCAGGCTGTGCAGGGCCTGCTGCTGCCGGGCCAGCTCGTTCTTCACCGCCGCCAACTCGGCCCGGGCTGGGCGGGAGGCCATGGCCAACCCCAGCCGGTAGCCGGCCGCCACCGCCGCCGCCAGCAGGAGCAGCACCAGCAACAGGGCGGGTACATAGAAGGTGGGCCGGTTCAGGTTGAGACTGCCGGGCCTTCCATGTACGTTGGTGAAGAGTATGATGTTCATGCGTTGCTCGCCTGAACCCTGGATTCTGGAGCGCCTCCCCGGTTATGTCGGCCCGCCGTCCCCAGCCTGTAGCCCGTTTCGTCGCCGGCCACCACCTGCTGCAGCAGGCGACGCGGCTGGCACACTGGACCCGTGCCGCCCGTGCCTGCCTGCCCGGTGCCGGCCTGCACGTGGTGGGCGTGGACCTGGACGACCTGGTCCTGGTGACGGATTCCGGTCCCTGGGCCACCCGCCTACGTTATGAGCAAAAACCGTTCCTGGAATGCTTCCGCCGACACACCGGACTGGCGGTCCAGCGGCTCCGGGTACGGGTACGACCCGGCCCCACACCGGCGCCGGCCACCGTCTCCACCGCCGGCACCCTGCCGCCGCTGTCGGCGGACAACGCCCGGCTGCTCCTGGCCACCGCCGACGGCCTGGCCGACGACCGCCTGGCCACCGCGCTGAAGCGCCTGGCCCGGCACGGCCAGTCAGAAGACCAGCGCCCCGCCGCTCAATAGCCGGGCACCGGCTGCAGGAAGGAGATGGGCGCGGGATCGGTCTCCTCGAAGGTGACCTCCTCCCAGGCATCCTGGTCCGCGAGCAGGGTGCGCA
>JALWSQ010000165.1 GCA_026993645.1 Thiohalobacter sp.
CGCTGTTCCGGAACCACCGTGCTGAACAAGGTTTCCTGATGAATATCGGGACCTCGCATCAGAACAGGAACCTCCTGTGTTCGCTCACCTGCATTGTGCCGAAATGGGTGAGTATTTCAACAGCCTGCTAGAAGCTATAAGATGGTGGTGCTCGATGCGCTGCTGTCCAAGGGGGTGTTTCCGACAGAAATCTCAATGACCGAGCTGGTTGAAAAGGTCAGGGATACGGTAAGACGTTCGGCGGTGCTTCGGTCGGAACTCCGTGATGCGCTGGACGACGATGGCAGGCTGCGGCAGCTGTTGGAAAAGAACCCGATTCGGGCCTGGTGTGGCGGACGTGGTACGCGCGGTACGTCATACTTTCGGTATCGTGATGGGGTATTCGCGGCGACATTGGCACCGACAAGGCATCCTGAGATCCTTGCCAACCTGGTTCAGGAAATATGTGACTACCGCTTGGCTCAGTATCTGGGTCGGACGCAGCACGAAGCGGACAGGTAATCCTGTCCGCTCCAATAGGTATTTGGCATGTGCAATACTTCGGATGGTAACCAATCGGCCCAGTCCAACAGTCTTTATTTCTCCATACCCGGCTTTCTGTCGAGGCCGTGGCTGTGGTCGGGGAGGGTGAGGTGTAGGATGGCCAAAGTTGCGGTAGCCGCTGTGCCTATTACCGCTATTTTGGCCTATGATAAGGAGGACCGGCGCGTCAGCCAGCCACTGCCTGGCGGACACCCAACCCTGTGAATCCAAAGGAGTCATTTGCCATGACCAACGCGCCCGACTATGGCCCCCTGACGGGCCTCATCGGCACCTGGAAAGGTGACAGGGGCCTCGACATTGCGCCCGACCCGGAGGGGCGGGAGGAAAATCCGTACTATGAAACCATTGTCTTCGATCCTGTGGGCGAGGTGACGAATGCCGACAGCCAACACCTGGTGGCCTTGCATTACCTCCAGATCGTGCAGCGCAAGGCAGATGACGGGGTATTCCATCACCAGTCCGGCTACTGGATGTGGGATGCGGAAGGACAGACGCTGATGCAGTCCATCACCATCCCGCGTGGTGTCTGTGTGCTGGCCGGTGGACGATGGGATGGTGAGCGCGACGACGAGGGAAATCTCCTCATCGAGGTCAGTGCCGAGCTGGAGGGTTCCGGTTGGGGGTTGGTCCAGTCACCGTTCATGAATGCGCAGGCGCGTACCACCGCGTTCGTCCACCGGCTCCACCTGGGCCAGGATCATCTGCGCTACCGGGAGATCACCCGCCTGGAGATCTATCGGGGCCGTTTCGAACACGAGGATGCGAACGAGCTTGTCCGGGTGTAGCAGCCGTAGCGGGTGTCGTACCCGTAGGTTGGGCAAAGCGAGCGCAGCGAGCGTGCCCAACAAGAATGCTACCATCCACCTCGGTGGCTCCCGTGATGCGCACGGCCAATGATGCGCACGGCCCTTCGGGCCTTTGCACATCCTACGCTTCACCCCTCACTCCTCACTCCTCACGTGACGATGATGGATTCCCGCTTGCGCGGGAATGACGGGGGTTTCCTCACCCCTCACCTGCATTCCGTGTGGTTCAGTGGCTCATGCCAATGATGCGCACGGCCCTTCGGGCCTTTGCGCATCCTACGCTTCACCCCTCACTCCTCACTCCTCACGTGACGATGATAGATTCCCGCTTGCGGGTGAATGACGGGGGTTTCCTCACCCCTCACCTGCATTCCGTGTGGTTCAGTGGCTCATGCCAATAATGCGCACGGCCAATGATGCGCACGGCCCTTCGGGCCTTTGCACATCCTACGCTTCACCCCTCACCCCTCACCCCTCACATGCTCGTTATATACGCTTGACAAGATATATGGTATAGCATATATTCGATGCCATGAATATTGAGCCCACACAGCTGTTTCATCTCCTGTCCGATGACACGCGCCTGCGCTGCCTGGTGCTCATCGCCCTCGAAGGCGAGCTCTGCGTGTGCGAACTGACCCATGCCACCGGTATCGCCCAGCCCAAGGTGTCGCGGCATCTGGCCCTGCTACGCGAGGCGGAGCTGGTACAGGACCGGCGCGAAGGGCTCTGGATCCACTATCGGTTGCATCCCGCGCTGCCCGAGTGGGTGCGGCAACTGCTGGCCACCACGGCCGCCAGCGTGCGCGATTCGGTGCCGTTCGCGGAGGACCTGGCCGCCCTGGCCAGCATGCCCAACCGGCCCGGGGCCAGCTGCTGCGCCTGATTTCACCAAACCCTGCTGGAGCATCGACCGTCATGCACCTGCTCTTTCTATGTACCGGCAACGCCTGTCGTTCGCAGATGGCCGAAGGCTGGGCCCGGGCCCTGGGCGGTAACCGGCTCACCGTCGCCTCGGCCGGCATCGAGGCCCACGGGCAGAACCCACGCGCCATCGCGGTCATGCGGGAGGCGGGCCTCGACATTTCCGGCCAGGAGAGCACGCGGGTGACCGACGAGATGCTGCGGCGGGCCGACCTGGTGGTCACGGTCTGCGGGCATGCCGACGAACACTGTCCGGTGTTGCCGCCGGGCACGCGCAAGGAACACTGGCCGCTGGCCGATCCGGCCCGGGCCGGTGGCAGCGAGGATGAGATCATGGCGGTCTTCCGTGCCAGCCGGGACGAGATCCGGGCCCGGGTGGAGGACCTGTTGCAACGACTGGAGCAGGGGAGAGCGGCATCATGAGCGCACAGTGCGAGGTCAGCGCGCGCCGGTCGAGCGGCGGCGAGATGGGTTTCTTCGAACGCTACCTGAGCCTCTGGGTCTTTCTCTGCATCCTCGGCGGTGTGGCCCTGGGACATTGGCTGCCGCGGGTGTTCCAGGCCCTGGGCCGGCTGGAGGTGGCCCAGATCAACCTGCCCGTGGCCTTGCTGATCTGGCTCATGATCATCCCCATGCTGCTCAAGATCGATCTGCGCGCCCTGACGGGGGTGCGCCGGCACTGGCGCGGGGTGGCCGTGACCCTGCTGGTGAACTGGGGCATCAAGCCCTTCTCCATGGCGCTGCTGGCCTGGCTGTTCATCGGCCACTGGTTCCGTTCCTGGCTGCCGGCGGACCAGATCGATTCCTACATCGCCGGCCTGATCCTGCTGGCGGCGGCCCCCTGCACGGCCATGGTATTCGTATGGAGCCACCTGTCCGACGGGGAGCCCCATTTCACGCTGTCCCAGGTGGCGCTCAACGACGTCATCATGGTGTTCGCCTTCGCGCCCATCGTCGGCCTGCTGCTGGGCCTGTCCTCCATCCATGTGCCCTGGGACACCCTGCTGCTGTCGGTGCTGCTCTACATCGTGGTGCCGCTGATCATCGCCCACCTGGTCCGGGGCCGTGTCCTCGCCCGGCCCCAGGGGTTCGAGCGGCTCGCGCGCCTCATCGAGCGTCTCAACCCCTTCTCCCTGGTGGCCCTGCTGACCACGCTGGTGCTGTTGTTCGGTTTCCAGGGTGGGCAGATCATGCGCCAGCCCCTGGTGATCCTGCTGCTGGCGGTGCCCATCCTGATCCAGGTGTTCTTCAATGCCGGGCTGGCCTACTGGCTGAACCGGCAGGTCCGTTCCCCCCATTGCGTGGCCGGCCCCTCGGCCCTGATCGGGGCCAGCAACTTCTTCGAGCTGGCCGTGGCCACGGCCATCTCGCTGTTCGGTTTCGAGTCGGGGGCCGCCCTGGCCACCGTGGTCGGCGTGCTCATCGAGGTACCGGTCATGCTGCTGGCCGTGCGTATCGTCAATGCCACCCGGGGCTGGTACGAACGCCAGCCGGGCGTGATGCCGCACGAGCAGTGTTGTCCGCCGGATTTGCACCTGCACACCGGCCATTGAACGGTGTTCGACTGGTTTGCCAGTCTCATCGTCTACCAGTGGCTCGGCCTCACCCCCGCCAGTGCAGGGGGCGCCGCGCTGCATTTCTTCGTCATGGACGTGGCGAAGATCTTCACCCTGCTGGTGGTCGTGGTGTATGTCATGGGGCTGCTGCGCGCCATGCTGTCGCCGGAACGGGTGCGGGATTACGTGCGGGGTCGTCCCAAGTGGCTGGCCCGGACCCTGGCCATCCTGCTGGGTGCCGTCACGCCCTTCTGTTCCTGCTCCTCGGTGCCGCTTTTCATCGGGTTCGTCGAGGCCGGGATCCCGCTGGGGGTCACCTTCTCCTTCCTGATCGCCAGCCCCATGATCAACGAAGTCGCAGCGGTCATCCTGGTCGGTATCCTCGGCTGGCGGCTGGCCGCGCTGTACGTCGGCGCCGGCCTGCTGGTCGCCTGGGTCGGTGGTGTGGCCATGGAGCAGTTCCGCCCGGAGCGCTGGGTGGAGCGCTACGTCTGGCAGATTCGCATGGGCGAGACACCGGCGGTGCCGGTCGACCGGAGCTTCGCCGGCCGGCACCGTTTTGCCTGGCACGAGGTTCGCGAGATCGTCGGCCGCATCTGGAAATGGGTCCTGGCCGGCATCGCTCTGGGCGCCCTGTTCCACGGCTATGTCCCCCAGGCCTGGGTGGTCCGTCACCTGGGCGGGCACGACAACTGGCTGGCCGTGCCCATGGCCGTCCTGGTGGGCGTGCCGCTCTATTCCAATGCCACCGGTGTCATCCCGCTGGCCGAGGCCATGCTTGGCAAGGGGGTCGCCATCGGGACCACACTGGCGCTGATGATGAGTATCGCCGCGCTCTCGCTGCCGGAGATGCTCATCCTGCGCAAGGTCATTCGCTGGCCGGCCCTGGCCCTGTATGCGGCCATCCTCTCGGTGGCGTTCACCCTGGTGGGGTGGGGTTTCAATCTTCTGACTTGAGGAGACACGCAGATGAAAGAAGTCAAGGTGCTGGGTTCGGGGTGTGCCAACTGCAAGGCCACGGCCGCATTGATCGAGGAGGTGGCCGCCGCGGAGGGGATCGCCATCCAACTGGACAAGGTGGAGGACGTCGCGGCCATCATGGGCTATGGCGTCATGTCGACGCCGGGCGTGGTCGTGGATGGCCGGGTGGTGCACGCGGGTGGCGTTCCGGAACGGGCTGCGGTACGCCAATGGCTGTGCAGCTGACGGGGTGCCGGCGGATCACATTCATACAGGCGCCGCGAGGTGCCAGGGAGTCAGAACGATGAAACACCGATGGTCATCGATCATGGCGGGTCTGCCACTGGCTGGCCTGGTGCTGGTGGGCGCGGCCAGCGCCGCCCCGGTGGACGACCCCGCCTATCACTACAAGCCCAACAGCTACTGTGGCAGTTGCCACAAGGAGCAGCTGCGGGACTACAGCCGGTCCATGATGGGTAAGACGCCCCATGACCAGGTATTCCAGCAGTTCTACCTGGGCCTCGATGCCAAGGGGCGGAAGGACGGCATGGGCTACAAGGCCCTGCACCCGGACGAGCCGGGGGATTGCGCCAACTGCCATACGCCCGACATGGTGCTGAACGCGGGCCACGAGGTCGATCTGATGGACGCCATCGCCGCCGGCAGCCAGGGCATCTCGTGCGATTTCTGCCACACGGTCACCGACGTCAAGGTCATCCGCGATCCAAAGACCGGCCGCTACCAGACCGCCATCACCCGGGTGGTCCGGCGAGCGCGGGGCGATACCAAGGGCGGCCCCTACCGGGATGCCGTCTCGCCGGCACACAAGACGGCCTACTCTCCCATTCACACCCGCTCGGAATTCTGCGCCATGTGCCACCTGAACCAGGAGCACCTGCTGTCACTGAGTACCTACGCGGACTGGAAACAGGCCTATGACAAGGGTGTCGTCAAGCGACAGTGCCAGGACTGCCACATGCCCACCGGGGGCAAGGATCGGCCGGTAGCGCTCGGTGGCCCGGTCCGCAAGGCGGCGACCATTCACCGTCACCTGTTCCACGGGGGCCACTTTGCGGACCAGGTGAAGAAGGCGGCGACGCTGGGCGTGGCGGGGCGGATCCAGGGCAAGCAGCTGCTGGTGGACGTGCGGGTCACCAACAGCGGTGCCGGCCACACCATGCCCGACGGGGCCACCCTGCGCAACATCCTGCTGGTGGTCGAGGCCTACGACGATGCCGGCCGGCCGTTGCGCCATACCGGGGGCCCACGGGAGACCTTGCCGCCGCTGGCCGGTCGGGGCAAGGGGCCGCGTGACCTCGCCGGGCATCCAGGCAAGATGTTCGCCCGCCCCTTCGTGACCCGCAAGGGCACCGTGCCTGCCGGTGGGTTCAATGCCGATCACGTGCTGTTCGACACCCGCATCCGGCCGCGCGAGACGGACCATTCGGTCTATCACTTTGCCGCGCCCCGTTCGGGTCACGCCCGGGTGGTGGTCCGCCTGGTCTATCGCTGGACCTACAAGCCCATGGCCGACCGCAAGGGTTGGCGGCTCGACGACCTGCCCATGGCCCGCCGGGAGATCGAGGTCCGTTGAGGGCCCGGCCGCCGGACGCGCATCAGTCGTCCGGCGGCGCCTTCCCGCGGCCGAGCGCCGGTGGTCGCCGTGGGGCCATGGAGGCCAGGTCGTCCGTTTCCGGTGGGGGCGCGTCACCGCCCGCGCGGCGGCTGCCGCCGAACCAGCGCCCCAACCGCTGAAACAGGCGCCGGATGGCGCGCCAGAGCCGGGGCAGGAGCCAGGCGACCAGGAGCAGGAACAGGGTCAGCAGCACCAGGAACAGAACCGGGTGGTGCAGTGCGGTCCACAGCCCGGCGATCACCGCCACGTCCTCGCCCACCGAGGTGAACCAGTTGGTGATGGGCTCCGGCGAGGCGTTGATCACCACCCGCGTGCCGGCCTTGGTCAGGTGGGAGGCCGTGGCCAGTGATCCACCCACCAGCCCGGCCGCGATCTGCGCCGCGGGGCTGACGTCCCCCACCGCGCCCGCCGCCAGCAGGGCCCCGGCGGGGATGCGGATGAAGGTGTGGATGGCGTCCCAGCCGGTATCCACCCCCGGTGTCTTGTCGGCGAAGAACTCCACGCAGTACATGAAGCCCGAGGCCAGCAGTACCAGGGGGTCGGCCAGTACCTGCAGGTCTGGCGGCAACTGGATGTAGCCGTTCATGCCCATGTAGCCGAGCATGAAGATGGCCGCGTAGAGGTTGATGCCGCTGGCCCAGGCGGCGCCCATGCTGAGTGCGATGACTTGAACGACGTGCGCCAGCGGATCCATGGTTCGATGCCTCTCTCTGCCTGCCGGGCTTCAGGATACCGAATTCGCGGGGGAAAGGCTGCCCGCGGCGGGGCCGCCGTTTGCCGCGGCCGGCACCGGCTGCTAGGATGACTGACCGATCGATCGGTCAGTACGAGGTGATCCATGAGCGGGAGGGGAGCGATGCGGCGGGCGGCCCCCGGGCCCGGCCCGGCAGAGGCCCTGGGCAAGGCCGGCGCCATCCTGCAGGCGGCCGAGGCGCTGTTCGCCGCCCGCGGGCCGGAGGCCGTCTCCATCAGCGAGATCGCCCGCGCGGCCGGCGTGAGCAAGGCCAACGTCTTCCATCACTTCGGGTCCAAGGACGAGCTCTACCTGGCGGTGCTGCGCCAGGCCTGCGCGCGGTCCGCGGCCGGTCTGCAGCCGGCGGCCGCGGGCACGGCCGCCGTCGCCGTGCAGCGCCTGCGCCATTTCTTCGTGCAGCACCTGGAGGCGATCCTGGCCCAGCCGGAAGCGGCCAGGTTGATCCAGCGCGAGCTGATGGAGCGCGGCGAGCAGCGGGGCCAGGCGCTGGCCGAGCAGGTGTTCGCGGACAGCTTCGCCGGCATCGTCGGGCTGGTGGAGGCGGCCCAGGGCGAGGGCCGCGTCCGGGCCGACCTGGATCCGGCCCTGTTGGCGTTTCTGCTGGTCGGCGCCAACGTCTTCTTCTTCGAGACCCGCAGCGTCCTCAACCACTTGCCCGGGATGCAGGGGATGGAACAGCCGGGGGACTACAGCCGCGCGGTGTTCGATCTGCTGGAGAACGGGTTCGCCCCGCGCGGCGAAAGGGGAGAGAAAGGATGATGCGAAGGATCCTGGTACCGCTGATACTGGCCTGTTCGTTTTGGGTCCTCCCGCTCGATGTCCTCGCCGCTGCCACCGACGGCGGGGCGCAACAGCAGGCCGAGCGCCGGATCCCGGTACGGGTCGTTCGCGCCACCCGCCGCGACATCGAGATCTGGGAGCGGTCCGTGGGTCAGCTGGAGCCGAAGGTCGCGCCCCTGATCGCGGCGGAGGTGGCCGGCCGCCTGACCTCGGTCCGGGTGGATGTGGGTGCCCGTATCCACAAGGGCGAGGTGCTTGCCACCATCGATCCGGGTGATTACGAGCTGGCCGAGCGCCTGGCCCGGGCCGACATCCGGCGCCTGGCCGCCCTGATCCGGGGGCAGCGACTCAAGGTCCGGCGGCTCCAGGCCCTGGTGCGCAAGCGCTCCGCGAACCAGTCGGCGCTGGACGATGCCGAGGCCCGGCTCGATGCGCTGCAGGCGGAGCACCTGGCCGCCCAGGTCAGGCTGCAACAGGCCCAGCGCAACCTGGCCCGCACCCGGATCACCAGCCCCATCGATGGCCGGGTGGATGCGACCCAGGTGTCCATGGGGGACTATGTCAAGCCGGGCACGCCCCTGATGCGCATCGGCAACCTGCACTGGCTCAAGGCGCGGCTGCCCTATCCCGAGACCCTGCTGCCCCGGCTGCATGCCGGCCTGCCGGTGCGCCTGACCAGCCCCTCGGCCCCCGGCATCCGGGTGACCGGCCGGGTCAGCCACGTGCGGCCCTCCATCACCTTTGGCAGCCGGGCGGTTCAGGTGATCGTGAACGTCGAGAACCCGGGGCCCTGGCAGCCGGGCGCCAGCGTGACCGGCGAGGTGCGGGTGGCGCTGCACAAGGGGGCGGTGGTGGTGCCGGAGGCCAGCGTGGTGCGGCGGCCGGCGGGTACTGTCCTGTACCTGATCGAAGGCGGCCACGCGCACCAGCGGCGGGTGCGTACCGGCGTCACCCGGGACGGGCAGGTGGAGATCCGCTCCGGCCTGGCGGCCGGTGAGACGGTGGCCGTGGACGGCGCCGGCTTCCTCACCGACGGGGCGGCGGTCGAGGTCCGCCCATGACGCTGCCGGAACTCTCCATCCAGCGCCACGTGCTGGCCTGGATGCTGAGTGCGGTGCTGGTGCTGTTCGGCATCATCAGCTTCCAGCGTATCGGGGTCGATCGTTACCCCTACATCGAGTTCCCCATGATCTCGGTGACCACCACCCTGGCCGGTGCCAACCCGGAGGTCATCGATGCCAGTATCACCAACCTGATCGAGACCGCCGTCAACAGCGTGCCCGGGATCGAACACGTGCAGTCCGACTCCTCCCCCGGGGCCTCGGTGGTGCGCGTCACCTTCAAGCTCACCAAGAACGTGGACGTGGCCTTCAACGAGGTGCAGGCCAAGGTCAACCAGGTGCTGCGCGACCTGCCCGACGATGCCGACCCGCCGGTGGTGGCCAAGGTGGAGTTCGGGGCCATCCCGGTGATGTGGCTGGCACTGCAGGGCGACCGCACCCAGCAGCAGCTCAACCAGTATGCCCGCACCGTCATCGAGAAGCGGCTGGAGAACATCGACGGCGTGGCCGAGGTGCGTCTGGGGGGCAAGCGCGAACGCACCATCCGCATCGAGCTGGATCTCGATCGCATGAATGCCTACGGCATCACCACCCAGGATCTGCTGGCGGCCTTCCACCGCGAACACTTCCAGATGCCGGGCGGTTTCCTGGTCGGCCGATCGAAGGAATACCTGATCAAGCTGGACCTGGAGTTCCACCGGCCCGACGATCTGCGGCGGCTGATCGTCTCCTACCGCGACGGGGCGCCCATCCGGCTGGGTGATGTCGCCCGGGTGGTGGACGGGCTGGCGGACAACCGGCGCCTGGCCCGCTTCGACGACCAGCCGGCGGTGGGGCTGGGGATCGTCAAGGTCACCGGGGCCAATACCGTGGCGGTGATCCAGGCGGTCAAGCAGCGGCTGCACGACGAGATCCTGCCGCAGCTGCCACCGGGCCTGCATCTGCGTATCGCCTCGGACGACTCGGAACTCATCCTGCAACTGGTGGGGGCACTCGAGGAACACCTGCTGCTGGGCACCATCCTGACGGCGCTGGTGGTGTGGTTGTTCCTCAAGAGCCTGCGCGCCACCGCCATCATCGCCCTGGCGATCCCCGTATCGCTGCTGGCGGCGGTGGCCGTCATGTACTTCGGCGGTTACACCTTCAACACCATGACCCTGCTGGCGTTGCTGCTGCTGATCGGCGTGGTGGTGGACGATGCCATCGTGGTGCTGGAGAACATCTACCGCCACCGCGAGCAGATCGATCCGGACCCACGCCAGGCGGCGATCGACGGCACCCGCCAGGTGGTGTTCGCCGTGCTCGCCTCCAGCCTGACCCTGGTCTCCATCTTCGCGCCGGTGATCTTCATGCAGGGCATCATCGGCCGCTTCTTCCGTTCCTTCGCAGTGGTGGTCACCTTCGGTGTACTGGCCTCGCTGTTCGTGTCCATGACCCTGACACCCATGCTGTGCTCGCGGCACCTGCAGGTCGGCCGGCGCCATGGCCGGGTGTACTGGCTGCTGGAAGGCCTGTTCCGCGGGCTCGACCGTTCCTATCGCTGGCTGTTGCGGGGTGCGCTGCGTTTTCGCTGGACGGTGGTGGTGCTGACGCTGGTTGCGGTCTATTCCAGTGGCTTCTTCTTCGGTCACATCGGCAAGGGTTTTCTGCCCCAGGAGGACGAGGGCCGCTTCCTGATCTCGTTCAAGACCCCGCTGGGTTCCAGCCTGGCCTATACCGACGGGCGCCTGCGCGAGATCGAGCGGGTGCTCCATGCCGACAAGGACATCGCCGGTTACTTCTCCACCATCGGAACCGGGCGGACGGGCCAGGCCAACAAGGGCGTGGTGTATGTGCGTCTCCGGCCCCGCACCCAGCGCGCCACCCACATGTACCGGATCATCGCCCGGCTGCGGGAGGCGCTGGGCCACATCCCGGGGGTCCAGGCCTTTCCCGCGCCCATCCCGCCCATCGGCGGCCAGCGCGGCGAGCCATTGCAGTTCGTGCTCCTGGGCCCCGACATCCAGAGCGTGGCGCGGTTGAGCCAGAAGCTGAAACGACGCCTCGACCGGATTCCCGAACTCGGCCGGGTGGATCTCGACCTGCAGCTGGCATTGCCCCAGGTGCAGCTCGACATCGACCGCACGCGGGCGGCGGATCTCGGCCTGTCGACCCGTGACATCGCCCTGGCCGTGGACGTGCTGGCCGGGGGGGTGAACGTCGCCAAGTACAACGATCTGCCCGGTGACGGGGAACGCTACGACGTCCGGCTCAAGGCGGCGGAGGGCAGCTTCCGCACCCCGCTCGACCTGCACCGCATCTACCTGCGCGGCCGCGATGGCCGCCTGGTGCGGCTGGACACCCTGGCCCATGCCGTCGAGGGCATCGGCCCGGCGGTGGTGACCCGGTTCGATCTGCGTTATTCCGGTAACTTCTTCAGCACCCCCACCATCTCCCTGGGCGAGGCGGTGGACAAGGTGCAAACGGCCGCCGCCAGCCTGCTGCCGCCGGGTTACAGCGTGCGGATGATCGGCCGCGCCGAGGAATTCGGCAAGACGGCGCGCTACATGCTGTTCGCCTTCGTCACCGCCATCCTGCTGGTGTACATGGTGCTGGCCAGCCAGTTCGACTCCTTCATCCAGCCCTTCATCATCATGGTCGCCCAGCCGCTGGCGATCATCGGCGGTGTCGCTGGCCTCTGGCTGACGGGCATGGGCCTGAACATCTTCTCCATGATCGGGCTGGTGCTGCTCATGGGGCTGGTGGCCAAGAACTCCATCCTGCTGGTGGATCTCACCAACCAGCTGCGGCGGGACGGACGGGACATCCGCAGCGCCTTGCTGGAGGCCTGCCCCATCCGGCTGCGGCCGGTGCTCATGACCTCCCTGACCATCATCATCACCATGCTGCCGGCCGCCCTCGGCCTCGGCGCCGGCGCCGACACCAACGGTCCCCTGGCCGTGGCCGTCATCGGTGGCATGCTCAGCTCCACCCTGCTGACGCTGGTGGTGGTACCGGCGGTCTATTCCCTGGTCGAGAACGGCCTCCGCCGCCTGCGCCGGCGCTAGGAGCCTGTCCTTGCTTCAGCCGGCATTCGGGCCGGCCACCTTTCATTGGTCGTTGCCTCCGGGGCGCTAAAGGCCCCCCGGACGGAGACGCTATACCGGCAGGGGGGCACGGCCGCAGGAGAATACCATGACGCGCAAGCACGGGCGCACGCCGTCGCAACCGGGGGATGAGCAGGCACTGCTGCGACGGGCGCGGAGGGGCCGGACCTGGGTTGCGCTGGTGTTCGACGTCCTGCTGCTGGTGGCCTGGTATCCCTTCCTCGCCGAGGGAGTGCGCCTGGTGCAGCAGGGCCGCTTCTGGCCGGGCACGCTGCTTGCCCTCCTCCCGGCCGGTTTCTGCCTGCTCACCGCCATCGAGGTGCGCCGGTCGCAGGCGCGGTTCCTCCAGGACATCCAGCGCGGGCGCTGGCGCCGGGTGATGCCGGATGCGGGGGAGCTGGCACGCATGGATGCGGACATCGATGCAATGCCCATCAGCGGCAACAACTTGTCGCAGAAACAGGCCCGGGAGCTGCTCAAGGCCGGTGCCCGCATGGGCGGCTACGAACATCCCAACCGGGGCGTGCGGGTGCGCCGTTACCTGCTGGTCGTCCTGCTGGGTTCCCTGGCCATGTACCTCGTCCACTGGGGATTCTGACGCCTTCCCCCCGACTTCCGCTGGCAGTGTTTTTCGTGAACCCGTTCCGGTTCAGGCCCCACCGGAATGGGCGTATACTTGCGCCCTGCCGAAACGGCGGGTGTTCAAGAAATCTTTTGTCGATACAGGGAGATGGCAATGATGATCGAACATGGAAAAGGGGTTGCCGCACTGGTGCTGGCGACGGCCGTCGGGTTGGGGCTGGCCGGTTGTGGCGGCGGCACCCAGGCCCCGACCCCGGAGCAGTCCAAGGCCTACGACAAGAACATCGCCCCCATCGGCCAGGTGACCCTGGCGGGGCAGGCCCCCGCGGCCGGTTCCGCCCCGGCGGCCCCGCCCGCGGCCGCGCCCAAGCCGGCCCCGAAGGCGGCGGCGCCAGCACCGGCGGCCAAGCCGGCCGCGGCCCAGGCGGCCAAGGGCGCGGCCGGCGGGGTGGACCTGGCGAAGGGCAAGGCCATCGTCACCAAGACCTGCTTCGCCTGCCATGGTACGGGTGCGGCGGGCGCGCCCAAGATCGGCGACAAGGCGGCCTGGGCGCCGCGCATCGCCCAGGGCATGGACACCCTGTTCCAGCATGCCACCACCGGCCTGCGCGCCATGCCGCCGAAGGGGACCTGCATGAGTTGCTCCGATGCCGACCTGCGTTCGGCCATCGCCTACATGGTGCAGCAGTCCAAGTAGTCCCTGTCCACCGGGGCGGGGTGTCGCCGGGATCCGCTCCCGGGGCGTCCCGCCCCGCCCGTGCTCCGTTCAGGACAGCAGGGCGCGCAGGTTGTCCAGGTGCGCCCGGCCGCGCTGTTGTTGCTGCTCCGGGTCCGGCGGCCGGCCCTGGCCCTCCCAGCGCAGGTCGTCGGCGGGCAGTTCCGCCAGGAACCGGCTGGGCTCGGTGGCGTACCATTCACCGCCCCGCTTGCGCCGGGCGGCATGGGTGAAGGTCAGTGTCCGGCGGGCCCGGGTGATGCCCACGTAGGCCAGGCGCCGCTCCTCCTCCAGACTGTCCTCCTCGATGGCGACCCGGTGGGGCAACAGCTCCTCCTCCATGCCCACCAGGAAAACGTGCGGGAATTCCAGCCCCTTGGCGGCATGCAGGGTCATCAGCTGTATCTGGTCGCCGTCCGGGTCCCGGCTGCGGGTCCGGTCCAGGATGTCCATCAGGCTCAGGCGGGCCACCAGGTCGGCCAGGGCGGGGTGCCCTTCCTCCCGTGCCTGGGCCCGGCGTAGCCAGTCCAGCAGCTCCTCGATGTTGGCCCAGCGCCGGTCGGCCTGGTCCGGGTCGCGGCTGGTGTCGTCCAGCCACTGCCGGTAGTCGATGGCCTCCAGCACCCCGTCCACCACCGTCATGGGCTCGGCGTGGGCGGCGCGGTCGGCGAATTCCGTGACCCACTCGGCGAAGGCGGTCAGCATGCGCAGCGGGCGGGTGGCCAGCCGTGCCGCCAGGTCCGCCTCGAAGCAGGCGGCGAACAGGGACAGTTCGCGCTCGCTGGCGAAGGCGGCCAGCCGTTCCAGGGTGGCCGGGCCGATCTCGCGCCGGGGGGTGTTCACCACGCGCAGGAAGGCGCGGTCGTCGTCCGGGTTGACCAGCAGCCGCAGGTAGGCCACCAGGTCCTTCACCTCGGCATAGTCGAAGAAGGACATGCCGCCGCTGATCCGGTAGGGCAGGGCGTGTTCCCGCAGCACCTTCTCGAACGGCCTTGACTGGTGGTTACCGCGGTAGAGGATGGCGAAATCGCCCGGCCGGCTGCCGTGGGTGAAGCGCTGGTGCAGGATCTCGGATACCACCCGTTCCGCTTCCTGCTCCGGGTCGCGGCAGGCGATCACCCGCAGCGGTTCCCCATAGCCCAGCTCGCTCCACAGGCGCTTTTCGAACAGATGGGGGTTGTGGGCGATGAGCTGGTTGGCGCACTTGAGGATGCAGCCGGTGGACCGATAGTTCTGTTCCAGCTTGATCACCTTCAGCCGCGGGTAATCCTCGCGCAGCCGGGCCAGGTTCTCCGGCCGGGCCCCGCGCCAGGTGTAGATGGACTGGTCGTCGTCGCCCACGGCCGTGAACCGCCCCAGGGGGCCGGTGAGCAGGTTCACCAGGGCGTACTGGGCCAGGTTGGTATCCTGGTATTCATCGATGAGCAGGTGGCCGATGCGGTTCTGCCAGCGCTCCCGCAGCCCGGCATCCTGCTCCAGCAGCTGCACCGGGTGCAGGATCAGGTCGTCGAAGTCCACTGCGTTGTAGGCCAGCAGGTGGCGCTGGTAGGCGCCGTAGACATGGGCCGCGGCTACCGCCAGGGGTTCGCTGGCCGCGGCCGTGGCCTGTTCCGGGCCCACCCGGTCGTTCTTCCAGCAGGAGATCTGCCAGCGGATGCGCTCGGGCTCGGCGTTGAGCCGGGCCTTGCGCACCAGCTCGGTGACCAGATGCAGGCTGTCCTGGCTGTCGAAGATGCTGAAGCCGGGCTTGAGGCCGACCGCGGCGCCCTCGCGGCGCAGGAAGTTCAGCCCCAGGGTGTGGAAGGTGGAGATGCGCAGGCCGCGCAGCCGCTGGCCGCCGGCCAGCTGGGCCACCCGTTCCCGCATCTCTGCCGCCGCCTTGTTGGTGAAGGTGACGGCGACGATGCGCCGCGGATCCATGCCCTGTTCCCGGGCCAGGTGGAGGATCTTGTGGGTGATGACCCGCGTCTTGCCGCTGCCGGCACCAGCGAGGACCAGCAGCGGGCCCTCCAGGTACCGGACGGCGGCCCGCTGGGCCGGGTTGAGGCCGTCGCTCATGGACGGTCCGGCTCCTGGGCGGCCTGGATGGACGGTTGGGGCGGGTGGTCGGTCGGGGCCATGGTGTGGTCTGCTGTCCCTGGTGGAAAGGCGTCGAATACTGTGACAATGGCGGGATGAATACAAGCCCCGCCGGTCATCGAGAATTTATCGTTCAAATACAAATGGTTATACATCATGGCGCCGGATGGGGCCGCATCGCCGTTGTCGAAGATATTTACAGTTGCGCAAGGTGTCATGGCCGTAACATATTCAACCCATTGATTGATAAAGGATGTTTCCATCGGTTCCGCGATGGGCACGTTGTTTGCTCTTTGTTGGGGTAAGGAATCCCAGCCCCTTGGCCACAGGTGCCCCGGCCCGATCGGCGGCAGGACCATTGCAGGAGGACAGAGCCCCATGCCAACAGCGACCCGACTGAGCCTCGTCGAGGGCCGAGACCGCCGCCGTGCGGACCGGCGCCACTACAGCTGGCGCACCCTGGTGTATGGCGCGCTCTATCGCCGCCGGCGCCAGGTGCGGCGGGTGGACGACCAGGGCGGGGTGCTCGACGTCTACGATGCCTCCTTCATGTACCTCAGTGTGGCCGTCATCCTGCTGTCCTGTTTCGACATCATCTTCACCCTGCGCCTGCTCGGGCAGGGGGCCACGGAGGTCAACCCGGTGATGGCCTGGCTGCTGGCCCGCGACCTGCGGCTGTTCATCAACGTCAAGCTGTTCCTCACCTCGTTCGGGGTGGCCATGCTGGTCGCCTTCTCCGGGTTGCGTCTGTTCCGTCGCATCCCCATCGCCCACCTGCTGCGGGGGGTGGTGGTCATGTACCTGGCGCTGATCGGTTGGGAACTCTATCTGTTGCACCAGGTCGCCATGGCCTGAAACCGCTGATTCAGGCCTCCGGCAGGGGGCGATCGAACCAGCGATAGCCCAGGGCCTCCGTCAGCTGGCGGCGGCCGATTTCTGCCCGGCCCTCCAGGTCCGCGATGGTGCGGGCCACCTTGAGTGCCCGGTGACAGGCCCGGGCCGACAGCCCCAGCCGTTGCTGTGCCTGAGCCAGCAACTGTTCCTCCGCCCGGCCCAGGGCGCAGTGGCGGGCGATGTCCGCCGGCGCCAGGGCGGCATTGAGCCGGCCGGCCCGGGCACGCTGCCGCGCCCTGGCCGCCAGTACCCGCTCCCGCACCCGGGCACTGGGTTCACCCTCCGGTCCCCGGAACTGCGCGAATTCGAGCCGCGGCACGGCCACCTGCAGGT
>JALWSQ010000166.1 GCA_026993645.1 Thiohalobacter sp.
CCTTCGATGCGGCGGTGGCCAGGGCGAAGCCGGGGGGGTGGGCGCCGTCGTCGGCCGCGGCCAGGTTGGCCGCCAGCAGCGCAGCGGCACCGGCCAGCAGCGCCCCGAGCCAGCGCCCCAGGCCGGCGCTCCTCACGTCGGCTGGCCCATCAGGCGACGATACTTCAGCTCCAGCTCCGCCGCGCTCTCCGCGTGCTCGGGATCGGGTACGATGCAGTCCACCGGGCACACCTCGACGCATTGGGAGGTATCGAAATGACCCACGCACTCGGTACAGAGGGCGGGATCGATCACGTAGATCTCCTCCCCTTGCGAGATGGCCTCGTTGGGACATTCGGGTTCGCAGACGTCACAGTTGATGCATTCGTCGGTGATCAGCAAAGCCATAGGATGCAAACCCCCAGATTTTCAGTCGGCCCGCCGCGGCAGCGCCGCCAGCGCTCGTGCCACCTCCGGGTGGACGAAGGCGGAGACATCCCCGCCGAAGGCGGCGATCTCCCGCACCAGCCCCGAGGAGACGTAGGCGAAGCGCTCGGCCGGGGTGAGGAAGACGGTCTCGATGTCCGGCGCCAGCTGGCGGTTCATGCTGGCCAGCTGAAATTCGTACTCGAAGTCCGATACCGCCCGCAGGCCGCGCAGGATGACCCGGGCGCCGCGCGCGCGGGCGAAATCCACCAGCAGGCGGTCGAAGCCCGCCACCTCCACGTTGTCCAGGTGTGACAGCACCCGGCGCGCCAGGTCCACCCGTTGCGCCAGGGGCAGGCAGGGCGCCTTGCCCGGATTGCCCGCCACCGCCACCAGCACCCGCTCGAACAGCCGCGCCGCCCGTTCCACCAGGTCGCTGTGACCGTTGGTGATGGGATCGAAGGTACCGGGATAGACGACCAGGCTCATGGGCCGATTATGAGGAATCGCCACCGCCCGGGAAAGCCCGCGGCGGCAAAACCGCCCCTTTTCAGGGGATGCCGGCCTGCAGCAGGTGGTAGCCCAGCTGCCCGGCCGCCCGGCTGCGCACCACCCGCAGCCCGGGGGGCAGCGCCGCGGGCTGCCAGGCCCGCTCCGCCTCCACGTAGATCCAGGCCGGCCGTGCCAGCCAGTCGTCCGCCACCAGCCGCCGCAGGCAGCGATCGACCAGGCCACGACGGAACGGGGGGTCCAGGAACACCAGGTCGAACCCGGGCCTGATGCCGCCGCCACCGGCCTGCAGCCAGCGACAGGCGTCGGCGCAGATCACCCGCACCAGGCCAGCGGCATCGAGCTGGTCGGCCAGCCCGCGCAGGTGGGCCACCACCCGCGGATGGCGATCCAATGCCACCAGCCCACCGGCCCCGCGCGACAGGGCCTCCAGCCCCAGCACGCCGGTGCCGGCGAACAGGTCCAGGCAGCGGGCGCCCGGCAGATGGGGCTGCAGCCAGTTGAACAGGGTCTCGCGCACCCGGTCGGGGCTGGGCCGCAGCCCGGGTACCGGCGGCACCGGGATGCGCCGCCCGCGCCAGCGGCCGGCGATGATCCGGACCTGTCCGCTGCGTGCCACGGCCCTCAGTGGAACAGGTACAGCAGCCAGCCCCCCAGCGCCAGCCGGTACAGCACGAAGGGCAGAAAGCCCATGCGGTTCAGCAGGCGCAGGAAGAAATGGATGCAGAGATAGGCGCTCACTGCGGACAGCAACACCCCCAGGCCGATGGCGGACCAGTCCACCGGCACCGCGGAGAGAACCAGGTCGCGCCCCTTGAGTCCACCGGCCAGTACGATCACCGGGATGGACAGCAGAAAGGAGAAGCGGGCCGCCGCCTCCCGGGTCAACCCCGCGAACAGGCCGGCGGTCATGGTGATGCCCGAGCGCGAGGTGCCGGGAATCAGGGCCACGGCCTGGGCCAGGCCGATGAACAGCACGTCGCGCCAGCCGATCTCCTTTTCCTCCCGCCGGCGTGCCCCGGCCCGGTCGGCCCAGCCCAGCAGCAGGCCGAAACCGATGGTGGTGGCGGCGATCACCAGCGGTGCACGCAACGTGGTCTCGATGACGTCCTTGAACGCCAGCCCGGCCAGCCCCACCGGGATGGTGCCGAACCCCACCGCCCAGGCCAGGCGCGCGTCCGGCGTCAGGCCACGACCGGCCAGTGACCCCAGCCAGTCACTGAGCATGCGTCCCAGCTCGTGGCGGAAATAGAGCACCACCGCCAGCAGGGTACCCACATGCACCGAGACGTCGAAGGCCAGCCCCTGGTCGGGCCAGCCCAGCAGGCGCGGTACCAGGATCAGGTGCGCAGAGCTGGAGATGGGCAGAAATTCAGTGAACCCCTGAACGAGTGCCAGGACGAGTATCTGGGCAAAGATCAATGATAGAGCCTCCTATATTTTTGTTCATGATTCGATTGAGATTCACAACCTAAAGCAAATGCAGGAAATTTTTGCCCCGGAATCCGGGGGGCAGGGTCCCGTCATCCCGGGCGAGCCAGATGGCCTTGAAGCGCTCGCCCATCTCCCCCGGCAACATCAGCGTCTTGGCCGCCTGGGCCAGGCGCAGGTAATCGGCGCCGCCGACGGCACCGGCACGGCGCTGCAGGTGACGGTCGATACCGCTGTCCATCAGGTAATGGAGCTGTGTGGTGTAACCGGCCACCGCCAGGCCGGCGGCGCTGGCGGCCTCGGCCACGGCGGTGAAATCCACGTGGGCCGTCAGGTCCTGCAGCCCCGGCAGCAGGAAGGGATCCGGGTGCGCCCGGTGGCGGTAGTGGCACATGAGGGTGCCGCCATCCCGCTGCGGATGGTAGTACTCGCCACGGCCATAGCCATAGTCGAGCAGCAACGCCCCGCCCGCCTCCAGCCCGCCGGTCACCGTTGCCAGCCAGGGGCCCAGCATGGGCCGGTACTCCGAGGCATAGCCCTCGGGCAGGTCACCGGCCTCGAGCCAGTCCGGGCACCGGCCGGCGCCGGGTGCCGGCCGCCAGCCGAAGCCCGCCCCCTGGCGACCGACGCCGTACTCGCGCACCTGCCCCCGTTCCACGCGAAAGCAGACCACCGGCAGGGCATCGAGCACCTCGTTGGCCAACACCAGCCCCCGGAATGCGGCCGGCGGCCGGTCCAGCCAGGTGACGCCCGCCAGGCCGGCCTCCGTCCCCGCCAGGGTCTCCGCCTGCACCTGGCGCAGGCTGGCGCTGGTCTCCAGGATGGCATAGTCGCAGCCCAGTCCCAGCTCGCCCAGGCGCCGGCGCAGGCCGGCGGCCAGCACGCCGCTGCCGGCGCCGATCTCCAGGATGCCGCCGCCCTGGCGGCGCAGCACCCAGGCCGCGGTCTCGGCCAGGCAGTCGACGAACAGGGGCGAGATCTCCGGCGCGGTGACGAAATCGCCGGCCGCCCCGAACTTGCGCGCCCCGGCACTGTAATACCCCAGCCCCGGCGCATAGAGCACCGACTCCATGTAGCGGTCGAATCCGATCCAGCCACCCGCCGCCTCGATCTCCCCCTGCAGTTGCGCGACCAGGCGTTCGCTCACCCGCCGCGCCGCCGCCACCGGTGGTGGCCAGCCGGCCGGCAGGCACCAGGGATCCCCCTCCCGCACCCGGGCGTTCAAGCGTCCTCCGCCAGGGCCGGGTGCACCTCGACCATGCCGCCGGCTTCGCCACCAAACCCGGCCCAGTGTTCGGCGAAGGTACGGCCGGTGACCGGGTGGCGCCGCTCCGGGGCCAGGTCGGCCAGCGGCCGGAGCACGAAGGCATGGCGCAGGATCTCGTCGCGCGGCAGCTGCAGGCCGTCCCGGTCCAGGACCAGGTCGTCATAGAGCAGCAGGTCCAGATCCAGGGTGCGCGGCCCGAAGCGTGGGCCGCCTCGCACCCGGCCACAGTCGGACTCGATACGGTGCAGCTCGGCCACCAGGGCCGCCGGCGCCTGGTCGGTATCGAAGGCGACCACCAGGTTGAAGAAATCGTCGCCCTCGAAACCCACGGCCGTGGTGCGATAGACGGGGGACAGATCGATCACGCCGTAACGCCGCGCCAGGCGCGACAGCCCACAGCGCAGGCTCGCCTCCCGCGCCTGGTTGGTGCCCACGCTGACGAACACCCGGGCCATGCTCAGGCGCCGTCGCGACGACCGCGTTCGATGATCACGCCCACGTCCCGCGCCCCGCGCACGGCGCCGGTCTTGTTCAGGGTCAGCCGCAGCCAGGGGATGTCGAACTCCTCCATGATCAGCCCGGCGCAGCGCTCGGCCAGGGTCTCCACCAGCTGGAACTCGCTCTGACCCACGAACTCGATCAGGCGCTTGGCCACCGCCTTGTAGTTCAGGGTGTCCTCGATCCGGTCCGTGGCCGCGGCCCGGGCGATGTCGGTCCCCAGTTCCAGGTCGATGGAGACCGTCTGTCGCACCCGTCGCTCCCAGTCGAAGATGCCGATGACCGTATCGATGCGCAGGTCGCGCAAGAAGATGATGTCCATGACAACCGCCGTCCTCCCGCCGTTCAGGCCGCGTCGGC
>JALWSQ010000167.1 GCA_026993645.1 Thiohalobacter sp.
GACGGTCGACTACGCGGCCTACCAGCGCTTCTCCGGCGTGGAACGGCTGCTGCCCCGGCGGTTGCTGCTCAGTGCCGGCCGGGTCCGGGTGCGGTTGGTGCTGGACCATTGGTCCGTTCCGGGCGGGGGGCGGGCGGCGCCATGACCGCGCCCGCCAGCATCCGGCTGCCCGCGCCGGCCAAGATCAACCTGTTCCTCCACGTCCTCGGCCGCCGGGCCGACGGTTACCACCGGCTCCAGACCCTGTTCCAGTTCCTGGACCATGGTGACCGGCTCCGCCTGCGCCGCACCACCGGCGACATCCGGCGGCTGGGGACCCTGCCCGGCGTATCCCCCGAGGCCGACCTCTGCCTGCGCGCGGCCCGGGCGCTGCGGGCGGCCACCGGCACCCGTGCCGGGGTCGAAATCCAGCTCGACAAGCGGTTGCCCATGGGCGCCGGTCTCGGCGGCGGCAGTTCCGATGCGGCCTCGGTGTTGCTGGGCCTCAACCAGCTGTGGTCGCTGGGATTGTCCCGGGAGGATCTGGCCCGGATCGGCCTGGGCCTGGGGGCCGACGTCCCCGTGTTCGTCCACGGCCGGGCGGCCTGGGCCGAGGGGGTCGGGGAACGGCTGACGCCGGTGGAGCCGGAGGAGCCCTGGTACCTGGTGCTGATCCCACCCGTAACCGTATCTACGGCTGAGATTTTTTCTGCGCCGGAATTGACACGGGATACGCCCCCCATCACAATATCCGACTTTTCCCGAGCGGGCGGGCGCAACGACTGCGAGGCGGTGGTTCGGGCGCGCTACCCGGAGGTGGGGGCGGCGCTGGACTGGCTGGAGACATTCGCCCCGGCCCGGATGACCGGCACGGGCGGGGCGGTGTTCGCCGCCTTTGCCGATGCCGCCGGCGCGCGGGCGGTGCAGGCCCGGGTGCCCGCGCCCTGGCAGGCGTTCGTGGCCCGGGGCCGCAACCGTTCGCCGGCCTGGCGTGTGCTGGCGGCGTGGGCCGGCGCGCGGGACCGGCGCGACATTGGGGCGTAGCCAAGCGGTAAGGCACTGGGTTTTGGTCCCAGCATGCGCAGGTTCGAATCCTGCCGCCCCAGCCATTTTCGACAGCGAGACCAGGGTCGCTTGCCCGGGGCGTAGGGGGCACGGCCGGAACAGAGGGCAGAGGTGACCGAGTTGGACAGCCGCATGATGGTGTTCGCGGGCAACGCGAATCCGCAGTTGGCCCGGCGCATCGCGGGCTATTTGCGCATGCCGCTGGGCAAGGCCGTGGTGAGCCGTTTCTCCGACGGCGAGATCATGGTGGAGATCATGGAGAACGTGCGCGGCCGCGACGTCTTCATCATCCAGCCGACCTGCGAGCCCACCAACGACAACCTGATGGAGCTGCTGGTGATGGTGGATGCGATCCGCCGCTCCTCGGCCTACCGGATCACCACGGTGATCCCCTATTTCGGTTACGCGCGCCAGGACCGCCGACCGCGCTCGGCGCGGGTGCCCATCACCGCCCGCCTGGTGGCCGACATGATCGGCACCGCCGGCGCGGATCGGGTGCTGACGGTGGACCTGCATGCGGACCAGATCCAGGGGTTCTTCGCCGTGCCCGTGGACAACGTCTATGCCTCGCCCATCCTGTTGGGCGACATCTGGCAGCAGAAGTATCCGCGGCTGATGGTGGTGTCGCCGGACGTGGGCGGGGTGGTGCGGGCCCGGGCGGTGGCCAAGCGGCTGGACGATGCCGACCTGGCCATCATCGACAAGCGCCGGCCCAAGGCCAACGTGGCCAAGGTCATGCACATCATCGGCGAGGTGGAGGACCGTGACTGCGTGCTGGTGGACGACCTGGTGGATACCGCCGGCACCCTGTGCGAGGCGGCCAGCGCACTGAAGAATGCCGGCGCGCGCCGGGTGGCGGCCTACTGCACTCACGCGGTGCTGTCCGGGCCCGCCATCGAGAACATCGAGAAGTCCCAGCTCGACGAGCTGGTGGTGACCGACACCATTCCCCTGCGCGGGGCGGCCCAGACCTGTGACCGGATCCGCCAGGTCAGCATCGCCGAGATCCTGGCGGAGACCATGCGCCGGATCAGCGCCGAGGAATCGGTGAGTTCGCTGTTCATGGATTGATCCCCGGCCGGCTGCCGGGGTCGAGGCCCTCCCTGGTCGCGGGGAGGTATCTGCAACGGCCGTTCCGCGGGGACGGCCACGACGGGAGCAAGTGAAAATGACGGTGTCTTTCGAGCTGACGGCCGAGACGCGCAGCGACACGGGGAAAGGTGCGAGCCGCCGCCTGCGTCGCGCGGGTCGGGTGCCGGCCATTCTGTACGGGGGTGACGAACCGCCGGTGCCGCTGACGCTGGAACTGCGGGAACTGATGCACAACCTGGAGAACGAGGCCTTCTATTCCCATGTGTTGACGGTGCGGGTAGACGGCCAGCCCACCCAGGCGGTGCTGCGTGACCTGCAGCGGCATCCCTGGCGCCCCGAGGTGCTGCACCTGGACCTGCAGCGGGTGAGCGCCACCGAAAAGGTCCATGTGCGCGTGCCCCTGCATTTCGTGGGCGACGACCATTGTCCTGGTGTCAAGGCCGGGGGCCTGGTCACCCACGAGCTGGTGGACGTGGATGTCGCCTGCCTGCCGGGCAGCCTGCCCGAGTTCATCGAGGTGGACATCTCCGCCATGGAGGTGGGGGATACCCTGCACCTGTCCGACCTGAAGCTGCCGGACGGGGTGGTGCTGACGGAGCTGGAGAAGGGCGCCGAGCACGACCTGCCCGTGGTCACCATCCATGCCCGCAAGGGGGCCGGCGCCGAGGCCGGGGAAGAGGGTGGCGAGGAGAGCGGCGAGGGCGCCGACTGAGCCGGTGCCCCATGGCCATCCGCCTGCTGGTGGGGCTGGGCAATCCCGGCCCCCGCTACGACCGAACCCGGCACAATGCCGGGTTCTGGTTTGTGAGCCGGCTGGCCGGGGCGTACGACTGCGTGCTGCGCGAGCAGGCGCGGTTCCAGTCCCTGCTGGCGCGTTGCCGCATCGGGGACCGGGACTGCCTGCTGCAGGAACCCCTCACCTTCATGAATCACAGCGGCCAGGCGGTGCGGGCGCTGGCGGCCTATCACCGCATCCCGCCGGCCGACATCCTGGTGGTGCACGACGACCTGGACCTGCCGCCGGGCAGGGTCCGGCTCAAACGGGGTGGCGGTCACGGCGGGCACAATGGCCTGCGCGACCTGATGCGGCATCTGGGTGACAACGGCTTCTGGCGCCTGCGCCTGGGCATCGGCCACCCCGGCCACCGGGACCAGGTGGTGGACTACGTGCTCTCGGTCCCCCGGCCGGAAGAGCGCGAGGCGGTGGAACAGGCCATCGATGCCGCGCTGGAGGTGGTGCCCCTGGTGCTGGCGGGGGAGACCGAGCGCGCCATGCACCGGCTGCATTCGCCGAGTGCCTGAATGCCGCGCCCACATCAGCCAATGGACGGACAGCGTCGATGAGTATTCAGTGCGGTATCGTCGGCTTGCCCAACGTGGGCAAGTCCACCCTGTTCAATGCCCTGACCCGGGCCGGCATCCAGGCCGAGAACTATCCCTTCTGCACCATCGAGCCCAATGTGGGGGTGGTGCCGGTGCCGGATCCGCGCCTGCAGCGGCTGGCCGAGATCGTGCAGCCGCGCGAGGTGATTCCGGCGGTGGTCGAATTCGTGGACATCGCCGGCCTGGTGGCGGGCGCCTCCAAGGGCGAGGGGCTGGGCAACCGTTTCCTGGCCAACATCCGCGAGACCGATGCCGTGGCCCACGTGGTGCGCTGCTTCGAGGACGACAACGTGGTGCACGTGGCGGGGCGTGTGGATCCGGCCGGCGACATCGAGGTGATCGAGACGGAGCTGGCGCTGGCGGACCTGGAGACCCTGGATCGGGCCGCCCAGCGGCTGGCCAAGGTCGCCAAGAGCGGCGACAAGGAGGCCCGCGGCCGGCTGGAGGTGGTGGAGGCGGTGCGCACCGCCCTGGACCGCGGCGAACCGGTGCGGGCCCTGGGCCTGGACGAGTCGGGCCGCGCCCTGGTGCGGGAACTGCACCTGCTCACCCTCAAGCCGACCCTCTACATCGCCAACGTGGCCGAGGACGGGTTCCGGGACAACCCTCACCTGGACGCGGTGCGGGCCCGGGCCGCGGCCGAGGGGGCCGAGGTGGTGCCGGTCTGCGCCGCCATCGAGGCCGAGCTGATGGAACTGGAGGAGGACGAGCGCCAGGCCTTCCTGGAGGAACTGGGGCTGGAGGAGCCGGGGCTGAACCGGGTGATCCGGGCGGCCTATCGGCTGCTGGGCCTGGAGACCTTCTTCACCGCCGGGCCCAAGGAGGTGCGGGCCTGGACCATCCACCGGGGTGATACGGCGCCCCGGGCCGCCGGCGTCATTCACACCGATTTCGAGCGGGGCTTCATCCGCGCCGAGGTGATCGCCTACGACGACTATATCGCCTGTGGTGGCGAGGCCGGGGCGCGGGAGGCGGGCCGGCTGCGGCTGGAAGGCCGCGACTATCGGGTGCAGGATGGCGACGTGATCCATTTCCGGTTCAATGTCTGAGCGAGCGGTGCAGCGGAGGAGGGCCATGGCCGCCTACACCCCGGAGACCAAGTGCAGCTTCTGTCCCGGATCCAAGTGCTGCACCTACGTGACCCAGCGCATCCCCGGCCCCCGCTCCAAGCGGGACTTCGAGGAACTGCTGTGGCAGGTGTCGCACCGGGGCGTGGAGGTCTACAAGGACGACGACGGCTGGTTCCTGCTGTTCGACAGCCCCTGCGAGCACCTGCAGGCCGATGGCCGCTGCGGTATCTATGCCCGCCGGCCCTTCGTCTGCCGCGAGTACAGCAACGACTACTGCGAGTTCGATGCTCCACCGGAAGAGGGGTTCGAACTCTATTTTCGCAGCTACGAGGAACTGCTGGCCTATTGCCGGCGGCGGTTCCGGCATTGGCCGGTATGAGGGTGTCGGATTATTGACGTCCGATCGTCCATCTGTTTCAATAAACGGTTGCGGTGGACGATAACGCCAGGGAAAGGATTCACAAGGCACGGGATGGGCCAGGTGTACGGTTCTGCATTCACCACGACCAAAGACAGAGGATCGGCTATGAGACATCCATGGCAGCAGTGGGTGGGGGTTCTGTTGTTGTTGCTTGGCCTGGGGCCGGTGCCGGCCGCGGCGGCGGATCCGGCGGCGACGCCCTATCTCCTGCAGCCCGGCGACGTGCTGGGCATCTCGGTGTGGAAGGAGGAGGGCATGGACCGGGAGGTGGTGGTGCTGCCCGACGGGACCATCTCCTATCCCCTGGTCAACGTGGTCCAGGCGGCGGGCAAGTCGGTGGCGGCGCTGCGGGCGGAACTGGTCAAGCGGCTGCAGCACTTCATCCCGGACCCGGTGGTCACGGTGGACATGCGCAAGCTCAACGGCAACAAGGTGTACGTCATCGGCAAGGTCAACCGGCCCGGCGAGTATCCCACCGGCAACTATGTGGACGTGGTGCAGGCCCTGGCCATGGCCGGCGGCATGACGCCCTATGCCGCGGCCAACAAGATCGAGATCCTGCGCCGGGTGAACGGCAAGCTCCAGGCGCTGCCCTTCCGCTACGGTGACATCGAGAAGGGGCGCCACCTGGAACAGAACATCATCCTGCACAGCCGCGACGTGGTCCTGGTGCCCTGATGCCGGCGGGCGAACGATGACGACGGGTCTCCCACCGGGCCGCCTGCTGCCCCTCCTGCTGCTGGTCCTGTCGCCAGCGCTGCACGCCGCCGAGTGGCGCCTGACGCCGGAGCTGGGGGTGCAGGAGGAGTATGACGACAACATCCGCCTGGTCGCGGGGCCCCACGACAACGCCTGGGGCACGGTGCTCAAGCCGGCGGTGGAGCTGGCCATGCGCACCGAGGTGACCACGTTCACCGGCAAGGGCCGGTTCGAACTGGGACGCTATTCGGGGCAGCGAGGCCTGGATTCGAACGATGCCTTCCTCGATCTCAGCGCCAGCCGCAAGCTGGAACGCGGCGATCTGGGGCTGGATGCCTCGGCGGCCCGGGACACCACCCTGCGCACCGGGGCCTTCAACCCGGACACTGGCCTGGTGGTGGACAAGGTCGGTCGCACCACCTACTCGGCCACCCTGCACGGCAGTTACCTGCTGAACGAGCGCACCCGGGGCGAGCTGCGTTACCAGTGGCAGAGCGCCAGCTATGACAACGGTGAACGCCTGGGCCTGTTCGACTACCGCTACCGGGTGCCCTCGGCCAGCCTGGTCTACCAGTACGACCCCCAGCTGGCCTTCACCGGATCCTTCAGCCACTCGCGGCTGGACTTCACCATCCCGACCGATTTCGTCTCCGAGACCAACAGCGGGGACCTGGGGGCCATCTACCAGTGGAGCGAGCGGCTGCAACTGCGCGCCAGCGCCGGGCGGCGTCACACCCGCTCCACCCGGACCCCCTTCCTGGCCCTGTTCGGGCTCCAGGTACCCATCGGCCGGGTCACCACCTCGAACAGCGGCAGTGTCTACCGGGCCAGTGCCAACTACAAGTACGAGGCCGGCAGCCTGGACCTGGACGCCAGTCGCACCGCGACGCCCAGCAGTACCGGCACCGAGACCGACGACACGGAGTTCGATGTCACGGCCCGGCGGCGTTTTTCCCCTAAATTGAGTGGGGAAGTGGCCGCTAGATACCTGCAAACCCGTATCGTGGGCGGTACCCTGACCGTGCTGAACTCGGACCAGGACCTGCTGCTGGTGCAGCCCGTGCTACGCTGGCATTTCACCGAGCACTGGACCCTGAGCGGTCATTACCGGTACCGGCGGGTGAAACGCCGGGGCACGGGCCAGACGGCGACCAGCAATGCCATACTGGCGACCCTGCGCTACCAGTGGCAGCCCTGGTCGGTATCGCGCTGAGGCAATGGACAGAGACCGCCCAAGCGGTCCGGCAGAGAGAGCATACACATGGAGATGGAAGAGCAGACCAAGGACTTCGCCGATTACCTGGACGCCTTCCGGCGCCGGCGCAGCACCATCGTCACCACGGGCGGTGTCCTGTTCCTCATCGGGCTGCTGGTGGCCCTGCTGTGGCCGCCGACCTACAAGTCCACCGCCACCATCCTGATCAAGGAGCAGGAGGTGCCGCCGGAACTGGTGCAGTCGACGGTGACCAGCTACGCCACCCAGCGGATCCAGGAGATCAGCCAGCGGGTGATGACGCGGGCCAACCTGCTCAAGATCATCGACCAGTACAACCTTTATGCCGACGACCGCGAGCGCAAGACCACCGAGGAGATCATCGAGGACATGCGCGACGACATCGACCTGGAGATGATCAGCGCCGATGTCATCGATCCCCGCACCGGGCGCCCGGTGCCAGCGACCATCGCCTTCTCCCTCTCTTATGAAGGGGAAGACCCGGAGCAGGTGCAGAAGGTTGCCAATGAGCTGGCCTCCCTGTACATGCAGGAGAACCTCAAGAATCGTAAGTCCAAGGCGGCGGAGACCTACAAGTTCCTCACCGAGGAGGCCAACCGGGTGTCCAAACGCATCGCCGAGCTGGAGAAGCAGCTGGCGGACTTCAAGGAGAAGCACGTCAATGCCCTGCCGGAACTGGTGCAGCTCAACAACCAGCTCATGGAGCGGACCGAGCGCGACATCGCCGATGTGGAGAGCCAGATCCGTGCCGCCGAGGAACGGCGTTTCTACCTGCAGGGCCAGCTCAACCAGCTGGAGCCCTATGGCACCGACGTCAACCTGAGCCCGGCAGCCCGGCTCAAGGCCCTGCGCACCGAGTATGCCAGCATGCTGGGCAAGTACGCCCCCGATCACCCGGACGTGGTGCGGCTGCGGCGGGAGATCCAGGGCCTGGAGAGGGAGACCGGACTCGGCCCCGACCGGCAGGAACTGCTGGAGGAGTTGGACAAGCTGCGCACCGAGCTGGGCTCGGTGCTGAAGAAGTACACACCGGAACATCCCGACGTGGTGCGGCTGAAGAAGGCCATCGCCAACGTCAAGGCGGAGATCGCCAAGCTGCCGCCGTCGGCATCCAAGTCGGTGACCCCCAAGCGGGAGGCCGACAACCCGGCCTATGTCACCATCCAGGCCCAGCTGGAGGCGGCGGAGAACGACATCCGCCGGCTCAAGGTGCGCAAGGCGGAGCTGGAGCAGAAGCTCGACGATTACCAGAAGCGGCTGACCGAGACGCCGCAGGTGGAACGCAAATACGAGCAGCTCAAGCGCGAACACGATACTGACGTCGCCAAGTACCAGGAACTCAAGTCCAAGCAGATGGAGGCCCAGCTGGCCCAGCAGTTGGAGACCGAGAGCAAGGGCGAGCAGTTCGTACTCATCGATCCGCCGGCCCTGCCCGAGGAACCGATCAAGCCCAACCGCCCGGCCATCGTGTTCCTGAGCTTCATCTTCGCCATCGGCGGCGGCCTCGGCTTTGCCGCCGTGGGCGAGAGCCTGGACAGCTCCATTCGGGGCGTGAAGGGGGTGGTCAATGCCCTGGAACTGCCACCGCTGGCGGTGATTCCCTACCTGGCCACCGCGGAGGAGGATCGGCGGCGCAAGCGCCGGTTGCGCAACCTGGTACTGGGCGGGGTGGCCGGCATCATCCTGGCGTTGCTGCTGGTGCACTTCCTGTGGATTCCGCTGGACGTGCTCTGGTTCCGCGCCTTGCGCAAGGTGAGCCTGATGGCGGGGCTCTGAACCACAGACGAGGATGGTACGACGATGGAAAGGATAAAGCAGGCCCTGGACCGGGCACGGCAGCAGCGGCAGGAAGGCAAGCCGCCCCCCTCGGCGGCCACGGGCACGACAGCCGCGCCAGCGGGCGAGGTGGCGGACATCAGTTATACCCAGACCCGGACGGTCCCGGTGATCGAGAGCGTCATGCGGGCCCACCGCATCATCGCCGCCTTCCCCCAGACGCCCTTCGCCGATTCCTACAAGATCCTGCGCACCCAGGTGTTGCAGCGCATGGCCGAGAACGGCTGGAACGTGCTGGCGGTCACCAGCCCGGGTGAGCACGAGGGCAAGACCCTGACCGCGATCAACCTGGCGGTGAGCCTGGGGATGGAGGTCAACTACTCGGTCCTGCTGGTGGATGCCAACCTGCGCCACCCCAGCATCCACGAGCTGCTGGGGCTGCCCGAGGAACGGGGCCTGAGCGACTACCTGCTGGACGAAGTGCCGCTGCCGGAGCTGCTCATCCACCCGGAGCCCTTCCAGCACGTGGTGGTGCTGCCGGCGGGACGGCCGGTGCTGAACTCCTCCGAGCTGCTGAACTCGCCGCGCATGACCGACCTGGTCGAGGAACTCAAGCACCGCTATCCGCGCCGCATCGTGATCTTCGACCTGCCGCCGGTGCTGACCGCGGCCGATGCTCTGGCCTTCAGCCCCTACGTGGACGCCGCGCTGCTGGTGCTGGAGGAGGGGGGTACCGACAGCGACAGCGCCCGCCGCGCCCTGTCGCTGCTGGACAGCACCCACGTCATCGGTACCGTGCTGAACAAGGCGGCCCCCTAGATACCCGGTGGCCGGCGTGTCCTCTCCGCCACGGCCAGGGAGTGACGGTGCATGTACACTGAGTTCTACGGTCTGAAGGAAAAGCCCTTCTCGCTGCTGCCGGACCCGGCGTTCCTCTACATGAGCGAGAAGCACCGCATGGCCTTCGCCCTGCTGGAGTATGGCCTGACCAACCAGGCGGGCTTCACGGTGGTCACGGGCGGTATCGGCACCGGCAAGACCACCCTGTTGCGTCACCTGCTCAACCACATGGAGCAGGAATTCACGGTGGGCATGATCACCAACACCCACCGTTCCTTCGGCGAGCTGTTGCAGTGGGTGCTGCTGGCCTTCGACATCGATCCCTCCGGCAAGGGCAAGGTCGAACTGTACCAGGCCTTCGTCGACTTCATGATCCGTGAATACGCGGCCAAGCGGCGCACCGTGCTCATCGTCGACGAGGCCCAGAACATGTCGGCCGAGACGCTGGAGGAGCTGCGCATGCTGTCCAACATCAACGCCGACAAGGACCAGGTGCTGCAGGTGATCCTGGTGGGGCAGCAGGAGCTGCGCGACACCCTGCGCCGGCCGGACATGGTGCAGTTCGTGCAGCGCATCGCGGTGGACTACAACCTGGTGCCGCTGACCGAGGCGGAGACGCTGGCCTACATCCGCCACCGGGTGGAGGTGGCCGGCGGCGCGGCCGACCTCTTCACCGAGGGGGCCTGCCGGGCGGTGCACGAGTTCAGCGGCGGGGTGCCGCGCATCATCAACCTGTTGTGTGACACCGCCCTGGTCTACGGCTTCGCCGAGCAGCGGCGGCAGCTGGACGAGGCCCTGGTGCACGACGTGGCGCGGGACAAGCAGGCCGGGGGGCTGTTTCCGGCGGCCGGGGGCAACGTCGCCGGTGCGGCCGAACCAGACGCGGCACAGGACGCGGTGCCCCAGCTGTCCGAGGTGGTGGCGGGCCCGGCCAAGAAGTAACCGAACCTTGTCGTCGTTGCATCACAGCCACATCCACCGTCGGGCCCGGTTCCACTACGCCACATGCGCGGGGCGCGGGCGATGAACGGGACGCCGGGCCCGGAGCGGCACCTGTCCCTGCCGGCCTGGTGGCACTGGGCCAGCCGGGTGGCCGCCGCCGCCTGGATGGCGTTCATCTTCTGGCTGTCCTCCCATTCCACCCTGCACATTCCCTATCTGTTCCACTGGCAGGACAAGCTCGAGCACGGCGTGACCTTCGGGATCCTGGCCGGCTGCTACCTCTTCGCCCAGGTGCCCGCCGGCGGTCGTTACCGGCGCTGGCAGGTACTGGTGGCTGCCCTGCTGGCCGGCGCCTACGGCATCACCGACGAATGGCACCAGGCCTACGTACCGGGCCGGCAGGCGGACGTGGCCGACGTCATGGCCGATCTCGCCGGCGGCCTGCTGCTCGCCGCCCTGGCCGCACTGGTGGCGAACAGAGTGCTGGCACGGTTCAGGCCAGGTCCCGCCGCCAGTCGCGGCGGGCGTCGCCGAACACCAGGAAGTGCGGGTTGAGCAGCGAGTCCTTGGTGTTGTAGCGCAGGGGTTGCAGGTCGAGGTCGGTGACCTGGCCGCCGGCCTGTTCCACCACGCATTGAGCGGCGGCGGTATCCCACTCGGAGGTGGGGCCCAGGCGCGGGTAGACGTCGGCCCGACCCTCGGCCACCAGGCACAGCTTGAGCGAGCTGCCCATGCTGATCAGCTCATGCTCACCGATGCGGGCGAGGAATCGTTGCAGGGAGTCGCCGCGGTGGGAGCGACTGCCCGCCACCCGGATCGGCCCGCCATCCAGCGGCCGGACCTGCAGCCGTTGCGGTGTCCCGGCATCGTCCTGGCGCCAGGCGCCGCCGCCGGCACAGGCATAGTACTGGATGTCCAGCACCGGCACCTGGACCACGCCCAGTACCGGGCGGCCGTCCTCGATCAGGGCGATGTTGACGGTGAACTCGCCGTTGCGCTTGACGAACTCGCGGGTGCCGTCGAGGGGATCCACCAGCCAGTAGCGGCGCCATTGCCGGCGCTCGGCATAGGGCACACTGGCGGATTCCTCCGACAGCACGGGGATGTCCGGGGTGAGCTGCTGCAGGCCGGCGAGGATGTGGCGGTGCGCGGCCATGTCGGCCTCGGTGAGCGGCGACTGGTCCGCCTTGTGCTGGACGGCGAAATCGGAATCGTAGACTTCCAGGATGCGGGCACCGGCCTCGACGGCCAGCCGGCGCACGGCATCCAGCCATTGACAGGGATCGGGGTTCATGGGTGGGGGGTCTCCTCCTCGAAGTGGGGTGGGTGCAGCCGTTCGCGGGCCAGGAACAGGGCGGCGATGCTGCGGGCCTCGGTGAAATCGTCGCGCTGGAGCAGGGCATCCAGCCGGGCCAGGGGCCAGGGGACGACCTCGATGGGTTCCGGTTCGTCGCCCGGACGCCGGGCGGGGTACAGGTCCCGGGCCAGCACCAGGTGGGTGAGATGGCCGAAGTAGCCGGGGGCCACGGTCAGGGTGGCGAGGGGCTCCAGGCTGCGGGCACCACAGCCGACCTCTTCCATGAGTTCGCGGCCGGCGGTGGTCAGGGGGTCCTCGTCCGGTTCGATGCGGCCCTTGGGCAGGCCCAGCTCGTAGCGCTCGGTGCCGACGGCGTATTCGCGGATCAGCAGCACCTGGCCGTCGTCGCGCACCGGCACGATGAGCACGGCGCCGGGCGTGGTGTTGCGCAACCGCTCGTAGCGCACCTCGGCCCCGTTGCCGAAGCGCAGGTCCACGGTCTCGACCTGGAACAGGCGGGTGCGGGCGACGGTGGTGGTGCGCAGGATGCGGGGTTTGTCGTGCATGGTCCGATTCTACCCCGGCCCGGCCATCACTTGCCGGCACGGATGAGGCCGCCGACACCGGCCCGGTCCAGGGCCTCGTTCAGCAGCCGGCGGATGGCGCGCGCATCCTGCAGTCCGCGGGCCTCGTCCAGCAGGCGCCGGGCCTCGGCGAAGGGCAGGCTGCGGATGGCCCACTTGACCCGGGGCAGGCTGGCCACACTCATGCTCAGGCTGTCGACGCCGGCGGCCAGCAGCAGGATGGCCGCCGCCGGGTCGCCGGCCAGCTCGCCGCAGACACCCACCGGCCGACCGTGGCGGTGGGCACCCTCGACCACCTGCAGGATGGCCTCGATCACGGCCGGGTGCAGGCCGTCGTAGAGTTCGGCCACCTGGGCGTTGTTGCGGTCCACCGCCAGCAGGTACTGGGTGAGGTCGTTGGTGCCGATGGAGACGAAGTCCACCCGCCGGGCGATGGCATCGATCTGGTAGACCGCGGCCGGCACCTCGATCATCACGCCCATGGGGGGCACCGGCACCTCGATGCCGTCCTCCAGCAGTTCGTCGGTGGCGCGCCGCAGCAGGCGTGCGGTCTCCTCCACCTCCGCCACCTCCGTGATCATGGGCAGCATGAGCTGCAGGTTGTCCAGGCCCTGGCCGGCGCGCAGGATGGCGCGCAACTGGGTGAGGAAGATTTCGGGGTGGTCCAGGGTGAGGCGGATGCCGCGCCAGCCGAGGAAGGGGTTGTCCTCCTGGATGGGGAAATAGGGCAATGGCTTGTCGCCGCCCACGTCCAGGGTGCGCAGGATGACCGGCCGCGGGGCGAAGCCCTCCAGTACGTGGCGGTAGATGCGCACCTGCTCGTCCTCGCCGGGGAAGTGCTCCCGCACCAGGAAGGGGACCTCGGTGCGGTACAGGCCCACCCCCTCGGCGCCGCTCTCCAACGAGGGCGTGATGTCGGACAGCAGCCCGGTGTTCACGTACAGCGGCATGCGCACGCCGTCGGGGGTCTCGGCCGGCAGGTCGTGCAGGGATTCCAGGCCGGCGGCCAGCTCCCGTTCCTCGCCGCGCAGGCGGTCGAACTCCTGGCGCAGGGCGTCCGACGGTTTGACGAAGATGCGCCCCTCGTAGCCGTCCACGATCAGCTCCTGGCCCTGGAGCTGGCCCACCGGCAGGTCCTCCACCCCCATCACGGCCGGCACGCCCAGGGCTCGCGCCAGTATGGCCACGTGGGAGGTGCCGGAGCCCCGCGCCGAGACCACGGCACCCAGGCGTTCCCGGGGCACCTCGGCCAGGTGGAAGGCGGCCACCTCCTCGCCCACCAGGATCACCGGGCCCTCGATCTCGATCCGGGGCGGATGCCGCGCCTGCAGGTAGGCCAGGATGCGCCGGCCCAGGTCGCGGATGTCGCTGGCGCGCTCGCGGAGGTAGGGATCCTCCATGGCCTCGAACAGGCGCACGTGCTCGGCGATGGTGTCGCGCAGGGCGGCCGGCGCCCAGCGGCCCTCGCGGATGCGGGCGATGGTCTCGTCCACCAGGGTGTCGCTGCCCAGCATCATGCTGAACACGTCGAACAGGGCCAGCTCCTCCGCCGGCAGCACGTCCTCCATGCGGCGCGCCATGCGCTGGATGTCGCCACGTACGGCGTCCACGGCCTCGCGGAAGGCGGCCACCTCGGCCTCGACGGCCTCCGGTTCCACCTTGCGTTCCGGGACCCGTTCCAGGTTGGCCGGGGCGAACACCACGTGGGCGCGGCCGATGGCCACGCCAGGCGAACCGGGCCGGCCGCGGAGCATGAAGGGCACCCGCCCCGAGACCTCCTCGATGAGGCGGCTGATGCCCCCGGTGGCCTCGGCCTGGGTGATGGCACCGGCGAGCTGGGCGGCCAGAGTGAGCAGGAAGGCCTCGTCGGTCTCGCTGAAGCGGCGTTGGGCCACCTGGCGCACCACCAGCACGCCCAGCACGCGCCGGTGCTGGATGATGGGGATGCCGAGAAAACCGTGGAACTCGCCATTCTCTCGCTGCAGGGTGTGGCGGTAGCGGGGATGGGAGGGGGCGTCCTCCACGTTGACGGGCTCGGCCCGTTCCACCACCAGGCCCACCAGGCCCTCGCCCGGTGCGATGCGCAGGCGGCCGACCATCTCATCGGACAGGCCCTCCTGCGCCATCAGCACGTAACGGCCCGTGTCCGCGTCCAGGAAGTAGACCGAGGCGGCGTCCACCCGCATGGCGTCGCGCACCGCGTGCACCACGATCTGCAGCGCCTGGGACAGGTCGCGGGCCGCATTGACCTGCTGGATGATGCGGCGCAGGACGTCGAGCATGCTATGCGGCATGGGGTCGGACCGGTGCGGCAAAGGGGGCGGGGCGTCGCGCTGCGGACGCGGCCCCGTTCATGGGCCGCGTCGCCGGCGGCAGGAGGCCGGCATCGGCGGCGCCCCCTGCGGGAACAGCAGGGGGGCGAGTTCGGACAGGGCGCGTTCGTAGACCCGGCGCTTGAAGAAGACCACCTGTTCCAGCGGATACCAGTAGTCGACCCAGCGCCACTGGTCGAACTCGGGATGGTCGCAACTGTCCAGCCGCACCGCGCTGTCGTCACCCAGCAGGCGCAGCAGGAACCAGACCTGCTTCTGGCCCCGGCACAGGGGGCGGCAGTTGCGGCGCATGAACCGCGGCGGCAGGCGGTAGCGCAGCCAGCCGCGGGTGCAGCCCATGACCTCCACCTGGTGCGGTCCCAGGCCGACCTCCTCGGCCAGCTCGCGGAACAGGGCCTGGCGCGGGGTCTCGCCGCGCTGGATGCCGCCCTGGGGGAACTGCCAGGCGTCCTGGCCCAGGCGGCGCGCCCACAGCAGGTGGCCGTCCCGATTGCTCAGGATGATGCCGACGTTGGGTCTGAATCCATCTGAATCAACCACTTGTGATTACGCAACGGCTGCCTGGAATGATCGAATTCTCACACAATCCGGGCCTGGCTGGCAAACCACCGGGGCGGGCGGTTTTACCCCGCCGGCGCGGCCGATTATGCTTCCTGCCCCAGCGCGCACCGGCGCGGACGAGGGAGTATCGAGGCCGTGGCTCTGGCCCTGTTCGATCTGGACAACACCCTGCTGGCGGGAGACAGCGACTACCTCTGGGGCCGCTTCCTGGTGGAACTGGGGGTGGTGGACGGCGACGAGTACGAGGCCCGCAACCAGGCGTTCTACGACCAGTACCGCGCCGGGCGCCTGGACATCCAGGCCTTCCTGGCCTTCTCCCTGGCGCCCCTGGCGCAGTATCCGCGCGCGCGCCTGGAGGCCTGGCGGGCGCGTTTCCTGGCCCAGTGCATCGCGCCCCTGATCCTGCCGGCGGGGCGCGAGCGGGTGGCGGCGCACCGGGCCCGGGGTGACGTCTGCGTCATCGTCACCGCCACCAACCGCTTCGTCACCGCCCCCATCGCCGAGCGCATCGGGGTCGATGCCCTGCTGGCCACCGAACTGGAGGAGGTGGGCGGGCGCTTCACCGGCCGCCCGGCGGGGACGCCCTGTTTCCGCGAGGGCAAGGTGCAGCGGCTGGAGGCCTGGCTGGCGCAGGCCGGGCTGGGCTGGGCCGACAGCACCTTCTACAGCGATTCCCACAACGATCTGCCCCTGCTGGAACGGGTGGCCCACCCGGTGGCGGTGGATCCGGACCAGGCCCTGCGTCGTATCGCCGGTGAACGGGGCTGGCCGGTCATCAGCCTGCGTTCGGCGGAGGGCTGATGAGCGGCTGGCGCCTGTTGCTGTGGCTGGTGCCGCTGGCCTTGGCCTCCCTCGCCTGGGCCCTGCTGGCGGGCAGCCTGGATCTCGCCCCCGGGCGGGTGTGGGGGGTGCTCACCGGGCACGGTGATGCCCTGGCCCGGACCCTGGTGCTGGAGCTGCGCTGGCCACGGGCGGCGGCGGGGTTCGTGACCGGGGGCCTGCTGGCGCTGGCCGGCAGCCTGCTGCAGGTATTGCTGCGCAATCCCCTGGCGGACCCCTATGTGCTGGGTACCTCCGGCGGGGCGGCGGTGGGCACCCTGGCCGTGCTCCTGCTGGGCTTGGCGACCCCCGGGCCCCAGCTGGCGGCCTTCGGCGGGGCCC
>JALWSQ010000168.1 GCA_026993645.1 Thiohalobacter sp.
GTTCCCCGGGGTGGGCCTGCTGCCAGTCACGAAAGTCCAGCGCACCACCGCGATGGGCCAGCCAGCGCATGATCAACCGGTTGCGTCCGATCACCTGCTGCCGGTAGATGCCCAGGTTCTGGCGCGGCTTGGCCGGGCCGCGGGTGGTCACCAGGGCCCAGGTGATGAGGGGGCCGGCGTCCTCCGGCCAGCAGGTCTGGATGGGCCAGGCACCGAGATCCACGGCCTCGCCCTCCAGCACCACCTCCTGGCAGGGCGCACTGCCCAGGGTGCGCGGGGCCATGTCCAGCACCTTGCGGAAGACCGGCAGCTTGTGCCAGGCGTCCTTCATACCGGCGGGGGGATCGGGCTCCTTGAGGAAGGCCAGCAGCCGCCCCACCTCGCGCAGGGCATCGACCGAATCCTCGCCCATGCCCAGGGCCACCCGGCGCGGGGTGCCGAACAGGTTGGCCAGCACCGGCACCCGGTGGCCGCGCGGGCGCTCGAACAGCAGCGCCGGACCCGCGGCGCGCAGGGTGCGGTCACAGATCTCGGTCATCTCCAGCCGGGGATCGATCTCGGCATGCACATGGCGCAGCTCGCCCTGCCGCTCCAGCTGGACGATGAAATCCCGCAGATCCTTGTATTTCATGGACGACCCCGCTGCTGTACCGGCCGGCATCATCGCACGGCCGGCCGGGGTCAACAAGTCAACGGGAGCGGGCGGGGAAGGCGGCCGGCACCGGGCGCCGCCAGCCGTGCCAGGCCAGGCGACCCAGCAACACCAGGGCGACCAGCAGCAGGGCGCCGCCGGCCAGGCGGCCGAAGGGATCCCGGCCGTCGGCGATCAGCAGCCCGCCCAGGCCGCCGATGACGAAGAGTTCCAGCCCCAGCAGGGCCGCAAACAGGTGTCGGCTCATGGCCGCCCCCACCGGGATTCCGCCGACGCCGTCATCAGCCCGAGTGGCACAGGAGACCGTTGTCGTTCTCGCCGGCGGCGGCCATCTCTTCCAGGCAGGACAGCACCCGCAGGCTCGCCACCTCCATGGCCTTGAGTGACTTCAGCGCCGCCTCATTGTCACCCGCCAGGTACTGGCGTACCGCCTCGACGCCGTGGTCGTGGACCTCGGCATGGGGCTGCTCCAGGGCCTCGTAACCCGGCAACCGGGAGAAGCAGCTGTGACCGTCGCCCTCGTAGTACCATTTGCCCAGCCGGCACTGGGTGTGATTGGCGAAGTCCTCGGGCTGCTTGTCCGACTGGCCCATCATCACCTTGTAGATCTCGAACTTGTAGATCAGGTGATCGGTCTTGGCCAGCTCCACGAAGCTGCGCAGGGCCCCGGCGGAAATGGCACCCTCCATCTGCTTGGACAGGCCCAGAATTGAGCCCATGCCCTCACTGGACTTGTGCCCCACCTCGCTCAGGCGCTCCGATTCCTCGGCCATGTGGCGCATCTTGTCCTGGGTCTGCAGGGTCTCCTCCTGGATCTTGTTCACCTCGGCACTGATCTCCTGGGTGGCACTGTTGGTGCGCTTGGACAGGCTGCGCACCTCGTCCGCCACCACGGCGAAACCGCGCCCGTGCTCACCGGCCCGTGCTGCCTCGATGGCGGCATTGAGCGCCAGCAGGTTGGTCTGGTCCGAGATCTCGGTGATCAGGTTGACGATATTGCCGATGGCGCTGGCACGCTGGCTGAGGCGTTCCACGTTGCCCACGGCGTCGGTGACCGAGGACATCACCCGCTGCAGGTTGTTGACCATGCTGCGGGTGCCCTCGCGCGCATCCACCGACACGTTGGCCGCTTCGATGGCGGTCTGCTTCTCGTCGCGCAGGGTCTCGGCCAGCCGCCGCAGGGATGCCTGGATCTCGGCCAGGCTCTGGCCGAAGTAATCGAAATTACGGTAGATTCCGGAGGCCAGCGCCAGGCGTCCCATCTGTTCCTGCAGCTCCTCGCGCAGGGCGTCCCGTTCCCGGGTCACCTCGTGCAGGTGCTGGCGGGTATCCTCCAGTTCCCGCTCCAGTGCCGCGCAGTCCGCCACGGCCGTCTCCCCATTCTGCTTGTTCCGTCCAAACCACATCACAGCGCCTCCTTGTCGTCTCTATGCCGGTGCGCCCCGGGCACGGGCAACGTGCGATGTAAGCATTTTCGGACAGGGGGCGAGAAAACTTTAGGCGTGCTGGACCGGGCACCCCCAGGTGGCTCCTCAGGGCCGACATCGGGCGCCTGAGGTACCTGTCCTTGATCTGAGTCAAGGCCGCTGGCGGGACAAGGCGATAGGCTGGGCTCCGTGCAAACATCCTCTCTCAAATCCGATGGAACCTTAGCCTTACCGCCGGGCCTTGCACACCCGGCGGTTTTTCTTTCCAGGGTGCTGCCCGACAGCCTGCCGGAGCAGGTGCTCAACCGGGTATTCGCCCGAGCCATTCGTGACGGCGAGCTGGACTTCATGCGCGGCCGCTGCCTGCGGCTGGTGGTGGAGGACCTGGGGCTGGAGCGGTGGCTGGCATTCGGTGGCCGGCGGCTGCGCCTGGCCCGCCGGGGCGGCCCGGTACCGGCCGACGTCTGCATCCGGGGTCACCTGCATGCCTTCGTATTGCTGGCTACCGGGCGTGAGGACGCGGACAGCCTCTTCTTCAACCGCCAGTTGCGCCTGTCCGGCAGCACCGAGCTGGGCCTGTATCTCAAGAATTTCCTGGATGCCTTCGAACCACCACCGCAGGCCCAGCGGTTGCTGGACCTGCTGCGCAGCGGCTCCATTCGCTGCGAGCGGCTGCTCGCCCGGCTGGCCTGACCATCGCCTCTCAGCCCGCGTGCCGGTGCAACCCGGCCTCACCATACCAGTACCCGTCGCAGGTCCCGTCCTCGGCCAGTGCATCCAGCGCCCGCGCCGCCTCCGCCGGCGACCGTGCCCCCTGGCGGCACGCCTCCACCTGCGCCAGCACCCTGTCCATACCCTCGGCCTGGGGCATGACCCGGACCACGTCCACCCCCAGCGCCAGCAGCTCGTCCCAGGCGCCGATCAGGTTGACCGGCCGCGCCGACTGCAACTGGACCCCGTTGACCTGGAGAAAGGCCTCGTCCTCCCGCGTGGCGAGGGGCATGCCGTCGGGATAGTCCAGGCAGCAGAAACCGCACTCGTCCTTGGCCAGGTGATGGGCGCGGGCGGTGAAACAGCGGGCCGACCAGGCCAGGGCCATGCGACCATGGACCAGGACCTCGGTCTCCACCCCGGCGGGGCGCTCCGCCTGCAGGGCGGCGAGGGTGTCCCGGGACAGTTCCAGCGGCAACACCCAGCGCCGCAGCCCGAGACCAGCCAGACGGTTCAGGGTGGCGGCATTGTAGATGTTGATCGCGGGACCGGTGACGAAGGGCCGACCCTTGCGCAACTGCAGCGCACCGATGTCGTTGACCTCCACCAGGGGCTCGTCGCTGGCACACAGCCGCTGCACGGCCCCCAGCTCCGAGGCTGCCTCGATCAGGGTGAGGGTGGAGCGTACCACCTCCTTGCCCGCCTGGCGCAGAGCGGCCGCCACCCGCGCCCAGTCGGCCCCGCGGTAGCTGCGGCGCTTGGGACAGACCGTCTCGCCCAGGTAGACGATGTCCACGCTGCTGGCGACAGCCCAGTCGTAGAAGGCATCCAGCCGCTCCCGCGACCAGTGATAGGGCACCGGGCCCAGGGCCACCCGCGGTGGGGTGGTATGGCCGGCGGGGCGTGACAGCCGGTTCATTGCCATGGCCGGTCCAGCGCCCCCAGGGTGGTCTGGGTGCCCTCGGATACCCGCTGCAGGGCCTCGACCCAGTCGGTCCGGGGTCGGAAGTGCTCCGGGTCCGCCCGGCAGGCGTCGATGGCCTGGCGCCAGACCCGGGTCACCCGTTCCACGTAGGCGGGGCTGCGCTGGCGGCCCTCGATCTTGATGGCCGCCACCCCGGCCGCCATGAGGTCGGGCAGGATGGGCAGGGTGTTGAGGCTGGTGGGCTCCTCCAGGGCGTAGAAGGTCTCGCCGGCGACCTGGAACCGACCCTTGCAGAGGGTGGGATAGCCGGCGGGCTCGTCGCTGCCGAAACGGTCGATGAGCACCCCACCCAGGCGGGTCTCCACTCCGATGCCCGTCTCCCGCCATTCCACCGCGTGTCCCGGCGAACAGGCGCCATAGGTGTTGGGCGAGCAGCCGGTGGCATAGGACGACAGGATGCAACGGCCCTCGGCCATGACACAGAGGCTGCCGAATCCGAACACCTCGATGGGCACCGGGCTGGCGGCGATCACCGCCCGCACCTGGGCCAGCGAGAGCACCCGTGGCACCACCGCCCGGCGGATGCCGAACTCCTCGTGGTAGAAACGGATGGCCTCGGGATTGGTGGCCGAACCCTGGACCGACAGGTGCAGGCGCAGCTCGGGGTGGCGGTTGCGGGCATAGTCGAACACCCCGATATCGGCCAGGATCAGGGCATCCACCCCCAGGTCGGCGGCCCGGTCGACCGCCGCAGTCCAGCGCTGCCAACCCTGAGGGCGGGGATAGGTGTTGATGGCGAGGTAGACACGTCGGCCCATCCCATGGGCCAGCTCGATACCCTCGGCGATGGCCTCCTCGGTGAAGTTGAGGCCGGCGAAGTGACGGGCATTGGTGTCGTCACGGAAGCCGACATAGACGGCGTCGGCGCCCGCCGCCAGGGCCTTCTTCAGTGCCACCAGGCTCCCCGCAGGACAGACCAGTTCCATCAGGACAGACCTCCCGCCCGCCGCCGTGGCAGGCCCCCGCGCCGCCGCTCGACCAGCGCCGCCTCGATGGCGTTCAGCACCCGCCACTTCCAGCGGCACCAGTCGGGGGCCAGCAGGATGTCGGGGCTGGCGGTACCGGTGAGACGATGGAACACCACCTCCGGCGGGGTGCGTTGCACCATGTCCGCCACCGTCTGCACGTAGTCGTCGAAGGTGAGCGGCCGGTATCGGCCCCGGCGCCACTGCCAGGCCAGCAGGGTGTGGCGCACCACGTGCAGCGGGTGGATCTTGAGTCCGTCCACGCCCAGCTCCAGCACCCGATCCAGGCTGGCCAGCACCCGGGCCCGGTTCTCCCCCGGCAGGCCGACGATCAGGTGGGTGCAGACGGGCAGGCCCGCCGCCCGCGCCCGCCGCAGCGCATCCCGGTACTCGGCGAAGCCGTGGCCCCGGTTGACCCGCGCCAGGGTGTCGTCGAACGCCGACTGCAGCCCCAGTTCCAGCCAGACCTCGTAGCCGGCATCCCGATACCCGGCCAGGAGCGATACCACCGCCGGTGGCAGGCAGTCGGGCCGGGTGCCGACGGCGAGGCCGATGACATCCGGCTCCGCCAGGGCCTCGTCATAGCGCCGGCGCAGCACCGCCACGTCCTCGTAGGTATTGGTGTAGGCCTGGAAGTAGGCGATGAAGCGCCGGGCACCGGTCCGCCGCGCCAGTACCCGACGGCCGGCTGCGATCTGCTCGGCGATGGTGGGGGGACGGCGGTCCACGGGGGTGAAACTGGCATTGTTGCAGAAGGTACAACCGCCGTAGCCCCGGGTCCCATCCCGGTTGGGGCAGGTGAAACCGGCATTGATGGCCAGCTTGTGCACACGCTCGCCGTAGCGCCGCAGCAGCTGCTGGCCATAGGTGTTGACCTGGTCGGCAAGAGTCATCCGGGATACCGGGGCAGTCCGAGGAGAAGAATCTCCATTATGAAAGGCCATCCGCCCCCCTCGTTTGATCTGGATCAAGGATACCTGCGCCCTCCGCGGGGACAATGGACCGATGTCCGTGCCCATTCCGACCCCACCGGCGCTGGATTTCGCCGACCTCGACGACGAGGCCGGCTATGCCCGCTGGCGGGAGTGGAAGCTGCGTCACCAGCCGGTCACCCTGGATGAGATCCTGGTGGAGATCACCGATCCCACCCGGCTGACCCAGGCCGAGGAGCAGGCCCTCTGGACCCGCATCCGCTGCTGCAACATGGCGGTCTATGCCTGCCGGCGGGCGGAAACAGACGGCAAGGATGCCGTGCGGTCGCTGGCGGCCCGCTTCGGGCTGCAGCGGCTGGACCACAACTGGCTGGCGGACGACGACGGCATCACTGCCCTCGAGGTCAAGCCGGACCGGGGACCGGGGGACTACATCCCCTATACCGACCGCCCCATCCGCTGGCACACCGACGGCTACTACAACGGCGGCCACCGGCCGGTGCGGGCCCTTCTGCTGCATGCCGTCCGCCCCGCCGCTCGCGGCGGAGAGAACCGGCTGGCGGACCCGGAGATGGCCTACCTGTTCCTGCGCGACGCGGATCCGGACTTCATCCAGGCGCTGATGCAACCCGACGTCCTGACGGTGCCCGCCCGCATGAGCAGCGGCCGGGTCGCCCGCGCTGAGGTCACCGGCCCGGTGTTCGCAGTGGCGCCGGACGGCAGCCTGACCATGAGATACACCCAGCGCCGCCACAACGTGCGCTGGAAGAACGACCCCCTGGTCGCCCGTGCCCAACACTTCCTGGCCGGTATGCTGGAAAGTGACCTGCCCTTCATCTTCCGCGGCCGCCTGGAGGCGGGCATGGGCCTGATCAGCAACAACGTCCTGCACGACCGCAGTGGCTTCGAGGACGATGCCGACCGGCCGCGCCTGCTGTACCGGGCACGCTACTTCGACCGCCTGCAGGCACCGCGCCCGGCGGGTGCGGTGGCGACAACCTCCACCCGACCACGCGACGCGCGCGCCTGAACGGGGCCGGGTACCCGGCCCGACATTCCCGATACCTGTGGCTACCTGCCGGTACGCAGCAGCTGGCGCAGCCGCGCCACGTCCGGGATCTCGATGTCTGCGCCGCGGGGCTCGATCAAGCCTTCGCCGGTCAGGCGCTTGAGGATGCGGGAGAAGGTCTCCGGCTGGATGGACAGGCGCGAGGCCACCACGTGCTTGGCCACCCCCAGGGTGACCCGCTGCTGACCGTCCCGCTGGGGTCCGGCCTGGTCCAGCAGGTAGGCCACCAGGCGGTAGGTGGCATTGTGCAGGGTGAGGGCGTCGATCTCCTCCAGCCGATGGTGCAGGCGCTGGCTCATGTCGGCCATGAGCCGAAAACAGGTGTCCACCGAGCCGCGCAGCAGGTCGAGAAAGGCCTTGCTGGAGAAGGCGGCCACGGTCGAGGGCACCAGGGCATCGGCGTTGACCGGGTAGCCCGGTATGTCCATGAACAGGACGGCCTCGGCGAAGGTGTGCCCTGGCCCCACGATCTCGATGACCTTCTCGTCGCCGGAGGCGGACAGCCGGTACAGCTTGATCTGGCCTTCGCGCACCAGGAAGAAGCGGTGCGCCTCCTGACCACGCTCGAACAGGCGCTCACCGGCATCGAGCCGGACCATGCGCACGGCGTTCAGCATGGTATCGAGTTGCTCGTCGTCCAGGGCCGCGAACAGGTAGGTCCGGCGCAGGATCTCGCGTGTCTCAGGACTGTCCATGGTCCATAGTGTAGCCAATCACCCCCCGGACCCGAACAGCCGGCGCGGCGGCCGGTACCTCAGTGGCTGGTGCCGCGGGAATAGTGGGTCTTGTTGTAGACGTTGTACTTGCCCGATGGCTTGCACATGGGCAGGCGCTTGATCTCCTTCAGGGTGGCGGCATCGTAGACCACCACCGCCCCCTTCCGGTCCCAGATGCTGAGCAGCGCATAGCGGCCATGGCGGTCGAACTCGACATGGGCGGAGGTTTTGCCCGGTGCCGGCCGCAGCACCTTGACGATCTTCAGGGTACGCTTGTCGATGACGTCCACCAGGTCTCTGTGAGGGCCGAAGAAGACATCCGTCCAGGCATAGGGCGTATTCTCGTGGCTGCGGATGAAGAACCCCGGCCCCTGGGTCGGTATGCGCTCGATGGTCTTCCAGGTGGTCATGTCGATGATGCTGATCTCGGCCTTCTTCAGGTTGGGCGTCGCCAGCACCGGATGCCCCCGGTAGTCCCAGGTGATGCCCGAGCCCAGGTGCGGCATGCCATCGAGGTCCAGGTCCGCCACCCGGGCACCGGTGACCAGGTTGATGACCCGGCCATGGCCACCCCGCACCGCGCCGATCAGGTTCAGGTAGGCCGGATCGAAGAAGAAATCATCCATGGGTTCAGCGAGGGCAATGCGCCGGACCGGAAACCGGTTCCGGTCCAGCAGCGGGGCCTCGCCCGACTCCCGGCGGTAGTCGTGCCTGGGCCCGCGATAGACCGGCAGGGCCACCGCCTCGCGGTCGTAGGGGATCTCCCAGATCTCGGGTACATCCTTGAGGGCGGCAATGAAGCTGTGGCGCGGCGGCGCGGTGTACACCGCGCTGACCCGGGAGCTGCGCCCGTTGCGGTCCCGCACCGGGAAAATACGCAAGGGGGTCAGGTCCCGGGCATCGAGCAACACCAGGGTGTGCGGCAGGTAGTTGGCCACCATGACGTAACGGCCATCCCCCGACACGGCCAGGTTGCGCGTGTTGATCCCGGCCCGGATCTCCGCCACCGTCTGCAGGCTGTAGAGATCGTACTCGGTGATCCAGCCGTCGCGCGAGGCGAAGAACACGAAGCGGCCGTCAGGGGAGAACTTGGGTCCCCCGTGCAGGGCACGATGGCTGGCGAAGCGCGTGATGGGTACCAGCCTGTCGCCGTCGAGCAGGGTGACATGGTGGTCTCCCAGCTCCACCACCACGAACAGGTTCTGCATGTCGGCCTGGTAGGTCGGGTGGGCCGGCAGACTGGCGCGGGGATGGGGTTCGCGGTGGGTCGCCATCATGGCGGCCCGGTCCCAGCGCGGCGGCCGGGCGGGCGGACGGTAGATGTAGTCCACCAGGCGGGCGATGGCATCCGCCGTCAGGCGCCGGCCGAAGGCCGGCATCTGGGTGTCGGCCCGTCCGTCGCGAATGACCTGCCGGGCCCGCGCCCGTGACAGCCGCACCAGGTTCTGGGGCAGCAGCGCCGGCCCCATCCCGCCGAGTCGCCGGGCGCCATGGCAACCGGCACAATGGGTGCGGTACAGGGCCGCGGCCGTGGGCGCCGGCTGCGCCGCCAGCGGCCACGCCAGCAGCCAGCCCAACAGGAACATGGGCCAGGGGCGGCGGCCGGCCATCAGGACGGCACCCGGCGCCGCTGCCGGCGCCGCCAGGGATAGTTCTCCAGCCGCGCACCGGCCCCGCTGTCACCGATCTCCTCGTCGGTGAGATAGCAGGCCGGATCCTCGGCCCAGGGGTCGCCGGTCAGCTGCCAGGCGCGGACCCGGGTATTGCCGCCGCAGATGCGCAGATGGCGACAGCGGGCGCAACGCCCGCCGACCGGCCGTGGCCGTTGCTTGAGACCCGCCATGAGCGGATCACTGAGGTCCTGCCAGATCTCGGAGAACGGCCGCTCACGCAGATTGCCCAGGCTGTAGTCCCACCAGAAGGTATCCGGATGGACATTGCCGAGGTTGTCGATGTTGGCGACCCAGAGCCCCGAGGCATTGCCACCCCAGTGTTCCAGGCTGCGACGCAGGGCGGGGACGCCGGCGGGATGGTGCCGTTCGGCCCAGTGCAGCAACCAGGCTCCGTCGGCGTCGTTGTTGCCGGTCACGAACTCCCGCGGCCGGCCGGCCTGGATCCCCTGCCAGCAGGTGTCGAACAGCAGCTCCATGGCGGACCGGGTCATTTGGTGGACGACATCGTCCTTGCGGTTGCGGTTGCCGCGCCCGGCATAGTTGAGATGGGACAGGTAGAACTTGCCGATATCCTCCCGCTCCATCAGCTCGAGCACCGCCGGCAGCTCGTGGAAATTGTCCTGGGTCAGGGTGAAGCGCAGGCCCACCCGGATGCCCCGGTCCCGGCACAGACGGAGGCCGCGCAGGGCCTCGTCGAAGGCCCCCAGGCGGCGCCGGAAGCGATCATGGGTCTCGCGCAGGCCGTCGATGCTGATGCCCACGTAGTCGAAGCGCGCGGCCTCGATGGCATCGATGTTGTCACGGTCGATCAGGGTACCGTTGGTGGAGAGGCCGACCAGGAATCCCAGTTCCCGGGCGCGTTGGGCGATCTCGAACAGGTCCGGACGCAGCAGGGGCTCCCCCCCGGACAGGATCAGCATGGGCACGCCGAAACGGCGCAGGTCCTCCATATGGGCACAGATCTCGGCGGTGGTCAACTCGCCGGGAAAGGCATGATCGGCGGAGATGGAATAACAGTGCTTGCAGGCCAGGTTGCAGCGCCGGATCAGGTTCCAGATGACCACCGGACCCGTGGGATCCGGCGGCAGCCTGGGTTCGCCGCCATCGTGGAGCTGCTGCATGTAGCGGGTCAAGCGAAACATCTCAGGCCTCCCGGCTCCGGCGGAAGGCGCCCGCGGACGGCACCGGCTGGCGTGGCGGCTGGGGCAGACGCAGCCCGGTCTTCTTGAACAGGCGGGTGCTGAACAGGATGTCGTGGGTCCGCACGTCGGCACCCAGGGCAGCGGTGATGCGCGCCGCCTTGGCCCGGACCGCCTCGCGGCTGCGCCCATGCACCATGGCAAAGAGGTTGTAGGGCCATTCCGGCAGATGCCGTGGCCGTTCGTAGCAATGGCTGACGCATTCCAGCTGACCGACCCAGCGTCCGATGGCCGCCACCCGGCTGTCCGGCACGTCCCAGACACACATGCCGTTGGCACGAATGCCGATGCGGTAGTGGTTGGGCACTGCCCCCAGCCGACGGATGATTCCCTGCTCCAACATGCGCTGCAGCCGTGCCCGCACCTCGGCCGGGGTGATGCCCAGCCGCCAGCCCAATACGTCCCAGGGCCGTGGTACCAGCGGCAGGCCCTCCTGGGTCAGCCGTACCAGCTGTTCGTCGATGGCGTCCATGGTCCTGTCTAGGCCTCCAGCCGCAGGCCGATGAAGAACTCCCGCCGCTTGGGAAAGCTGTACACCCTGAGTCCCGTCTCCTGCTCAATGGTCCGGATCAGATCCCGGACTGCGGCCGTGTCCAGGGCCGAGATCACGAACCAGAGGTTGAACTCGTGGTCGCGGGCATAGTTGTGGGCCACCTCCGGGTGGGCATTCACCTGGGCCGCGACCTGCTCCAGCCTCGGCGCCGGCACCCGCATGGCCGCCAGCACCAGGCTGCCGCCCATGCGCTCCACGTTGTAGAGGGGACCGAACCGGCTCAGCACGCCCTGACCGACCAGGCGCTGCAGCCGCATCAGCAGCGCGTCCTCGTCGAGCCCGAGCGCGGCGGCGGCATCGGCATAGGGCCGCTCGCTGAGCGGGAAACCGCCCTGCAGGCCATTGATGATGCGGCGGTCGATCTCATCCAGTACGGGCGTGTCCATGGCGCGTTCCGGCCGGGGCCGGCTCCGTGGGCAGGTAACGGGCGCCGCACTGCTTGAAGCAACGGCGGCTGAAGAGTACGGCATGGGGCAGATCCTCCAGCCCCAGTGTCCGTATCATGTCCCCCAGGCGCCGGCGCACCTCGGCCCGGTCGCGCCCGTGGATCATGCAGAACAGGTTGTAGGGCCAGGCGCGGCCGCGGCGCGGGCGGCGGTAACAGAGGGTGATGAAGGGTTGCTGGGCGAACAGCCGCCCCAGTTCCCCCACCTCCTCGTCGGGAACGTCCCAGACCACCATGGCATTGGCCCGGTAACCCAGGGCGCGGTGGCGCACGATCACGCCCAGGCGGTGGATGACCCCCTGGCGCTGCAGGGCGGCCAGGCGGTCCATCACCTCGGCCTCGGTCATGCCCAGGCGCCGCCCGACGGCCGCATAGGGCCGGGGGCACAGCGGCAGACCATCCTGGATGGCGGCCACCAGTTCCAGGTCGCGGGTGCCGAGGGGTACCCGTGCAGCCTGGCTGCTGGCATTCAGGGCATGCCGTGGCAGTTTCAGTTCCATCGCATGTGAAACCCCAGGTTGAGACGGAAACTCTCCAGCATGGGCAACCGCAGCAACGGCAACCCGGTCTCCCGTTCCAGTGCATCCAGCACGTCGGCCAGGCGGATCTCGTCCGGCGCCGTCACCACGAACCAGAGGTTGTAACGGTGCTCCCGCTCGTAGTTGTGATTGACGCCCGGGAAACGGCTGACCCGATCCGCCACCGCCTCCAGTCGTTCCGGTGGCACCGCCATGGCGGCCAGGGTGCTGGCCCCGATGCTGTGAGGGCGGAACACGGCACCCACCCGGCTGACCTGTCCCCCCCGCTGGAGCCGTTGCAGGCGGCGCAGCACCTCGTCCTCGGTGACGCCCAGTCGTTGCGCCATCCAGGCGAAGGGCCGGGGGGTGAGCGGCAGACCATCCTGGAATTCGTTCAGGATGCGGCGGTCGATTGCATCCAGAGCGGCGGCACCCGTCACAGCCCGATCCTCCAGGCACGATCGGTGAAGAAGATGCCGCTGGGATGGGTGGCGGGCAGCACCGCCAGGCGAGCGAAGGTCGCCGTGTCGTACACCTGCACCTGGTCGGCATCGCGCACCGAGACCCACACCTGCTCCCCGCGGGGCGTGAATTCCATGTGCAGCACCGCCGGGCCGGGGCGCAGCTGGTGGATGATCCGCAAGGTCTGGACGTCGATGATCTGCACCACATCGTTCAGCGGGTGGGCGAAGTTCACCCACACCTGGTGCCCGTCGGGCCGCGCCATGACGAACACCGGCTGACCATGGACGGGGATGCGCCGCACCAGGTGCCAGTCGTGGCGGTCCACCACCAGCACCTCGTGGTGGCCGACCGCCGGTACGAAGGCATAGTCTCCCGCCATGGCCCAGCCTTCCAGGTGGGGCATCTTGTACACCGGGAGCCGACGCTCGCCCCGGCCATAGTGGGGCAGGATGCGCCGGACCCCCTGTTTCGGATTCCACAGGTCCAGCAGGGCCATGCCATCCTCTCCGAACAGGCCAGCGATGTAATATCGCCCGTCCGGCGTGATCAATCCGTCATAGGGTTCGCGACCGATGTGATGGAATCGGGTCACGACCGGCGTCCGGCCATGGGAGAAGTCCGCGATCCAGATCTCGCCGGCATCGAACAGGCTGAACACGAAGCGGTTGCCCGGTGCATCCACCAGACCCACCACCCGCGACCGCCCCTTGCCGTCACCATAGGTGGCGGGGATGTCGGCCACCGGCGCCAGGGTGGCGGCATCGAATACCCGCACCCCCCCCGGCTGATAGTTGGACACGGCGATCAGCCGGCCATCCTGGGAGATGGCGCCACCGATGCTGTTGCCCGCCTGCACGATGCGGCGCACGATGCGCCTGCGCAACAGGTCCACCTTGGTCAGGCCACCATCGCGGCCGAACACGAAACCGTAGCGACCGTCACGGGAATAGACCACCGAGGCATGGGACAGGTCACCGAGCCCGGCGACCTCCCCCAGTATCCGGCGGTGGGTGGTATCGACCACCAGCACCTTGCCCGCCGTCCGCTCGATCACCAGGCCGAGATCGCCGGTGCCGCGCAGGGGCGTGGTGGCGCAACCGGGAAGCCACGCCAGGATCAGGACGACCAGCGTCCCCAGCGACCATGCGTGGAGTCGGCCTGCCAGCGACCTCATCGCATTGGCCCCCGGCGTAGCTGCCGCACGAGGTAACGGGCATCGTCGGCGGAGAGTTCGGTATTCCAGGGTGGCATGGGTGTACCGGGCCGACCCTGGAGAATGGTCTTTACCAGGAGGGCATCGCTCTTGCCGGCCAGGTTCCCAGGCAGCAAGGGCGGCCCGAGCCCACCCTTGCGGGTCAGCCCGTGGCAGGAACCGCAATCCTGGGCCAGCAGGTTGTCGAGCCAGGCCCTGCGGGCGGCATCGGGCGCCGCCGTGGACGCCGGTGGCAAAGAGAACAGGGCGCAGACCAGTGCCAGGACGGCCCCGGGCCGGGCGTGAAGAAACCGAAAATTCTTGTCGTTGTCCTCTCTCATGATGGTTCCATCCGCCTGGGAAACAGACCCCGGGCCCGACGGCCCGGGGTCCGAGCCATCAATAGATGTCGTGCATGGTGTTGTAGACGTTGAACTTGCCGGTTGGGGTCACCAGGCGCTTGTCCTTGATGACCGCCTTCAGCTTGAGCGTCTTGTCATTGACGACGACGATGGCAGAGGTCTGCTTCTTGCCGTTCCAGACCGAGAACCAGACCTCGTCACCAGCCCGGTTGAACTCTGGCTGGACCACCCGCATGGGCCCCTTGCCGATGTTCGCCCACTTGGCGATGGGCAGCACCTTGTATCCACGATCCAGGTGCCGGATGTCGAACACCGCCACCGTCTGGCTCTTCTTGCTGTCCGGGTTCAGCGGCGTATCGACATAGAGGTGATGCGACTTGGGATGGGTCTTGATGAACAGGGAACCACCGCCCTGGCCCTTGAGCATGCGCACCACCTTCCAGGCATAGCGCTTGTGATGCACCGGATCGGTGCCGATCACCGCGATCTTGTCATCGCCCAGATCACTGGTCGCCCACACCGGGCCGTACTTGGGATCGATGAAGTTGGCGCCCCGGCCGGGATGTGGGATGTGCCCCACATTCACCAGCTTGACCAGCTTGTCGGTCTTGGAATCGATGACGGCGATCTTGTTGGACTTGTTGGCGGCGGTCAGGAAGTAGCGCTGGGTCCGGTCCCAGCCGCCATCGTGCAGGAAGCGGGCGGCATCGATCTCGGTGATGCGCAGGTTGTGCAGGTCACTGTAGTTGACCATGTAGACCTTGCCCGTCTCCTTGACGTTGACGATGAACTCCGGATGTTGGTGGGAGGCCACGATGGCGGCGACCCGCGGCTCCGGGTGGTATTCCTGGGTATCCACTGTCATGCCCCGGGTACCGACGACTTTCAGTGGTTCCAGGGTATCGCCCTTCATGATGACGAACTGGGGCGGCCAGTAGGTGCCGGCGATGGCATACTTGTCCTCCCAGCCCTTGTACTTGGAGGTCTCTACCGAGCGAGCCTCCAGCCCGACCTTGATGGTGGCGACGGTGGTGGGCTTCTTCATCCACAGGTCGATGAGGTTCACCTTGGCATCGCGACCGATGGTCAGGAGATAGCGTCCTGATGCGGACAGCCGGGAGATATGCACCGCGTAGCCGGTATCGATGGTCTCCACGATCTTCTTGGTGTCACCATCGATCAGGGCCACCTTGCCCGCGTCACGCAGGGTGACGGAGAACATGTTCTTCAGGTTGAGGTGATTCATCTGGTGCGTCGGACGCTGCTCCGGCGGCACGATCACCTTCCAGGTGGCCTTCATGTCCTTGAGGCTGAACTCCGGCGGCTTGGGCGGCTCGTGCTGCAGGTAGCGCGCCATCAGATCCACCTGGCGCGGTGTCAGCTGGCCCGAGGTGCCCCAGTTGGGCATCCCCCGCGGAGAACCGAAGTTGATGAAGGTCTTGAGGTACTCGGTGCCCCGCTTGAGGGTGATGTCCGGGGTGAGGGGCTTGCCGGTCGCACCCTTGCGCAACACGCCGTGGCAACCGGCGCAGCGCTGGAAGAAGATTTCCTTGGCCTCCTTGAACTCGGCATCGGTCATGGGCGGCGGCGTGGGCGCCCGCTTGGCCGCATTGGGATTGACGCCGCTGGGCGGCCCCATGTAGCGCATCTCACCCTGGGTGGTACCGGGATGCCCGGCGGACTTGCCTGCCTGGTCCGCGGCCATGGTGGTCGACGCCGTGCCGACGGCGAGTGCAATGGCCGCCACCAGGGCCGCCGTCCTGAATACTGGGTAGGGATGTTTCATGCTGCAACTCCTGTTGTTCCGGCTTGGCATAGGGAGATTCCTCCGACGGTGAGGCGATTTTCTTTGCCGGTCGAGGATCGCTGCATTGATACAGGTCAACGGTCGCCAGCGGCCGGTTCGAAGCGGCCGCTTTAGTGACACAGATCAAGAACTGCCCTCCCTCGTGATATCGCCCCCGCGCGGTGGGGGGCAATGGTCGCCGCACCAGCCCCGCGCCCGCTCGTGGCGCTTGCGGCGCTTGACCAGGGGCGGGCACTTGTGGTCGTTCCAGAAGGTCACCTGGCAGTCGAGGCAATAGTGACACTCGTTGGGATTGATCTCCCCCAGGGTGTTGATGGCCCGCACCTCGCATTCCTCCGCGCAGATCTGGCAGGGCCGGCCACATTCACGCCGGCGGCGCAGCCAGTTGAACAGGCGCAACCGGGCGGGGATGGCCAGCGCCGCCCCCAGCGGACAGAGATACTTGCAATAGAACTTGCGGTTGAAGAAGCCGACCAGGAGCAGCCCCAGGGCATAGCCGAGATAGGCCGGGGCACGATGGAAGCGCAGCGTGATCGCGGTCTTGAAGGGTTCGATCTCGGCATAGCGCTCGGCCAGCGGCAGGTCGTACAGGAACAGGCCCAGCAGCAGGAGCAGCAATACGTACTTCAA
>JALWSQ010000169.1 GCA_026993645.1 Thiohalobacter sp.
GGCGCCACCCGTCCGCTCAAGGCCCCTCCCCCCCGGCGGCGAAATGGTCGTAACCCGCGGCTGGCAACGGCCGCTCCCGGCCATCCGGTCCCTCCCAGTACAGGCCTGGCCGCGCCAGCACCCGGCCGATGGGGCTGCAGGCGCAGCCGGCCCGGTCGCAGACCGCCTGGACCTCGGCCAGGCGTCGTTCCGGCAGGGTGAAGCAGAGTTCGTAGTCGTCGCCGCCGCTGAGGGCCCAGCGGTAGCCGTCCAGGCTGGCGACGGATGCGCAGGCGCGGTAGGCCGGCGACAGCGGCAGATCCCTGGCGCGGACCAGCGCCCCGCAGCCGCTCGCCTCCAGCAGGTGGCCGAGATCCGCCGCCAGCCCGTCGGAGACATCGATGCAGGCCGTGGCCAGGCCGCGCAGGGCCATGCCCAGCGCCACCCGGGGCTCGGGACGATCCAGCCGGGCACGCAGCCAGTCGGCACTGGCGGCATCACAGCCCGGGGGGCCGGCCAGGGCCAGGGCAGCATCCCCCAGGGTGCCGCTGACGCACACCAGGTCGCCGGGCTGCGCGCCGGAGCGCTGCAATGCCATGCCCGCCGGCAGGTAGCCGATCACCTGCACACCCACCGCCAGGGGACCGCGGGTGGTGTCGCCCCCCACCAGGGCCACGCCGAAACGGGCCGCCAATGCCCCGAAACCACGCGCGAAGCCCGCCAGCCAGTCCTCGTCCGCCCGGGGCAGGGTCAGGCACAGCAGGACCGCCGCCGGGCGGGCCCCCATGGCGGCGAGATCGCTGAGATTGACCGCCAGTGCCTTGTGCCCCACCGCCGCGGCATCGGCCCCGGCGGGAAAGTGCACCCGCTCCACCAGGGTGTCGGCCGCCACGGCGAGGAGTTCCCCCGGTGGTGGCGCCAGCAGGGCGGCATCGTCGCCGACCCCGAGCACCACGTCCGGTCGCCCCGCCGTCAGGCGGGAGAAGTAGCGTCGGATGAGATCGAACTCGTTCAATCGCGGGAATCGTCGGCCCCGGTCCCCCAACCCGCCAGCAGGCCCTCGGCCCGGTCGGGGTCGCCCCGGGGGTGCTCCACCGGCCGCAGCCGGCGCGCCACCTGGTCCAACACGCCGTTGACGAAGCGGTGTCCCTGTTCCGCGCCGAACTTGCGCGCCAGGGCCACGGCCTCGTCCAGTACCACCGCATAGGGCACGTCGGGCCGATGGCCCAGCTCCCAGGTGGCCAGCCGCAGCAGGGCCCGCTCCACCGGGTCCACCTGTTCCGCCGGGCGGTCGAGGGCCGGTTGCAGTATCGCGTCGAGCCGCGCCACCTCGGCGGTCACCCCCCGCACCAGGGCCTCGAAATAGGCCTGGTCGGGATGGCCGCTGTCCGGGGATTCATGGAACTGGCGCAGGATCTCCTCGGGATCGGTGCCACTGAGCTGCCACTGGTAGATCGCCTGCAGGGCCAGCCGCCGGGCGCGACTGCGGCCGGCCACACCGGATCGGGGAAATTTCACGGCCGCCACCACTGCCCCGGGCCCATCAGAGCTGCTTCAGCAGGTTCACCATCTCGATGGCCGACAGGGCCGCCTCGACCCCCTTGTTGCCGGCCTTGGTACCCGCCCGTTCGATGGCCTGCTCGATGCTGTCCACGGTGAGGACGCCGAAGGCCACCGGGATGCCCTGCTGCAGGCTCACGCTGGCCAGGCCCTTGGTGCATTCGCCGGCCACGTACTCGAAGTGGGGCGTACCGCCCCGGATCACGGCACCCAGGGCGATGATGGCCTCGTAGCGCCCGCTCGCCGCCAGCCGCTGCGCCGCCAGCGGCATCTCGAAGGCGCCGGGGACACGCACGATCTCGATGTCATCATCGCTGGCGCCGTGGCGGCGCAGGGTGTCCAGGGCACCGGCCACCAGGTGGTCCACGATGAAACTGTTGAAACGGGAGACCAGCAGGGCGAAGCGCCCGCCTTGCAGTTGCAGATTGCCTTCGATCGCCTTCATGTTTCCGTCCTGTCTCGCCAAGCCCCCACCATATCAGTCACAGGGCACGTATTCCACCACCTCGAGGCCGAAGCCGGTGATGGCGTGCATCTTCTTGGGCGCGCTCAGCACCCGCATCTGGCGCACTCCCAGTTCGGCCAGGATCTGGGCGCCGATGCCGAAGGTGCGCAGTTCCTTGCGCGCGCTCACCGGGGCGTGGATGGATTCCGCCCCCTCCTCGGCATAGTGCCGGATGCGGCGCGCCAGCGAGGCCGGGTCCTCGGGCTTGCCGAGCACGATCACCACGCCGCTGCCCTCCTCCGCCACCCGCTCCAGCGCCCGCCGCAGGGGCCAGCCGCAGTCGCCGGTGCGCGCGCCCAGGAGATCACACAGCATGGCCTGGACGTGTACCCGCACCAGCACCGGGCGGGAGACATCCAGGTCACCGTGGACCAGCGCCAGGTGCAGATCATGGTCGATGCTGTCCTCGAACGCCACCAGGCGGAAGTCGCCGTACTCGGTGGGCAGGTCGCATTCGGCCACCCGGCTGATGGTCTTTTCGTGGGCGATGCGGTAGTGGATGAGATCCGCGATGGTGCCGATCTTGAGGCCGTGTTCCTCGGCGAACCGCTCCAGCTCCGGCCGGCGGGCCATGGTGCCGTCGGGATTCAGGATCTCGACGATGACGGCCGCCGGTTCGAAACCGGCCAAGCGGGCCAGGTCGCAGCCGGCCTCGGTGTGGCCGGCCCGGGTGAGCACGCCACCGGGCTGGGCCATGAGGGGAAAGACGTGACCCGGCTGGACGATGTCGGACGGCCGGGCATCGGGCGCCACGGCGGCGGCCACGGTGCGCGCCCGGTCGTGGGCCGAGATGCCGGTGGTCACGCCCTCCGCCGCCTCGATGGAGAGGGTGAAGGCGGTGCCATGGGGGGCGGCATTGTCCTGCACCATCAACGGCAGGCGCAGCTGCTCGCAGCGCTCGCGGGTGAGGGTGAGACAGATCAGGCCGCGGCCATGCAGGGCCATGAAGTTGATGTCCTCCGGCCGGACGCGTTCCGCCGCCATGATGAGGTCACCCTCGTTCTCGCGGTCCTCGTCGTCCATGAGAATGACCATCCTGCCCTGGCGCAGGTCCTCGATGATCTCTTCGATGCTGTTCAGTGCCATTGCTTCGTCCAGTGATGTGTCGTGGGGGATGCGCCCGGCCCTGCGGGCCTTTGCGCATCCTACGGCTGGGTATCCTCCGCCTGGTCCAGGAACCCGTACTCCGCCAGCAGGGCGCGGCTGATGCCCTGGCCGGGCGTGGCGGCCCGCTCGCCCAGCAGCAGGCGTTCCAGGTAGCGGGCGATGAGGTCCACTTCCAGATTGACCCGCCGCCCCGGTCGGTAGTCTGCCAGGGTGGTCTCCGCCAGGGTATGGGGCACGATGTTGAGCTCGAACCGGGCGCCGTCCACGGCATTGACCGTCAGGCTCACCCCATCCACGCAGATGGAGCCCTTGGCCGCGATGTAACGGGCCAGTTCCGCCGGCGCCTCGATGCACAGGCGCTCGGAGCGCGCGGCCGGCTGCCGGGCCACCAGGGTACCGATGCCGTCCACGTGCCCGCTCACCAGGTGGCCGCCCAGCCGGGTGCTGGGCGTCAGGGCCTTCTCCAGGTTGACCCGGTCCCCCGGCGAGAGATCGCCGAGCACGGTGCAGGCCAGGGTCTCGGCGGAGACATCCGCCCAGAACCCGTCCCCCGGCAGGGCCACCGCCGTCAGGCAGACCCCGCTCACGGCGATGCTGTCACCCAGGGCCACGTCGGCCAGGTCCAGCTTGCCGGTGCGGATGCGCAGCCGCAGATCGCCGCCGCGTGCCTCCAGGGCCGCGACCTCTCCCACTGCCTCGATGATACCGGTAAACATGTCCGTTCTCCCTGACCGCGGCCGGTGCCGGGGTCATTCCGCCGCCGGCCGGGGCCGGGCCGTGATACGCCAGTCGCGGCCCACCGCCCGCAGGTCGGTGATCTCCAGTTCGATGCGATCGCGCATGGCCGCCAGCCCCGGCAGGTGGAACAGGCCCCGCGCGCCGTCACCCATGACGTGGGGCGCCAGGTACAGGACCAGCTCGTCCACCAGCCCCTGCCCCAGCAGGGCCCCGGCCAGGGTGGCGCCCGCCTCCACCATGACCTCGTTGATCTCGCGATGCCCCAGCAGCTCGAGCACGGCGGCCAGGTCCAGGCCGCCCGGCCCCGCCGGCACCGCCGCCACCTCGGCCCGGGCCCGGTCCGAACCGGCATCGCGGGTGAGCACCAGGGTGCCCCCCGGCAGGGCCAGCATGCGCGCCGAGGGCGGCATGCGCAGCGCCGGATCCAGCACCACCCGCAACGGCTGCAGCAC
>JALWSQ010000170.1 GCA_026993645.1 Thiohalobacter sp.
TTCCAGGGCTGCGTTGCCGGCCCGCTCGCCGAGGCCGTTGATGGTGCATTCCACCTGGCGCGCCCCGTTGAGCACCGCCGACAACGAGTTGGCCACCGCCAGGCCCAGGTCGTTGTGACAATGTACCGAGAACACGGCCTGATCCGAGTTGGGAACCCGCTCGATCAGGGTGCGGATGAGGTCACCGAACTGGTGCGGCAGGTTGTAACCCACGGTATCCGGGATGTTGACCGTCCTGGCCCCCGCCGCGATGACCGCCTCGATCACCCGGCACAGGAAATCGATGTCCGAGCGACCCGCATCCTCGGGCGAGAATTCCACGTCGTCGGTGTGATTGCGTGCCCGCTTCACCGCCTTGACCGCCTGCTCCAGCACCTGCTCCGGGGTCATGCGCAACTTGCGCTCCATGTGAATGGGCGAGGTGGCGATGAAGGTGTGGATCCGGCCACCGGCCGCCGGTGCCAGGGCCTCCGCCGCCCGGTCGATGTCCCGCTCCAGCGCCCGCGCCAGGCCGCAGACGGTGCTCTCCCGCACCGCCCGCGCCACCGCATGCACGGCATCGAAGTCACCCGGGCTGGCGATGGGGAAACCGGCCTCGATGACATCGACCCGCATGCGTTCCAGCGCCTTGGCCAGCCGCACCTTTTCGTCCTTGGTCATGGAGGCGCCGGGGCTCTGTTCACCATCCCGCAGGGTGGTGTCGAAGATGACGAGTTTGTCGTTCTGGCTCATGTTGGAGTGCTCCCTGGCCGGGCCGGGCCGGCCGCTCGGTGGCCGGCGCAGGCTCACTATAGCAGAGCCGCTTGCGCCTGTCGCCGGCGAAGCCAATGAAAAGGTTGGGAAATTGTGAGGTGGAATCGTCGCTGCGCTAGCGCAGCAGCAGCGGACCCGCGGACAGCAGGCGGAGGAGCGAGATCCTTGGATCGAAACAGGTGCTCATGGGGCGTTTATATCATGCCCTCCGCCGGCGCCGCAAGGCGCCCGCAGGGCAAGCCCCCGGAGCCGCAGGCAGGATACCGCTGGCGAACCCGCCACCCCCATGATGCGCACGGCCACCGATGCGCACGGCGCTGCGGGCCTTTGCGCATCCTACGGAGCATCGCATCCAACGGGGACAGCACCCGTAGGTTGGGCAAAGCGAGCGCAGCGAGCGTGCCCAACAACGGGGAGCCGCCTGCGCGGGAATGACGGGTAGGTTTCCTTACCCTTCACTCCTCGCTCTTCACACCTCACCTGCATTCCGCGTGCTTCCGTGTGGGTCCGTGGCGCATACTGATGCGCACGGCCCTGCGGGCCTTTGCGCATCCTACGGAGCATCGCATCCAACGGGGGCAGCACGTCCCGTCAGCGCGGAACCGCAGCCCCCCCGCCGGCTGCGTTCTTGACACCGACATAGACACCCGCCGAGCGCTGGCCGCCGGTGGTGGTCACCGTATAGTTACCACCCACCCGCTCCGCATTGGCACCGAAGAAACTGCCCTGCACCAGGCTCTTGCTCGCATCGATATTGGACGAGAACCCCTTGGACACCAGGTTCGCACCCTGGATCCGCCCGATGGCCTCGAACGGCACGGTGACATGGCTGAAATTGCCGATCCAGGTGGCCTGACCGAAGCTCACCCGCATCTGCACCAGCCCGGTGAACTGGCCATCCTGCACGCCCCCCTGGAACACGGGACCGGTGTAGCTCGCCACCGCGTGGGTGCGCTGCAGGGCATCCATGGTCGCCAATGGCGTAGTGATACCCTGCACGAAGGCGCCGTCACCCTGGGTGCCCAGCCCAGACGGTGGCGGGGTACCCGTGGCCACCGTGGCCGCCAGCAGGGCCTTTTGGCGCTGATCCATCCAGAAGCCCGCTGTGACGATGCCATCGTCTCGCCACAGGATGGTGGAGGTCTCAGTGACCGGCTTGGCCCCCGTCATGGTCCGGCTCCCGGTGCGCCCGGTGAAAGGCGCCGTCACTGGATAGACATCGGCCATGGGTAGCGAATCCAGGGCAGGATAACGCGGATCGTTCGGGGTGAAATTGGGATCCCCGGCATCCGCCGCGACATGGAAACTGGAACTGCCGGCGGCATCCAGCTGGGTATCGATGGTCGCCAGCAGGGTGGCGCCGTCGTAGATACCCGGTGCCCGCACGTATACCACGCCGGGGGGCGGGGAGAAAGGCACGCTGGCCCGGTAGGTGGCATAACTGGTAGGCACTGGCCCGCTGCCACCGGTCGTGCCGCCACCACCACCCGTGCCGCCCGTGGGGGCGCCGCCTCCACCGGTGGACTGGAGCTTGCGATCGAAGCGGGAACTGTCGTCGGGCCGCAGAACGAGGGCGCCGAGGGTCGGCACCGGCCTGACGCCCGGGTTGCCGGCGGCCGGCGACAGCACCTTCCAGCGACCCCAGCTGTATACCGAATCCTCTTCCTGCTTGCCCTTGGCCAGAGCACCGCCCGCCACCAACGCCAGCGAGATGGCCACCACCAAAGCTCTGTTCTTCATCACCGAATCCTCCGAACTCATGGTTCGCTCCAGTTCACCCCCGAATGACCCGAGCCTCTGAGCAACTCCCGTGCCATGAGTGTTTTTCTTATAAAAAACATTGTGTTACATGTATCTACTGGAAGTGGTCACAGCCAGTCTGTAAAGAACCCCGTCACCCTGTCACTGCACCCTGCCGCCATCATTAGCGACAACTCATTGTATTGAATGATAATTCCATCTCGCCCCCACAGTAAGGATGGGGCCACACATATGTAAAGTTCGCCGACACATTCACATCCGCGATATCTCGATACCTTGGGCCAGACTCATACCAGCCTGCTCGCTCCGACCACCAGCGGCTGCTAGACTGCGCCAGCGATGGTCCACACGATGCCCGCATACCGCAACCTCTGTGCCGCCCTCTGCCTGTTGCTGGGCTGGGGGTTCGCCGCCGGGGTCCCGGCCGCACCGGCCGCCCTGTTCGGTTACCGCGAGGTGCCCCAGACGGACATGGCCCCCCTGCACCAGTGGCTGCGAGTCATGGAACGCCATCTCACCCAGGATGTCCCCCCCGGCAGTTGCCAGGAGACCCGCTTCAACCGCTGCCACCTGACCCACTGGCGCGCCTTCCTGAAGTCCATTCGCCAGCTCGACCCCAAGGCGCAACTGGCGGCCGTCAACCGCTATGCCAACCACCTGCCCTACGTGCTGGACGAAGACAACTACGGCGTGCCCGACTACTGGGCCATCGTGCGGGAATTCCTGGACAACGGCGGTGACTGCGAAGATTACGCCATCACCAAGTTCTATTCCCTGAAGTGGCTCGGCTTCGATCCGGACCGCATGCGTATCGTGGTGGTCCAGGACACCAACCTGCGCGTGCCCCATGCCATCCTGGCGCTGTACCGGCAGGACGGACAGATCCTGGTGCTGGACAACCAGATCCGACAGATCGTCCCTGCCGAAAGCATAGTACACTACGCCCCGGTCTTCTCGGTGAACGAGGCCCATTGGTGGATCCACTATCCCCGCAGCCTGAAACGACCCTGACGCCATGGCCGGCCTGCTGAACAGGGGCCGCGCGAATCCCGTGGCCATGGCCCTGCTGGTGCTGGCCCTGTTCCTGGCCGGCGGCGCCTGGCTGATCCACCGCTACCTGGCCCTGGAGACGCAGCGGGACCTGCGCGAATGGCAGACCCGCCTGTCACTGATCGCCGACATCCGTAGCCGGCGCCTGGAATCCTGGTTGCAGCGCCAGCAGACCACCCTGGCCGAACTGGCGGACAATCTCTCCCTCCGCCTCTACCTGACCCGGCTGGAACAGGCGGCGCCGGACCGGCGGGCCGGGATGGCGGAGGCCGGCTACCTGCGCAACCTGCTGCTGGCCCGGGCCCGACGGGACGGTTACCTGGCCGACGACACCCCGTCGGTCCCCGCCAACCTGCCCGCCACCGATCGCCCCGGGCTGGCCATCCTCGGGCCCGATGCCGGCCTCCTGGTGGCCACCCCCGGCTTCCCGCGGCCCGGCAAGCGGGAACGGGCCTTCGTGCAACGGCTGCTGGCGCACCCGCGCCCGTTGGTGGAGGGCCTGGTGTTCACGCCGGGCGGCCGGGTGCTCCTGGTCCTCGGTGTGGGGCTGCGACCGGTGGAAGGCATGGCCGGCAAGGGACACGCGGGCGCCATCGGTGTCATCCTCGCCGTGCGCGACGCCCGCCGGGACCTGTTCCCCATGCTGCGAGCCGGAAACTTCCTCACCCGCCACGACGAGACCCTGCTGGTCCGGGCCCAGGGTGACGAGCTGCTCT
>JALWSQ010000171.1:0-10715 GCA_026993645.1 Thiohalobacter sp.
ATACTCTCCACTTCCCCCACGTGGCCCAGATCGACGCCGCCGCGGCCGGTGACGTCGATCTGGGCCACGTGGGGGAAGTGGAGAGTATCGATACCAGCGTGGTCCACATGCTGGTGGCTGGGGATTTCATCCCGGTCATCGCCCCCATCGGCGTGGGTGAGGACGGTTTCTCCTACAACATCAACGCGGACCTGGTGGCGGGCCGGGTGGCGGAGGTGCTGCAGGCGGAGAAGCTGATCCTGCTGACCAACACGCCAGGGCTGCTGGATGCCGAAGGCCGGCTGCTGTCGGGCCTGAATGCGAGGCGGGTGGACGAACTGATCGCGGATGGGACCATCCACGGCGGCATGTTGCCCAAGATCCGCTGTGCCCTGGATGCGGTTCGCAACGGGGTGTCGGCCGCGCACATCATCGATGGCCGGGTCCCCCACGCGGTGCTGGTGGAACTCTTCACCGACGAGGGGGTGGGAACCCTGATCCGTTCCTGACGGACCGGTGGAAGGGGCGCGTGCCTGCCTCAGCGGGCGCCTGCCGCCGCCATGCCCTTGAGTTCGCGGAAGCGGGCGATGTCACGGGCGAACTGCTGGCGAATGCCTTCCTGTTCCTGTTGCTTGCGGCGGATGAAATCCTGGTATTCGGCGATCTGGCGGCGCTGCCGCTCGATGGCCTGTTGGACCAGGGGTGGTACCGGCTTGCCGGCCTGTTCGAACGCGGCGGCACGGTGGAGATAGTCGTCCAGACGCTTGTGCAGGTTGTCGAGCCGGCTGCGGGTCAGCCGGATGACGCCCTCGATGGCCGCGATCTTGCCATCCCGTGCCATTTCCATGTCGTCGGTGTTGGTGAAGGTGTCCAGCAGCATGCGGTCATGGGCGGCCTGGCGCGCTGCCTTCTTCGCCTCGGCCTGGCGCCGTGCCTCGGCCTGGCGCTCGGCCGCCAGTTCGGCCGCCGTCTTGGGGGCCCGGATGGTTTTGATTTCCACGCCCTGTTCGTTGAGTATCTTCCGCTGGTGCCGGAGCTGGCTGGCGGGGACGTGATCGCTGTAGTGGACCTGACCCTGGTCGTCCACCCACTTGTAGAGCCGGGCCTGGGCCGGCAGGCTGGCGGCGAGCAGCAGCAGGCCCAGGGTCAGCCGGTACCGGGATGAGCGGCAGCGGGGCGTTTCCACAGGAGTCGGAATCTTGGACATCATGGTTCAGTGGGTGCTCTTCGTGGTGTCGCTGGTGGCCAATGCCTTTTCCGCCTTCTCCGGCGGCGGCGCCGGCCTGATCCAGCTGCCCCTGCTCATCTTCCTGGGGCTGCCGTTCGCCGTGGCCCTGGCCACCCACAAGATTGCCAGTGTCGCTCTGGGTATCGGCGCCACCCTGCGCCACTTGAGGGAAGCGCCGCTGCGGCCCGCCTTCGTTTTCCTGCTCCTGGCCAGCGGCCTGCCGGGGGTGCTGGTGGGTGCCAACATCATCCTGCGGGTGCCGGACCGGCCGGCGGAGATCGCCCTGGGGATACTCACCGCCAGCCTCGGCCTCTATTCCATGTTGCGCCCGGAGCTGGGGCTGAGGCCGCGCGTTCGCCACCGCGACCGGGCCGGCCTGGTCCTGGGTGGGCTGGTGCTGTTTCTCATCGGGGTGCTCAACGGCTCCCTCACCTCCGGCACCGGGCTGTTCGTCACCCTCTGGCTGGTGACCTGGTTCGGTCTGGACTATTGCCGCGCGGTGGCCTACACCCTCGTCCTGGTGGGGGTGTTCTGGAACGGAACCGGGGCCCTTGTGCTGGGTTGGCTCGGGACCATTCGCTGGGACTGGCTGCCCGCATTGCTGGCCGGTTCCCTGATCGGCGGCTATGTCGGTGCCCATCTGTCCATCGCCAAGGGCAGCCGCTGGGTCAAGCGTGGCTTCGAGCTGGTGACCCTGCTGGTGGGGCTGAAGCTGATCTGGGGTCACTGAGGCCACGGGATACACCCGGCCGTCCAGACCCTCAGACCCCGTAACGGGCGCGGTAGGCCTCGACGGCGGCCAGCGGGCCGCTGGCCCCCGGATCCTGTCGCAGGAACCGGATCAGGTCATCCAGGGTGACGATGCTGACCACCCGCAGGCCCAGTTCCTGTTCCACCTCCTGGATGGCGGAACGGTCGCCGCGGCCCCGTTCCTGGCGGTCCAGGGCGATGACCACCGCCGCCGCTCGGGCCCCCGCCGCTTCGATGATGGCCAGGGATTCCCGGATGGCGGTGCCGGCGGTGATCACGTCGTCGATGATCAGCACCCGACCCGCCAGCGGTGCACCCACCAGCTGCCCGCCCTCCCCATGGTCCTTGGCCTCCTTGCGGTTGAAACACCAGGGCAGGTCCCGGTCGTACCGGTTGGCCAGGGCGATGGCCGTGGCGCTGACCAGGGGAATGCCCTTGTAGGCCGGTCCGAACAGGACGTCGCAGTCCAGTTCGGCAGCCTGGATGGCATCGGCATAGAACTCGCCCAGGCGCGCCAGTCGGGCCCCGGTGTCGAACAGGCCGGCGTTGAAGAAATAGGGGCTCTGGCGCCCCGACTTGAGGGTGAATTCGCCGAAGCGCAGCACACCGGTCGCCAGCGCAAAGCGGATGAAATCCTCCTGGTAGCCCTGCATGGGTGGGTCACTCCCCGGTTCCGGCCCTGCCGCGGGCGGCGGGCCATGTATGATGTACCGCGCGCATGATGGGGAGTGGACGCATGAATGTAAAGCCTGGACAGCGATTGTGACGGAGTCGGCGAACATCCTGGCGGCGCTGCTGGTGGGGCTGCTCGGCGGGGTCCACTGCATCGGCATGTGCGGTGGCATCGTGGCCGCGCTCTCGGTGGGCCTGCGTCCCCGCACCGGGGCCGGCAGCCGTGGGACCTGGGGCGTGCTGCTGGGCTACAACCTGGGCCGCATCAGCAGCTACGGCATGGCGGGTGCCCTGGCCGGCTGGCTGGGGGAGGCGGTGCTGCGCCTGGGCGGGCTGGAACAGGCGCAACGCTGGTTACAGCTGGTGGCGGCACTGTTCATCCTGGCCCTGGGGGCCTACCTGGGTGGTTGGTGGAGCGGCCTGCGCCGGCTGGAGGCCGCCGGTGGCTGGCTGCTGTGGCGCCACATCGCGCCCCTCGGCCGCCGCTGGCTGCCGGTCCGCAACCCGCTGCAGGCCTATGCCACCGGGCTGGTGTGGGGCTGGCTGCCCTGCGGCCTGGTCTACAGCGTGCTGATCTGGAGCCTCGCCTCCGGCAGCGCCCTGCGTGGTGCCGGCCTGATGCTGGGCTTCGGCCTGGGTACCCTGCCCAACCTGTTGTTGCTGGGGGCGCTGTCGGAGCAGCTGCGCCAGCGGCTGCAGCGTCCGCGCCTGCGCCGCCTGGTCGGTGCCCTGTTGCTGGGCTACGGGCTGTTCCTGCTCTATCAGGCGGGGACGCGGCTGCCGTTGTTTGCAGGCCTTCGCCTCAGTTGGTGAAGAACTCGTGGCGGAAGCGGACGTGCAGCGGCTGCTTCGAGCCCTCCGGCGTGACCTCGATATCGAAGTCCAGGGTCTCCTGGTTGCTGATGCCGAACTCACCGATGTAGTAGATGGCGTGGGCCTCGCGGATCAGGCGCAGGTCGATGCGCTTCTTCTGGCCGGTGAGATTGGTGGCCGACGCGGTCACCCGGGCGGTCATGGGCTCGGTGCCGGTGCCCATGATCTTCTTCAGTACCACGATGTTGAGCATGGCGCGGCTCTTGCTGCGCTTGATGCCATACTGGCGTGCCACCTCCGGCGGGATCATGTCGGTGGTGAGGGCATTGTAATGGACGACGTAGTCGCCGAAGTCCTGGGCATTCTCGGCGCGCACGGCCAGGGCCGCCAGGGCCAGGGCCGCAAACAGCAGGAGTTTCCCCAACAGACGGTATTGCATGGTGCCTTCCTCCCGGTTGGTGCGGAACGGTCCGCAGGTCGTTTTCCTTAACATAGGGCAAGTGGGGGCCAGGATCAAATGCCATTTTGCTTATCGACCCGGTGACCATCGTGACCCCATAGGCCTGTGATTCGCGCATGGATGCGCACGGCCAATGATGCACACGGCCCTTCAGGCCTTTGCGCATCCTACACCCCCTCACCTCACTCCTCCCTCCTCACCTCTCACCTCACTCCCGGACACCCTCAAGTGTGGCGCCCAGCGGTCGTCAATGCATAGGGGGCCCCGTGATGGGCATCCCCCACCACATGGGGGGAATGAACAGGGTCTTTGCGTTGTCTCATCACCCGCCTGGTACAGGCGTGTGATTCGTGTCAGAAAAGCTGCAGAGGTATCCGGATCATGGTGACAGCATTGTCGGAAGAGGGGAAACAGGGCTGCGAGGAGGCCCTGGTGTCGGCCCGAACCCTGCTGGAGCAGTCCCTGTTCCACCACGAGGGCGTGCCGGTGGGCACCCGGGCGGCGGTGGATGGCCGCCTGGCGGCCGACAACTATCGCCAGTGCTTCGTGCGCGACTTCTTCGTCTCTGCCCTGGTGTTTCTCAGCGATGGGCACCACCAGGTGGTCCGTAACTTCCTCGCGGCCGTGCTCGATCTGTGCCACGAGGAAAAGACCCTGGCCGGCCACGAACGCCGGCCCGGCGTGATGCCGGCAAGCTTCCACCTGGTGGAGGACGAGGACGGCAATGAACGCCTGGTTGCGGACTTCGGTGACCGGGCGATCGGCCGGGTGGCCCCGGTGGATTCCATGATGTGGTGGATCATTTTGCTCTACTGCTACGTCCGGGTGACCGACGATCGAGACTTCGTGACCGAGGAACGGGTGCAGACCGCCATCCGGGAGATGGTGGACCTCTGTCTCAAGGACAGTTTCGAGATCTTTCCCACGCTGCTGGTGCCCGATGGTTCGTTCATGATCGACCGGCGACTGGGGGTCTACGGCCATCCCATCGAGATCCAGGCGTTGTTCTATGGCATGCTGCAGGCGGCACGTGACCTGCTGGCCAAGACCGAGGCCAACCAGTCGCTGCGGGCCGTCATGCTCAAGCGGCAGCAGGCCTTGCGCAGCTACATCCGTATCTTCTACTGGCTGGATCTAGACCGGCTGAACGAGATCCACCGCTTCGATACCGAGCAGTTCGGAACCGGCACGGTGAACATGCTCAACATCTACCCGGAATCCATTCCCGAGTGGGTGGGGGAGTGGTTGCCGGACGGGACCGGTTACCTGGTGGGGAACCTGGGGCCGGGCCGCATGGACTTCCGGGTATTCACCATGGGCAACCTGCTGGCCATCCTGTTCGACCTCGCCACACCGGACCAGGCCCAGTGCATCATGGAGCTGTTCGAGCAGAAGTGGGACGACCTGATGGGCTTGATGCCGGTGAAGATCTGTTATCCGGCCATCGAGGGCGAACGCTGGCGGTTGCAGACCGGGTGCGACCCCAAGAACGTGCCCTGGTCGTACCACAATGGTGGCAACTGGCCGGTCCTGCTGTGGGCCTTCGTGGCTGGTGCGGTGAAGAGCGGCCGGCAGGACTTGGCCCGGCGTGCCTGTCGGATGGCGGCCGGGCGCCTGGTACGGGATCGTTGGCCGGAATACTACGACGGCCGTTCGGGGCGTCTCATCGGGCGGCGTGCCAACCATGGCCAGGTCTGGTCGGCCGCAGCCCTGCTGTTCGCCGACCGGATCCTGCAGGATGCCCAGGTGCTGTGCATGTTCCCCGGCCAGCCGGTGGCCATTCAGTGCCTGGCGGACGGCGACAATCCCGCGGCATAGAGCCCGGCCCCGAGCAACGCCGCCCGGTCGTCCATGATGAGGGTCACCGGGATCCGTTCCAGCAGCCCGGCCATGCGGCCCTTGTCGCGGAAGGCGGCCAGGAACTCCGAGTCACGCAGGTGCGTCACGATCTTGGGCGCGATACCACCACCGATGAAGACCCCGCCGGTGGCCATGACCTTCAGGGCGTAGTTGCCCGCCTCGGCACCATAGAGCCGGCAGAAGATGTCCAGGGCCTCACGGCAGACCGGGTCGTGTCCCTCGATGGCGGCCCGGGCGATGGCGGCGGCAGGATCCCCGTTGGCCATGGCCTGTTGCAGGGTGGGCGGTGGCGCCTGTTCCCGGTGGATTCGGAGGAAGCCATGGATGTTGACCAGACCCTGCCCCGACAGGACGCGTTCCCAGCTCACGTGCCCGAACGTCCTGCGCAGATGTTGCAGCAGGGCGATATCCAGGTCGGTGACCGGGCTGAAGCTGCTGTGTCCGCCCTCGGAGGGAATGGGCAGCCACGCGTTCCCGCCCCGGCACAGCCCCGCCTCGCCCAGGCCGGTGCCGGCGGCGACCACGGCCAGGTTGCCCGCGGGGTCGGCGGTACCCGCCTGTAGTGGCAGGCGAGCCTCCGGCGCCAGGGCGGGAATGCCCCAGGCCGTGGCCACCAGGTCGTTGATCAGCGCCACCGGCAGCCCCAGGCGGGTGGACAGGGTGGTACTGTCGACCCGCCACGGCAGATTGGTGGCCTGGCAGCGACCACCATGGACCGGTCCGGCGATCCCGAAACCGGCCGCATCCGCCGGTCGGTCCAGGCCGGCCACAAAGCTGTCCAGGATCCGTTCGAAACAGGGTTCCGAGGCGCTGGCATAGGTGGCCTCGGCAAGGGTTTCCGCCTGTTCCCCCTTCACCCGTAACAGGGCGAGGCGCGTCTTGGTGCCCCCGAGGTCGCCGGCAATGACATGCTTCATCGAATCGATCGCTCCTCGTGCTAAAGGGTTGTCGGTCCGACGCCGACAACACCACAGGTCAGTCTCCACAGCCAAGGACAGGAAACCATGAACATGCCCGTTCCCGAAGACCGTTCCGTCGAGGTCCAGAGTGTACGCCAGTCGCTGGAGCAGAAGATAGCGGAAGGACGGCTGGACCTGCCGGTGTTGCCCGAAGTCGCCAACCAGGTGCTGGCCGTGGCCCGCGACGAGCGGGCGGACGCCGCCCGCCTGGCCCGGCTCATCCACCAGGATCAGGCCCTGGCCGGGCACCTGGTGCACATCGCCAATTCACCGGCCTACCTGCCCCGCTCGCCCATCGTGTCCCTGCAACAGGCGGTCGCCCGTCTGGGGCTGCAGACCATCGCCCGTATCGCCCTGGCGGTGGTGGTCAAGGGCCAGTTGTTCGATGTCCGGGGCCATGAGCAGACCATCGATTATCTCTGGCGTCATGCCGCTGCCAGTGCCGCCTGGGCCCAGGAGATCGCGCGGATGCTGCGCCACAACGTGGAGACCGCCTTCCTGTGTGGCCTGCTGCACGAGATCGGCAAGCCGGCCTGCCTGCATGCCATCACCGAGCTGGAAGCGGAACAGGGCATCCGGCTGGAACCCGGGGTGGTGCTGGGCCTGATGGAGGACTACCAGCGCCAGGTCGGCATCCTGCTGGCCGAGGCCTGGGACCTGCCGGGCCCGGTGGTGGAATCGATCCGTCACTACGAGGACTATGCGCCCGCAGCCTCCTTCCTGCGGGACGCCATGATCGTCCACTGCGCTCACCGTTTCGCCAGCTACGTGCTGGCGCCGGAGGCGGACCGGGACGAAGCCGGGTTGCGCGGCATGGAGACCCTGGTGGAGCTGAACCTGTACCCGGACGACGTGACGGCATTGCTGGAACAGTGTGACAAGGTGGTGGCGGTCATGGAGGCGATGACGGTATGAGCACAAGAAAGGAGTATGACTTCGTGGTGATCGGCGGCGGTCCGGCCGGTCAGAAGGCGGCCATACAGGCGGCCAAGAGCGGCTGCCGCGTGGCCCTGGTGGAGCGCGACCGTCAGATCGGCGGGGCCTGTGTCCACCGGGGCACCATCCCCAGCAAGACGCTGCGTGAGAACGTGCTGCAGCTGGCCCGGTTTCGCCGGCAGGCCGAGGAACTGGGCCTGGAGACGGTGGAGGGCAACCAGGTCTCCCGCCTGCTGGACCGGTTGCAGTCCGTGATCCAGGCCCACAGCCGGTACATGGAATGCCAGCTGGAGCGCAACGGGGTGGAGCACCTCCACGGCCATGCCCGGTTCCTGTCGCCCAACGAGGTGGAATTCATGCGCCCGTCCGGTGCGGTGGAGCAATTGCGGGCACGCTGGTTCGTCATCGCCACCGGTTCACGGCCGCGCAATCCCGACAACGTACCAGTAGACCACGAACACATCTATGACAGCGATTCCATCCTGTCCATGATGTACGTACCCGAGTCCATCACGGTGCTGGGCGGGGGGGTGATCGCCAGTGAATACGCCTCCATCCTGGCCATGCTGGGTGCCCGCGTGGTGATGGTGGATCGTGCCGACCGGCCGTTGCGCTTCATGGAGCCGGAACTCACGGATCGCTTCCTGGAACAACTGGAACGCCAGGGCGGCTGCTTCATCGGCGGCGCGACGGCGGAGGCGGTGGCCTGGGACGGGTTGGCGCGGGTGCGCTGTCACCTGGACAATGGCGAGGTGGTGGAGACCGAAAAGGTCCTGTTCGCCCTCGGCCGGGTGGCCAACACCGACCGCCTGGGTATCGAGAATGCCGGCGTGACCAAGACCCCCCGGGGCCTGATCGAGGTGGACGAGGACTATCGGACGGCGGCGCCCAACATCTATGCCGTGGGTGACGTCATCGGTCCGCCGGCCCTGGCCTCCACCTCCATGGAACAGGGGCGGCAGGCCGTGGGGCATGCACTGGGCCAGTCGGTGGGTCATCTGGCCAGGACCATCCCCATCGGCATCTTCACCATTCCAGAGATGGCCTCGGTGGGCCTGGGCGAGACCGCCCTGCGCGAGGAGCTGGGCGATGCCTGGACCGGCCACGCCCGCTTCGAGGAGATCGCCCGCGGCCAGATCTCCGGTATTCAGGACGGGCTGTTGAAGCTCGTGGCCGAGCCTGACACGGGCCGCATCCGCGGGGTGCACATCCTGGGTGAGGGTGCCCCCGAGCTGATCCACATCGGCCAGGTGGCGGTGCTGAAGCAGATGGTCGTGGACGAGTTCATCGAGAACATCTTCAACTTCCCCACCCTGGCCGAGGCCTACCGGGTGGCGGCGCTGGATCTGCGGGAACGGGCCGGACAGCCGGCGGAGCAGCGCCACCGGCGCATCCGGGGCACCGGCTGAACCGCGCGGGGTCGCGCGGTATCCGCCTTCATCCACCGACCGAGCGCGATCCGGGTTGGGGACGGGGGACACCGGCAGTCATCGGTCCCGTCTCCGCCAGGGGTGGCGGGGCCACCAGCCGTGACCTGAGTGCGTCCAGGGTGGCGACGTCGGCCTCGACTGCTTCCGCCTGTTCCCTGAGTTCCGCGATTCGGGCCTCCAGGGTCTCCCGGGACTGGCTGATACGGCGCAGGGTGTCCAGTCGCCGCTCCATCACCTTGCGGTGTTCGTTGATCTGCCGGACCAGCGGATTCATGACCTCGGCGAACCAGGCCTCCGCCTCCTGGTGCGCCTGGAAGAAGATGTCCCGGGCCCGGGATACCAGGGAGATGAAGAAGCGCTTGATGACGAAACTCTGTTCGGTCATGGTGGTGACCGGACTGTTGCGATAGGCCTCCGCCTCCTGCAGCAGCCGGGTCAATGCCGCCTGGTGGGTGCGCGTCGAATAGGTGGGCGGCCGCAGTGCCGGCAGGCCGTGATCCTGGTGGAACTTGCGATAGATGGCGCGCACCAGGGTGCGGGTCTGGTCGGCCTGCAGGGTGGCCTGGTCCATCATGCGCCGGGCACCCTCGAAGAAGGCGGCCATGCCCCGCTTGAGACCGACGGTGGTCCAGGCGCCGCTCATGGCGCGCCGCGTTTCATCAATGAGCCCGTCGACGGCCTTGGGACTGAGGCTCTCCAGCATGACCTTGGCCTGGGCCTGCAGCACCTGGCGGCTGGCCCGGAAGCTCTGGACGTTCTTCTGGTAGGCGGCCTGCTCCTCGCGGGAACGGTGCATCAGGTGCTCGATCACGTCGACGTTCTTGCCCCGCAGGGCCTGCAGGTTGGCCAGTTCCCGCCGGATCTGTGCCTGCCGGTTCTCGAACAGGTGGAGCTGCTGGTTGACCAGGCTGCCCACCCGGCTGGCGACGTGGTCGTGCAGCACGCGCATGCGGTTGGGCAGGATCTGGTCGCTGAAGAACCGCTCCAGTGCCGGCAGGCCGCTGCGCTGCAGCAGGTCGCCGTCGTTGCGCACCCTGGCCACCAGGCCCTTCTGGGCGGATACCGGGAACACCTGTTTCAGCGGCATGCCCAGGATCTCGGCGCTGCGACGGCGCTGGGTGGCGATGTCCAGGTCCACCCGGGCCTGGTCGCGCAGTTCGTCCCACAGGGTGTCGATCTTGTTCAGCGCGATCCCGATGTGGCTGTTGGACCCATCCTCGGACGGGTGTACGCACTGGCGCCACATGTCCAGGTCGCTCTGGGTGACACCGGTGTCGGCCGCCAGCACGAACAGGATGGCCTGAGCGGAGGGCAGCATGTTGAGGGTCAGTTCCGGTTCCTGGCCCAGCGCGTTGAGTCCCGGGGTGTCCAGGATCACCAGGCCATCCTCCAGCAGGGGATGGCGCAGGCTGACGATGGCGTGGCGCCACATGGGGATCTCCACCGCCTCGGCCCCGTCGCCGGCATCCACCCCGGTGACGAAGCCCAGGCGCCGGGCCACCTCGGCGGGAACCTCCTTGGTGCGCACGATCTCGCGCAGGGTCGTGGCCATCTGGTCAGGATCCTCCACCGGCAGCGGCAGTTTGACCCACTGCACCGGGTCGTTGCGGTAGTCCCTGATGGGGCGA
>JALWSQ010000171.1:10725-16077 GCA_026993645.1 Thiohalobacter sp.
CCGACCGGGTCTCGATGGGCAGCAACCGGAGATACGGCTTGCCGGCATCGGCGTCCCACAGCAGTTCGGTGGGGCACATGGTGGTGCGTCCGGCCTCGGACGGCAGCAGGCGGCAGCCGAGATCGGCGAAGAAGATGGCGTTGATGAGCTCGGTCTTGCCGCGGGAGAACTCGGCGACGAAGGCCAGGGTCAGGCGGTCGCTGCGCAGGGCCTCGCGGGTATCGTACAGGCGCAGGTCCATTTCCCCATCGTCCAGGTCATGCTGACCGAGCCAGCGCTGGAGGCGTTCCAGGGCCTCCAGCAGGTCCTGTTTCCAGGCATCGTAGGCATGGATCCGAACGCTGAAATCCTGGTCACTCATGGAGGCGGTTTCCCCTGGCGATGGTGGCCGGTGGCGGCCCGGCGGGCCCCGGTGTCCGGCCCGGTGCGGGTCGGCACCAGGCCGGGGACCGCGGATTGTCGTTTTGCACCGGACTCCAGGGGAATAACGACCGTCGTTCCCGAAGCTTGAACCGATAAGGCTCAGCCGGGACGGCGGATGGGAGCGGGTACACGGGCGGGGGCCCGGATGCGGCAGCGCTTGTCACGGCCGCTCTCACCGCCGAGCAGTTCCACCTGGCGCCGCGGCACCCCGAACAGGCCCGCGAGGAAGCGCACCAGGTGATCGTTGGCCCGGCCCTCCACCGGCGGGGCCGTGATCCGCACCTTGAGCCGGTCGCCGTGCAGCCCCACCAGTTCGTCCCGGCGGGCGCGGGGCTGGACGTGCAGGGCCAGGATCAGATCGCTGCCCTGCCAACGCCAGGGCGCGGGGCCGTCGCCTCCCTGCTTCCCGGCCGCCATCACCTAGAACGCCAGATAGAACAGGGGCACGACCAGTTTCTTCAGTACCGTCAGCAGGATGATGGCGAACAGGGGGCTCAGGTCGATGCCCGACATGGGGGGTACGATGTTGCGTATGGGGCGCAGTACCGGTTCGGTCAGGGACAGCAACAGGCCCATGGCCGGGTGGTAGGCGCCGGGCATCACCCAGCTCAACAGGGCCTGGATGATGATGGCGAAGATGAAGATGTTGAACAGCAGGCCGGTGAGGCTGCCCAGGGCCGCCAGCAGCAGGGCCAGCGGGTGCGGAGTCACGCCCTGCAGGACCAGGATCAGGGCATCGGCCCCCATCTGCAGCCCCAGCATGAGCAGGATGGAGGCCGTATCCACCCGGCCCACGGCGGGGATGATACGGCGCAGCGGGCGCAGTGGTGGATTGGTGATCCGGACCAGGAACTGGCTGATGGGATTGTAGAAGTCGGCCCGCACCCAGGCGAACAGGAAGCGCAGCATGAGCGCCACCAGGTAGAGGCCGGCCAGGGTGCGTATCAGGAAGGAGACCGGGTCCAGCAGGTAGCCGCTCCCCATCAGTCGGCCCCCAGGCGTTCGCTCAGCTCGCGGGAACGGTCCCGTGCGGCGCGCAGGGCGCGCAGGAAGAGTTCACGCAACCCACCCTCTTCCAGCACCGCCAGTGCCCGCTCCGTGGTCCCGCCCGGTGAGGTGACCCGCTGGCGCAGGGTGGCCGCATCCTCGCTGCTCTCCAGTGCCATCTTGGAGGCGCCGAAGGCGGTCTGCAGGGCCAGGATACGGCCGGTGTCCGCCGGCAGGCCGAGGCTGTGGGCGGCCTCCTGCAGCAGCTCGATGAGCAGGAAGAAATAGGCCGGTCCGCTGCCCGAGACCGCGGTGACGGCGTCCAGCAAAGCCTCGTCGTCCAGCCACAGAGCGATGCCCACGGCCCGGAGGATGGATTCTGCCGCCTCCCGTTGCTGCGGGCTCACCCGCTCGTTGGCCACCAGGGCGGCGACGCCGGACTGGACCAGGGCCGGGGTGTTGGGCATGGCGCGCACCAGTGCCACCCCGTCGCCGAGCCAGCGCTCGAGGTCCGCCATGCGGATGCCGGCGGCGATGGAGAGGATCAGCGGCCGCTGCTCGGCCACGGCCGGGGCGATTTCGCGGGCCACGTCGCGCAGCACCTGGGGCTTGACCGCCAGGACCACCACGTCGGCTCCCCGGACCGCGGCGACATTGTCCCCGGCTGTCCGGACACCGTGCTGGCCGACCAGGCGGTCGACCGCGGCATCGTCGATGTCCGCCACGCTGATGCGTTGCGCCGGAAAGCCGTCGGCGACCAGGCCGCCGACCAGGCTGGTGGCCATGTTGCCGGCACCGATGAAACTGAGGCTGAAACGATCCATGGCGGCAAGATACTGGCCAAAGGTGCCGGTGACAAGGGGCGCGGGATCCGGCCTCAGCCGCGCCGGGGCGGGCGTGCCCCGAAAATGCCCGTGCCCACCCGTACCAGGGTGGCGCCCTCGGCGATGGCGGCCTCCAGGTCGGCGGTCATGCCCATGGACAGGGTGTCCAGCGCGTGGCCACGGGCCTTCAGCGCCTCGAACAGGTCACGCAGGCGGGCGAAGGCGCGTCGCTGGGCATCGAAGTCGGGCTGGCGGGCGGGGATGGCCATGAGCCCCCGCAGCCGCAACCGGGGCAGCCCGGCCACCGCCTCGGCCAGGGCCGGCAGTTCGGCGGGCGGGACCCCCGCCTTCTGCGGCTCGCCGCTGACGTTGACCTGCAGGCAGACGGCCAGGGGCGGGGCGTCTGGCGGGCGCTGATCGTTCAGGCGCCGGGCGATGCGGAACCGGTCGATGCTCTGCACCCAGCCGAAATGCGTGGCCACCAGGCGGGTCTTGTTCGACTGCAGCGGGCCGATGAAATGCCATTCCAGCGCCAATTCGATGCCGGCCATTTTCGCCACGGCCTCCTGGACATAGGATTCCCCGAAGGCGACCTGGCCGGTGGCGGCCGCGGCCAGGACATCGGCGGGGGGGAAGGTCTTGCTCACGGCCAGCAGCCGGACGCTGCCGGCGCGCCGCCCGTAGGCGGCCTCCCAGCGGGCGATGCGTTCCCGTACCTGTTGCAGGCGCTGGCGGATCTGTCGGGCCCGGTCCATGGGGGCATTCTACCGCTGTCGCCACGGTCAAGTTGGGGATGCGGCCGACGATATAGAGGGATGAACCTGGCTGGAGAGGACGTTCATGGACATCACCGAGTTGCTGGCGTTCGGCGTCAAGAACAACGCCTCCGACCTGCACCTGTCGGCGGGCCTGCCACCCATGATCCGGGTCGACGGCGACATCCGGCGCATCAACCTGCCGCCGTTGGATCACAAGGAGGTGCACAGTCTCGTCTACGAGATCATGAACGACAAGCAGCGCAAGGACTACGAGGAATTCCTCGAGACCGACTTCTCGTTCGAGATCCCCAGCCTGGCGCGGTTTCGCGTCAACGCCTTCAACCACAACCGCGGCGCCGGAGCCGTGTTCCGCACCATTCCTTCCAAGGTGCTCAGCCTGGAGGACCTGGCGGCCCCGCCGGTGTTCCGCGACATCGCCGAGCAGCCACGCGGGCTGGTGCTGGTCACCGGGCCGACGGGCTCGGGCAAGTCCACCACCCTGGCGGCCATGATGGATCACATCAACGAGAACCAGTATGCCCACGTGCTCACCATCGAGGATCCCATCGAATTCGTGCACGAGAGCAAGAAGTGCCTGATCAACCAGCGCGAGGTGCACCGGGACACCCTGGGCTTCGCCGAGGCCCTGCGCTCGGCCCTGCGCGAGGACCCGGACATCATCCTGGTGGGCGAGCTGCGTGACCTGGAGACCATCCGCCTGGCGCTGACGGCGGCGGAGACCGGCCACCTGGTGTTCGGTACCCTCCACACCAGCTCGGCGGCCAAGACCATCGACCGCATCATCGACGTGTTTCCCGCGGCGGAGAAGGAGATGGTGCGCTCCATGTTGTCGGAGTCCCTGCGCGCGGTCATCTCCCAGACCCTGCTCAAGCGCAACGGCGGGGGCCGTATCGCCGCCCACGAGATCATGATCGGCACCCCGGCCATCCGCAACCTGATCCGGGAGGACAAGGTGGCGCAGATGTACTCGGCCATCCAGACCGGCCAGTCGTTGGGGATGCAGACCCTGGATCAGAACCTGCAGGACCTGGTCCAGCGGGGTCTGGTCAGCCGGCTGGAGGCCCGCGCCAAGGCCGCCAACAAGGACCTGTTCCGCTGAACCAGGAGGGGGTGTCGGCCCCCTTGCGCGACGCCTACCGATGGGCCAACATGGGACGGTGCCAACCGGTCGGCCGCCGGTCCCGTGTCCCCGCCGGGAGCAGGCGGGTCGAGAGGAGACCTGCCCATGTGGTTCATCCGCAACATGCTCGCCTTCGTCGGCCTGCTGGTGGTGATCGCCGTGATCGCCGCCGCCACCCGCATCCTGCCGCACATGGATACCCTGGTCGACATGGACCCGGCGGCGCTCCAGACCTACGCCGACATGGCCCTGAAACTGCTGGACACCGGCAGCATCGCCCAGGCGACGGTGTGGAAGGTGCCCGTGCAGGCGGGCCTGACCGCCGAGGACGTCGACCAGACCATGAAGGTGGTCGCCAACGAGCACAACATCAAGAATGTCGGTGAGCTGCCCCTGTACAAGCAGGTGAGCGCCATGACCGGCAAGTCGTACCGCTTCCTGAAGATCTACATGTTCTGCAATCCCCTCACGGCCGCCCGCATGGTGGACTACGACGATGCCTTTTCCGCCTACCTGCCCTGCCGGGTCAGTCTGGTCCAGGACAAGAGCGGCCGCCTGTGGCTCTACAGCCTGAACATGGACCTGATGATCCACGGCGGGCGTACCCTGCCGCCGGACCTGCGCAAGGAGGCCCTGGCGGTGCGCGGGATCATCCTGGACATCATGCGGCGAGGGGCCGCCGGGGACTTTTGATCGGTGCGGCGGGCGCCGCTAGCCACTATCGAAGCACTGGGGGTAGATCGCCTCCGCCGGGAACACCGGCCCATCCACACAGACCCGTTCCATCCGCGGCCCGCCCGCCCCGTGCACCGCCACGGTGCAGCCGGCGCAGCCCCCCAGGCCGCAGGCCATGTATTCCTCCAGCGACAGCTGGGCCGGGAGCCGCCAGCGGGCCGCCAGCCGGGCGCTGGCCTCGAGCATGGGTTCCGGTCCGCAGGCAAAGATCTCCACCTGGTCCCGCTCGGCCGCTGCCAGGCCGGCCAGCCAGTGCGCCGCCAGGTCCGTCACATGGCCCGGGAAGCAGCCGGGCAGGCCGCTGGCGCTGGCCAGCCGGCAGGGGATGCCGCCCTCGTCCAGCAGCGGCAGGCTCCATTCCGCTTCCGCCGGGATGCCGGCGGAAGCCGTGGTGGCGGGTGCGGGATCGAGTGGAAAGGGCACCTCGGAACCCAGTACCACCAGCGGCTTGCAGCCGGCCTGGCCATGGAGGCGGTGGGCGAGG
>JALWSQ010000172.1 GCA_026993645.1 Thiohalobacter sp.
CTCTGTTGGGCCTGCTGCTGCAGGGTGCGCTTGAGTTCCTCGGCCGCCAGCTCCCGGTCGATGTCCGCCTTCACCGTCTGGATCACGGATCGGGCGCGGCCCAGCCAGAGGCCCGCGGTGCGGGCCACCTTGGGCAGACGTTCGGGTCCGATCACGATGAGCATGACCACCATGACCACGACGATTTCGAAGAACCCGATATCGAACATGGGCGGGATACCTGTGGGCGAGTGGGGTCCGGCTGGTAGTGGGCCTCGTGATCAGGCCTTCTCCTTCTCCTTGGCCGTCACCTCGCCCTCGATGACGCGGTGCTCGGAGGGGGCTTCCAACTTTTCCTTGCTCATGCCTTCTTGTTCGCCCTCCTTCATGGCGTCGCGAAAGCCCTTGACCGCGGTGCCGAGGTCGGAGCCCAGGGTGCGCAGCCGCTTGGCGCCGAACAGCAACAGCACGATCGCCAGAATGATCAGCAGTTGCCAGATACTGATTCCCATTGGTTGCCACTCCTGCCGCGCGTGGCGGCGCTGTCGTTGCCCTGCGAGAAAGATTCCCGCGACGGTCTCCCATTCTACACCCATTCACGCCGTCGGAAACCCGTCACGATGGGTTGGTTCGGGACGGATGAGGCCTCAGTCGGGCTGTCGGCTGGCCTTCTCCTCCAGGCCGGACAGGCCGAAGCGGCGTTCCAGTTCCTGCAGCACCGCGTCCGGGCCCAGGCCCTCGTGGGCCAGCAGCACCAGGCAGTGGAACCAGAGGTCCGCCATCTCATAGACCAGGTGGCCGGCATCCCGTTCCTTGGCCGCGAGCAGGGTCTCGGTCGCCTCCTCGCCGATCTTCTTGAGGATGGCGTCCTGGCCCTTGGCATAGAGGCTGGCCACGTAGGAACGGGCCGGGTCCGCCTGCTTGCGCTGTTCCAGCACGGCCGCCAGCCGCTGCAGCAGCTCGTCATCGCTCATTCGTTCCCGTCCTTCTTGCCGTAGATCTCCGCCGGGTCGCGCAGCACCGGTTCCACCACCTGCCAGCCACCGTTCTCCCAGCGGTGGAAGAAACAGCTGCGTCGGCCGGTGTGGCAGGCGATGCCGCCCAGCTGCTCGATGCGCAGGAGGATCACGTCCCGGTCGCAGTCCAGGCGGATCTCGCGCACCCTCTGCACGTGGCCGGACGCCTCGCCCTTGGGCCAGAGGCGCTTGCGGGAGCGGGACCAGTACACGGCGCGGCCCTCTCGCACCGTGCGGGCCAGGGCCTCGCGGTTCATCCAGGCGAACATGAGCACCTCGCCGGAATCGGCATCCTGGGCGATCACGGGCACCAGGCCGTCGTCGGTCCAGCGGACCTGGTCCAGCCAGTCAGGGGTGTCCGCCATGGGTCCCTCCCGTCACGTTCGCCCCCCGGTGCCTAGCGCCGGACCTCGATGCCCTGCCGCGCCATGTAGTCCTTGGCCTCGTGGATACTGTATTCCCCGAAGTGGAAGATGCTGGCGGCCAGCACCGCATCGGCATGTCCGGCGACGATGCCATCCACCAGGTGTTGCAGTTTGCCCACACCGCCCGAGGCGATGACGGGCACCGCCACGGCGTCGGCCACGGCCCGGGTCAGCGCCAGGTCGAAGCCGTCCTTGGTGCCGTCCCGGTCCATGGAGGTGAGCAGGATCTCGCCGGCCCCATTGGCCACCATGCGCCGGGCCCAGTCCACCGCGTCGATGCCGGTGGGCTTGCGACCCCCATGGGTGAAGATCTCCCAGCGGTCGGGGTCACGGGCCACCTGCTTGGCGTCGATGGCTACCACGATGCACTGGGATCCGAACCGGTCCGCCGCCACCCGTACGAAGTCGGGGTCGTGGACCGCTGCCGTGTTGATGGCCACCTTGTCGGCGCCGGCATTCAGCATGCGCCGGATGTCCGCCGGTTCACGGATGCCCCCACCCACGGTCAGCGGGATGAAGACCTCACCGGCCACTTGTTCCACGACGTGCACCATGGTCTCCCGCTGGTCGGAGCTGGCGGTGATGTCGAGGAAGGTGATTTCGTCGGCGCCTTCCCGGTCGTAGCGGCGGGCCACCTCCACGGGGTCGCCGGCGTCGCGGATGTCCACGAAGCGGACCCCCTTGACCACGCGCCCCGCATCCACGTCCAGACAGGGGATGATACGCTTGGCCAGGCTCATGTGCCGGATCCAGCAGAGGCGGCATCCACCAGGCGCTGGGCCTCGGCCAGGTCGATGCTGCCCTCATACAGGGCCCGGCCGATGATGGCACCACCGATGCCTTCGTCGGCCACGGCCAGCAGTGCCCTGATGTCATCCAGGGTGGTGATGCCGCCGGAGGCGATGACCGGGATGTTGACGGCCCGGGCCAGGGCGGCGGTGGCGGCGACATTGGGACCGGACATCATGCCGTCGCGGCTGATGTCGGTGTAGACGATGGCCGCCACGCCATCGTGTTCGAAATGCCGTGCCAGGTCCACCACGTCGTGGTTGGAGAGCTTGGACCAGCCATCGATGGCCACCTTGCCGTCCCTGGCATCCAGGCCGACGATGACATGGCCGGGGAACTCCAAGCACAGGTCGTTGATGAAATGGGGGGCCGATACCGCCTTGGTGCCGATGATGACGTAACTGACACCGGCATCCAGGTAGGTCTGGACCGTGTCCTCGTCGCGGATGCCGCCCCCCACCTGGACCGGCAGGTCGGGGAAGGTCTCCGCCACCCGGCGGATGATGTCCAGGTTGACGGGGCGGCCGGCGAAGGCGCCGTTGAGATCCACCATGTGCAGGCGGCGCGCACCCGCCTCCACCCAGCGGCCCGCCACCTCCACCGGGTCGTCGGAAAACACCGTTTCGTCCTCCATCCGACCCTGGCGCAGCCGCACGCAGCGGCCGTCCTTGAGGTCGATGGCGGGGATGAGCAGCAGTGAATCGTCCTGCATGTCGAACCTCGGTCTGGATCCTCTGTCACTAGGATTGACGGGGCCGTGGGTCACCGTCCCAGCGGGCGAAGTTGGCCAGCAGCCGCAGGCCGGCCTGCTGGCTCTTCTCGGGATGGAACTGGACCGCGAACAGGGGGCCGCGGGTCACGGCGGCGGCGAAGTCGAGGCCGTAGTGGCAGCGTCCGGCCACCCGAGTGGGGTCGTCCGGCTGCACGTAGTAGCTGTGGACGAAGTAGAAGCGGCTGGCATCGGGGATGCCCGCCCACAGCGGATGCGGGGCCTGGTGCACCTGGTTCCAGCCCATGTGGGGGATCTTCAGCACCGCGCCGTCGGTCTCGCGCAGCCCTTCCGGGAAGCGTCGCACCTGGCCGGGGACCAGGCCCAGCCCGGTCGTCCCGCCGCTCTCCTCGGACCGGTCCAGCAGGGCCTGCAGGCCCAGGCAGATCCCAAGGAACGGCCGGTCCAGGGCGAGGCGACGGATGACCTCGTCCAGCCCGCGCCTGTGCAGTTCCTCCATGCACTGGCCGATGGCCCCGACCCCGGGAAAGACCACGCGGTCGGCTGCCTCGATCCGTGCCGGCTCGTTGGTCACCTCGATGCGGGCCGTCGGCGCGGCATGCTCCAGCGCCTTGGCGATGGAGTGGAGGTTGCCCATGCCATAGTCGATGATGGCGATGCGGGTCCGGTCACTGGAGGTCGCGGTCATGGGGCCTGCCCTGGGCACAGATCCGGTTCAGAGGCTGCCCTTGGTGGACGGGATCCGGTCGCCCAGCCGCGGGTCCGGCTCGGCCGCCATGCGCAGGGCGCGGCCGAAGGCCTTGAACAGGGTCTCGGCGACATGGTGGGCATTCTCGCCGCGCAGGCAGTCGATGTGCAGGGTGGCCGGCACCTGGTTGACGAAACCCTGGAAGAATTCGCGGATCAGGTCGACGTCGAACTCGCCGATGCGGGGCCGGTGGAAGTCGACCCCGTAGACCAGGCCCGGTCGGCCGGAGAAATCGATGACCACCCGTGACAGCGCCTCGTCCAGCGGCACGTAGGCGTGACCGTAACGACGGATGCCCCGCTTGTCGCCCAGGGCCTGGCCCAGGGCCTGACCCAGGGTGATGCCGATGTCCTCCACCGTGTGGTGGGCGTCGATATGGAGGTCGCCGCGCGCCTGGATGCGCAGGTCCAGCAGCCCGTGGCGTGCGACCTGCTCAAGCATGTGTTCCAGAAAGGGGATGCCGGTCTCCAGCTCGGCGGTGCCGTCGCCGTCCAGGTTCAGCTCCACCGTAACCTGGGTCTCCAGGGTCTCCCTGCGGGTGCGCGCCTGACGTCTGTTCATAGAATGTTGAATAATCGTAACATTTCTTTGGGCAGGCGGGAGGCTGCCTGCGACGAGCCTCCATCATACACGAGCCGGGGGGGCGCGGGAATCCTCGCCGAGCAGCGGGCGATGCCAGATCAGGAGGCAAAGGTGATTGATCCAGGTCAAAAAATCTGGTCCAATGGGGCCATTGCCCGGGCGACCGGGCAGCATACGATGGGGGTGGGGTTCGTGGCGAGCGGCAAACCCAGGGTGGTGGACATGAAGGCGCTCAAGGTGGCATGCCAGACATGCAGCCTGTACGAGCTCTGCCTGCCCCTGGGGCTCGAGAACAAGGATCTGGACGAGCTGGATCGCATCGTCAAGCGCCAGCGGCCCCTGCAGCGGGGCAATTACCTGTTCCATGTCGGTGATCCCTTCAAGTCCGTCTATGCCATCCGCACCGGCTCGGTCAAGACCTATACCTGCAACGACGAGGGCGACGAACAGGTGACCGGGTTTCACCTGCCCGGCGAGCTGGTGGGCCTGGATGCCATCACCAGCGGTCGCCACCCCTGCGCCGCCCGGGCCCTGGAGACCACCAGCCTGTGCGAGATCCCCTTCAGCCGGCTGGAGGAACTGAGCAGCCACATTCCTGGTCTGCAGCGCCAGCTGCTGCGGCTCATGAGCCGCGAGATCCTGGAGGAGCAGAACATGATGGTGTGGCTGGGCAAGAAAACCGCGGAACAACGCCTGGCCCTGCTGTTGCTGCGCATCGCCCGCAACCAGCACGAGCGCCATTTCTCCCCCTACGAATTCAATCTCAGCATGTCCCGTACGGACATCGGCAACTACCTCGGGCTGGCGGTGGAGACCATCAGCCGCCTGTTCTCGCGCTTCCAGCAGGACGGCATCCTGACCGTGGAGCGCAAGCATGTCGTCATCCAGGACATGGACCGCCTGCGCCAGATCGCCCACCCGGACGACTGCCCGCTGGATACGGGCAAGGTGCTGTGCTGAATCCCCTGTTGCGTCAGGGTTTTGTCGTCGCTACCCCCAGTGGGGACAGCCCCTAGCCACCGTTTTTTGATCTGGGTCATTGCGGGAGTATGATTCGCGCCGCACAGTAGCGCAGCTGCCAGCGTGTGGGCGGGTGCGCCGGTGCGCGGCAGGGTTCGACCTGCAGTGGGTATTTTCGGGCTGAAGAACCTGACTTGCGAGGGTAATATGGATACTTCAACGACTTACAACTACAAGGTCGTCCGGCAGTTTGCCATCATGACCGTGGTCTGGGGCATCGTGGGCATGCTGGTGGGCGTCTATATCGCGGCCGAGCTGGTCTGGCCGCAGCTCAACATGGACATCCCCTGGCTGACCTTCAGCCGGCTGCGTCCGCTCCACACCAACGCAGTGATCTTCGCTTTCGGCGGCTGCGCCCTGTTCGCCACCTCCTACTACGTGGTGCAGCGGACCTGCCAGACGCGGCTGATGTCGGACAAGCTGGCGGCCTTCACCTTCTGGGGCTGGCAGCTCATCATCGTGCTGGCCGCGGTCACCCTGCCGCTGGGCATCACCACCAGCAAGGAGTACGCGGAGCTGGAGTGGCCCATCGACATCCTGATCACCATCGTCTGGGTGGTCTACGCCATCGTCTTCTTCGGCACCATCATGAAGCGGCGCACCAAGCATATCTATGTCGCCAACTGGTTCTACGGTGCCTTCATCCTCACCATCGCCCTGCTGCACGTGGTCAACAGTGCCGAGATCCCGGTCAGCCTGACCAAGTCCTACTCGGTCTATCCCGGTGCCATCGACGCCATGGTGCAGTGGTGGTACGGGCACAACGCAGTGGGTTTCTTCCTGACCGCCGGCTTCCTGGGCATGATGTACTATTTCATCCCCAAGCAGGCCAACCGCCCGGTCTATTCCTACCGCCTGTCGGTGGTCCATTTCTGGGCCCTGATCTCGGTGTACATGTGGGCCGGTCCCCATCATCTGCACTACACCGCCCTGCCGGACTGGGTGCAGTCGGTGGGCATGGTGTTCTCGCTGATCCTGCTGGCGCCCTCCTGGGGCGGCATGATCAACGGCATCATGACCCTGTCCGGTGCCTGGCACAAACTGCGTGACGATCCCATCCTGAAGTTCCTGATCGTATCGGTCTCCTTCTACGGCATGTCCACCTTCGAAGGGCCCATGATGTCCATCAAGACCGTGAACTCGCTGTCACACTACACCGACTGGACCATCGGCCACGTGCACTCGGGGGCCCTCGGCTGGGTGGCCATGGTGACCATCGGCGCCATGTACTTCTTGATCCCGCGGATGTTCGGCAAGGAGAAGATGTACTCGACCCCGCTGGTGGAACTCCACTTCTGGATCGCCACCATCGGCGTGGTGCTCTACATCGCCTCCATGTGGATGGCCGGCGTCATGCAGGGCCTGATGTGGCGCGCGGTGAACCCGGACGGCACCCTGACCTACAGCTTCGTCGAGACGGTCAAGGCCATGCATCCGTTCTACTTCGTGCGCATGCTGGGCGGGTTGGCCTTCCTCAGCGGTATGTTGATCATGGCCTACAACGTCATCAAGACCGTGGCCGGCCAGCGCCCCGTGGAAGGGGCGATCCCCCAGGCTGCCTGACAACCGGAGGAAACCGCAATGAGCCATGAAGTCGTAGAAAAGAACGTAGGCCTGCTGGTGCTGCTCATCCTCCTGGTGGTCAGTGTCGGCGGTCTGGTGGAGATCGTGCCGCTGTTCTTCCTCAAGAGCACCACGACACCGGTGGAGGGGCTCAAACCCCTCACCGCCCTGCAGCTGGAAGGCCGCGACATCTACATTCGGGAAGGCTGCTACCTGTGCCATTCCCAGATGATTCGGCCCTTCCGCTGGGAGACGGAGCGCTATGGTCACTACTCGGTGGCGGGTGAGTTCGTCTATGACCATCCGTTCCAGTGGGGCTCCAAACGCACCGGCCCGGACCTGGCCCGGGTGGGGGGACGCTACAGTGACGAATGGCACCGGGTGCATCTCATGAACCCGCGCGACGTGGTGCCGGATTCGATCATGCCGGGTTTCCCCTGGCTGGCCAAGAACAAGCTCACCGGCGAGCTGACGGCCAGGAAAATGAAGGTCCTGCGGATACTCGGCGTGCCCTATACCGACCAGCAGATCGCCCAGGCCAAGAGCGAGGTGGCAGGCAAGACGGAGATGGATGCCCTGATCGCCTATCTGCAGCAGCTGGGCACGGACATCAAGACGCGGAGGTGATGTCATGGACATGGAGCTGATCACCATCCTGCGTTCCGTCTTCACCGTGCTGGTGTTTGCCACCTTCATCGGCATCTGGATCTGGGCCTGGAGCGGGAAACGCAAGCGCGATTTCGAGGATGCGGCCAATCTGCCGTTTGCCGACGGGGATATCGCGGCGCAAACCAACGAGAAGGACATGCATCATGAATGACAGTGATTTCATTTTTACCAGCGATTTCTGGCATTGGTGGATCGTCGTTCTGGTATTGGCCAATATCCTGGGTTGCTGGTGGCTGATCCTCTGGGCCAGCAAGCGCCGTACCGGCGAGGCAGCCGTGGGTGACGTGACGGGTCACGTCTGGGACGAGACCCTGGCCGAGTACAACAATCCCCTGCCGCGCTGGTGGTTGTGGCTGTTCAACATCACACTGGTCTTTGCCCTTGTGTACCTGGCGTTGTACCCGGGGCTGGGCAAGTTCCGCGGCCTGCTGCACTGGACCGAGGAGTCCCAGTACGAGCAGCAGGTGAAGGCGGCCGAGGCCAAGTATGGGCCCATCTTCGCCAAATACGCCAAGCAGGACATCAAAGCGCTGGCAGCCAACCCGGAGGCGACCAAGATCGGGCGGCGCCTGTTTCTCAACTACTGCGCCATCTGCCATGGCTCGGATGCCCGGGGCAACCGTGGGTTTCCCAACCTGACCGACAACGACTGGCTCTACGGCGGTGAGCCCGAGACCATCGAGAAGACCATCCTCGATGGGCGCCAGGGTTACATGCCGGCCTGGCTGCCCATCCTGCACGAGGATGGGGTCAAGAAGGTGGCTGCCTATGTCATGAGCCTCAGTGGCCGCAAGGTGGATCCGGCGCTGGCTGCGGCGGGCAAGAAGATCTTCCAGCAGAACTGCATCGCCTGCCATGGGCCAGATGGCAAGGGCAACCACATGATGGGGGCACCCAACCTGACCGACAACATCTGGCTCTATGGCGGTTCGCCCGGTACCATCGAGAAGACCATAGCGGGAGGGCGCCACGGCCGTATGCCGGCGCACCGGCACTTCCTGGGCAAGAACAAGGTGCACCTGCTGGCGGCCTACATCTACAGCCTGTCCCACCACGACTGAGGTCCCTCCCCTGCGGGCGGTGGGGTATTGCCGCCCGCGGGACGAGGCATCCCGGTGCCGTGGTTGCCTGTACGGGGGTCGGCCGGTGCGGTCGGCCCCCGTCATGCATTGGCCACTCCAGGCGTGTACCAAAGCATATGATTCGAATATCGAGATATTCTGATATTTGTTATAATCCGGCGCCAACCGGCGGGTCCGCCGGCCCCTGTTACGAACGAGGAGCAACACCCCGATGAACCAGCAAGCCAAGGCCGCCACCAAGGACGTCGCCCTGGAAGAGGAACTCTATGCCAAGCGCAAGAAGATCTACCCGCGCGAGGTACATGGCCTGTTCGCCAGCCTGCGGGTATTCGGCGTGTTCGTGCTGCTGGGGCTCTACTACGGGGTGCCCTGGCTGAACTGGGACGGCCGCCAGGCGGTGTTGTTCGATCTGCCGGCGCGCAAGTTCTACATCCTCGGTCTCACCTTCTGGCCCCAGGACTTCTTCTACATGGCGATGCTGCTGGTCATCGCCGCCCTGGCACTGTTCTTCTTCACTGCCCTGGCCGGCCGGCTCTGGTGTGGCTATGCCTGCCCCCAGACCGTCTGGACCGAGGTCTTCATGTGGATGGAGCGCTGGATCGAGGGTGACCGGCCACGGCAGATGAAACTCGACAAGGCGCCCTGGACCGGGCGCAAGATCGCCATCAAGGGCGCCAAGCACGGAGCCTGGCTGTTGTTCTCGCTCTGGACCGGCTTCACCTTCGTGGGTTTCTTCACCCCCATCCGGCACCTTGCCCACGAGGTCATGGCATTCTCCCTGGGGTCCTGGGAGACCTTTTGGATCTTCTTCTACGGCTTCGCAACCTATGGCAACGCGGGCTGGCTGCGGGAACAGGTATGCATCTACATGTGCCCCTACGCGCGCTTCCAGAGCGCCATGTTCGATCCCGATACCCTCATCATCTCCTATGACGAGAAGCGAGGCGAGCCCCGTGGCGCCCGTAAGCGCGGGGCCGATCCGCGCAGCCTGGGCCTGGGCGACTGCATCGACTGTACCATCTGCGTCCAGGTCTGTCCGACCGGGATCGACATCCGCGACGGCCTGCAGTACCAATGCATCGGTTGCGCCGCCTGCATCGATGCCTGCGACGACGTGATGGACAAGATGGGTTATCCCAAGGGGCTCATCCGCTACACGACGGAGCATGCGCTGCAGGGAAAGAAGTCACACATCCTGCGGCCGCGCATCCTGATCTACGGCCTGTTCCTGCTCGTGCTCACCGGCGGGCTGGTCTACGCCATCAGCCACAAACTCCCCGTGGGGTTGGACATCCTGCGTGACCGCAACGCCCTGTACCGCGAGACATCCATGGGCCTGGTGGAGAATGTCTACACGCTCAAGCTCATCAACATGGACGAAAAACCCCACCACTACCACCTGACGGTGTCCGGCGTTCCCGGCCTGCAGCTGGAAAGCCACATCGAGGACGTGGAGGTGCCCTCGGGACGGGTGATCGCGGTGCCGGTTCAGGTCCGCATCGACCCGGTGAACCTGAAATCCCCGACCAACGACATCGAATTCACCCTGCAGGCGGTGGACGATCCCAGGATCAGGATCACCCAGAGCAGCCGCTTCATCGGGCCGGCGGGAGGCTGACATCATGAATGACCTCGACGACAAGCCCTGGTACCGCCAGTTCTGGCCCTGGTTCCTGATCGCCCTGCCGGCCAGTGCCGTGGTGGCCGGCATCGCCACCTATTATGTCGCGTTACCGGGTTCCCAGGACCTGGTGGTCGACGACTATTACAAGGCGGGGCTGGCCATCAACAAGACCCTGGACCGGGAAAAGGCGGCCCGGGCGCTCGGTTTGTCCGCGGGCATGTCATACGACGAGCACAGTGGACGTCTGGTGGTGACCCTGCAGCAGGCGGCCCGTGAGCCGGCGCCGCCCGGGCGCCTCAGGTTGTTGATACTGCATCCCACCCTGACCGGGCGGGACCGGCGTGTCGAGCTGCGCGCGACCCCCTCCCAGCCATGGGTGTTCAGCGGCAGGATCCGGCCACTGGGCAAGGCGGACTGGTACCTGCGCCTGGAACCCCTGGACCGGAGCTGGCGCCTGGACGGCCGGCTGCTGGTGCCGGGCGAACGAACCGCACGGTTGACCGCCGGCCAATAACGGGTCAGCATCTTGGCAGGCGGCCGCAGAACCCTTTCTTCGACCGCCTGCGGGCGCCCCGAAATCGCGCATCGAACGCGATGGGGTAACGACACCAGGAGAGAGAGGATGAAAAATGACAGAACCCAAGGAAATTCCCGTGATCCAGAAGATCATAGCCATCCTGTGGCCGTCGTTCCTGACCTCGGGGCTGGCGACCATCCTGTTCTTCACCGCGTTCGATCCCCAGGAGTTCCTGGCCCATACCCGGTTTGCGGCCACGTCCCGGCTGGCGGCCTACACCATCGGCTTCTTCCTGTTCTGGATCCTGACCACGGTGACCAGTGCGCTGACCTGCTATTTCCGCCGTCCCTGCCATGACCCCAAGCAGGTTGCCCAGACCGGCGGCGACTGAACACCCAGTGCCGCCGTGCCCCCGGCCAGGGCGGCGATCCTGCATCCAGCGGCCAGCGCAACCACCCGTGGCGGTTGCGTTGGCCCGGTCGTTCTCTCTGCCCTTGATCTGCCTCAAGTTCCTCCCGTGGCTGCGTGGTTTCCATTGACGTAAATCAAGGCCTCTGGCCGGCTTCCCTGAGTAGCCTGGGACATCCAAGGTCGGGGTCCATCCCCGCCGGCGTCGGCAGAGGAGACCGAAACCATGAGTGGAAGCTTTACCAAGTCCATGGCGAGGAACATATTCTACGGTGGGAGCCTGTTCTTCGTCCTGCTGTTCCTCGCCCTCACCTTCGATACCCAGGAGGCCATTCCCCACCGTGATGCCCACCAGATGATCACCCCGCAGGTGGCCCTGGGCAAGAAGGTGTGGGAAGAGAACGACTGCATCGGCTGCCATACCATCCTCGGCGAAGGGGCCTACTTCGCCCCGGAGCTGGGGAACGTCTACAAGCGGCGTGGCCCGGCGTTCATCAAGGCCTGGATCAAGTCACAGCCGAGTGGTGTGCATGGCCGGCGCCAGATGCCCCAGTTCCACCTCACCGACAAGGAGCTGGACGCGCTGGTCGCATTCTTCAAGTACACGTCGGAAATCGATACCAACCACTGGCCGCCGAACATCCAGGGTTGAGGCGCGGGAGGACACGACATGAAATACAGTTCACAGGCGGTAGCCAAGCCCTATTTCATCGCGGCGGTCGGTCTGTTCGTAGGCCAGATCCTGTTCGGCCTGATCATGGGGCTGCAGTACGTGGTCGGTGATTTCCTGTTCCCGGCCATACCCTTCAACGTGGCGCGCATGGTGCACACCAACCTGCTCATCGTGTGGCTGCTCTTCGGTTTCATGGGCGCGGCCTATTACCTGGTGCCCGAGGAAGCGGAGCGCGAGCTGCAGAGTCCCCGGCTGGCCCTGGCCCTGTTCTGGATCTTCCTGGTCGCCGGTGTCCTGACCATCCTGGGCTACCTGCTGGTGCCCTATGCGGGCCTGGCCAAGCTGACCGGCAATGCCATCTGGCCGACCATGGGACGTGAGTTCCTGGAACAGCCCACCATCACCAAGCTGGGTATCGTGGTGGTAGCGTTGGGATTCCTGTTCAACATCGGCATGACCATATTGCGCGGGCGCAAGACGGCGGTGTCGCTGGTACTGCTGATCGGATTGACGGGCCTGGCGGTGCTGTTCCTGTTTTCGCTCTACAACCCCACCAACCTGGTGGAGGACAAGTTCTACTGGTGGTGGGTCGTCCACCTGTGGGTGGAGGGTGTATGGGAACTCATCCTGGGCTCCATCCTGGCCTTCGTGCTGATCAAGATCACGGGCGTCGATCGCGAGGTGATCGAGAAGTGGCTCTATGTCATCATCGCCATGACCCTCATCACCGGTGTCATCGGCACCGGCCACCATTACTACTGGATCGGTACGCCGGGTTACTGGAAGTGGTGGGGTTCCATCTTCTCGGCCATGGAACCGATCCCCTTCTTCATGATGACGGTGTTCGCGTTCAACATGGTCAACCGCCGGCGCCGCAACCATCCCAACAAGGCCGCCACCCTGTGGGCCCTGGGTTGTGCCGTCATGGCCTTCCTGGGGGCGGGTGTCTGGGGCTTTCTGCACACCCTGGCCCCGGTGAACTACTACACCCATGGCACCCAGATCACGGCCGCGCACGGCCACATGGCCTTCTACGGTGCCTACGTGATGATCGTGCTGACCATGATCTCCTATGCCATGCCCCAGTTACGGGGACGGGTGGCGAACAACGAGCGCGCCCAGGTCCTGGAGATGTGGTCGTTCTGGCTGATGACCGTATCCATGGTGTTCATCACCCTGTTCCTGACGGCAGCCGGTATCCTCCAGGTCTGGTTGCAGCGGTACTCGGAGAACCCACAGCCCTTCATGGTGGTACAGGAGAAGCTCGCGCTGTTCTACTGGATGCGTGAGGTGGCGGGCCTGGTGTTCCTGCTCGGCCTCGTGCTCTACGTCGCCAGCTTCTTCGTCCAGGGCGAGGAGGTCCAGGTCGTGGAGGGGGGCACGGCGGAAGCTGCTGCCTGATCACCGGCCGTCGGTGCAGGGAAGGGCGGCCCGCCTGGCGGTGCCGCCCTTCGCATGAATGAGGAGGGTTGAAATGGTTTCTTCGGTCGTTGCACCCGGTCTCTCCTCCAGCGGGATGGACGTACCCTATTACGAGGCCCAGGGTCGGGAATGCGAGCTGTTCGAGTTCGCCTGGCGCAACCAGTTGCCGCTGCTGATCAAGGGGCCCACGGGCTGTGGCAAGACCCGGTTCGTGGCCCACATGGCGGCGCGCCTGGGCCGGCCCCTGTATACCGTCGCCTGCCATGACGATCTCAGCGCGGCCGACCTGGTCGGCCGCCATCTCATCGGTGACGGCGAGACCTACTGGCAGGACGGTCCGCTGACGCGGGCGGTGCGCACCGGCGCCATCTGTTACCTGGACGAGGTGGTCGAGGCCCGCAAGGACACCACGGTGGTGTTGCATCCGCTCACCGATGACCGGCGCATGTTGCCCATCGACCGCACGGGGGAGAAATTGCTGGCCCCGCCCGAGTTCATGCTGGTCGTATCCTACAATCCGGGCTACCAGAACATCCTCAAGGGCCTCAAGCCCAGCACCCGGCAACGCTTCGTGGCCCTGCGCTTCGATTTCCCGCCGCCGGAGGTGGAGATCCGGGTGGTGATGCGCGAGACCGGCATCGACGAGGGCGGCGCGCGGCGCCTGGTGGAACTCGGAGGCCGGCTGCGGGCCCTGGAGGATCAGGACCTGGAGGAGGCCGCCTCGACCCGTCTCCTGGTCTATGCCGCGGCCCTCATGCAGGCCGGGTACGAGGCCCGCGATGCCTGCCGGGCGGCCCTGGTGGAACCGCTGACCGATGACCCGGAGACGGCGACGGCCCTGATGGAGCTGGTTCGTGCCAACTTCCCCGGCGCATGATGAGGCCGCCGCGGACCGGCGCCTGGCGGTGACTGCCGAGGTGCTCTACCTGGGCAACCTGTTGCTGGTGCCCGGCATTGCCTTCCTGGCGCTGGCGGTCATGCGCTACCGGCGCTGGGAGGGCCGTGCGGCCTGGGCCCGCTGCCACCTGTATCAGGCCTGGCGGGGCAGCCTGTGGGCCGGTGTCCTGCTGCTGCTGGTGAGTGTCGGTATCTTCCTCCTCGGCGGCTGGCAGCGTCCGGGCACCTGGGTGCTGCTCATTCTGTACCTCACCAGCTGCCATGCCACCCTGGTGCTGTTCGGCGTGCTGGGACTGGCGCGGGCCATGGCCGGCCAGGCCTACCGTTTCCCCCTCATCGGGGTGGCCTGCCCATGAGCGCGGCGGTCTCCAGGATGACCGCCTCGACCGCATCCCGGCTGCAGCGCCGGCGATTCTGGCTGCGCAGCCTGTTCTTCCTGCTGTTCGTGCTGGCGCCGCCGCTGAACCTGTTCCGGTTCGATCTGACCCAGGGCCACTTCGTCCTCCTCGGGCAGCCCTGGACCCTCGGTCTGGATCCCTTCCTGCACGGGGAGGCGGACCCGTGGCAGGTATTCGTCGGGCTGCTGCTGCGCGGCCTGCTGCCCATCGTGCTGGTGGGGGGCGCCCTCATCTATGTCTCCTGGCGCTATGGCCGCCTCTACTGCGGCTGGTTGTGCCCGCACTTCTCCGTGGTGGAGTTCATCAATGGCCTGATGCGAAGGGCGAGCGGCAAGCCCACCCTGTGGGAACGACGCCCCCTGCCCGTGGAACGGCCCGATGGTCGGCGCCTGGTTCCCGACCGGCGCTACTGGCTGCCGGCGGCGGCCGCCATCCTGGGGTTCGCCTTCCTGTGGGCGGTGGTGCTGCTCAGCTACCTGCTGCCACCGGCCCAGGTCTACGGCAATCTCCTGCATCTCGCGCCCACGCGCAACCAGGGCCTGTTCCTGCTGGCCGCCACGGTTGCCTTCACCATCGAGTTCAGCCTGGCGCGGCACCTGTTCTGTCGCTACGGTTGCGCGGTGGGGCTGTTCCAGAGCCTGGCCTGGATGAGCAATCGGAAGGCGATGGTGGTGCGATTCGACGGTACCCGGGCGCGGGCCTGCATCCAGTGCAACGCGGCCTGCGATCATGCCTGCCCCATGCGGCTGAAGCCCCGTTCCATCAAGCGCCGCATACTGACCTGCACGCAGTGTGCCCGCTGTATCACCGCCTGTGATCAGGTGCAGGCCCATCACGGTGGCGCATCGCTGCTCACCTGGGTCGGGGGGGACGAGGCATTGGCGGTGTCGGATGCGGAGGCGCGCCACCTGGTCACCCGCCCGCGCCGGACCCTGGAGAAATCCTGAGGGCCTGGTCATGGAAGAGGCAGTCGGCGCACTCTACCACCGGATCATTACCCGCCTGGCCCGGAGTGGTCACCCGCAGGCGGCGGTGACGCTGGGGCAGATGAAGCGGCGGCTGGCCATCCTGTTCCGGGCCTGGGGCGGCGATGCCGGCCTGGCCGTCGAGGCCACCGATCCCACCCGGCATGGAGCCCGCCGGCGCTGGTTGCAGCGTATTGCCGGTACCGGGCAGACCGTGGAACTGGCCTGGCGTGATGGCGAGACCCTGTTCCTCCCCGCCCGCATCGACCTCTATCCCGACCGTGCCCTGAACGAACGCCTCTACGTCTGGCTGGCCGCGCTGGCGGCACAACCCGGTGCCGGTGACGGCTTTGCCGGCAGCCAAGGGGCGGTCCAGAGGCTGCTGGCGGGTCAGCCCGGCCTGTGGCCGGACTACCGGTCCCTGGTGGCGGCGGAACTGGCCCGGCGTCCGGATCCGGACGCGCTGCCAGCGGACGAGGCCCGGCTGGAGCGGGCCATCCGCCAGGCCCTGCGGATCCCGGGCAGCCTGGCGGGTTTCCCCACCGCC
>JALWSQ010000173.1 GCA_026993645.1 Thiohalobacter sp.
CTCTTGGGTAAGCTGCGTGTAGCCCTTCATCGTGCTCCTCTTTCTTGCCGGATTGAGGGAGCCATGATGCTACCGCAGCTTGCCCTCTATCCGTTAGCCAGAGTTGCACTTACGAGTTGAATCCGCGCAGTATAAATACCCGTGCTTGGTTTAGCCGGCCTTGCCTTATTCTGTGCCCAGCCGTTTCATGTCGACAAGGACATCACATCCGACGATACCGATCAGTCTGCACCATATCCCGTTACCGCGAGTCAAGATACGGCAGGCCGGTGCCGGTTTCAATTCTGTATCAATCCATGGGAATATTATTGTTTCTTCAATTATGTCAGTCGATTAGCGCATAATCGGGTCCGATTCTCTTGACCGTGATCAAAGACGCACGCTGGGGCTTCTGGTGTCCTGTGCGCCTGTCACGGGCCGGCGGCCTTCGGGCGCGCCTGGCCCCGGCTGACCTGGAGGAACCCATGCAACCATTGTCCCTCGATGATCCCTCGACCCGGCGTACCAACGGCGGCTTCGCGCTCTTTGCGCTGGGATTCCGGCCGTTCTTCCTGCTGGCGGGCCTCGGCGGCACCCTGCTGCTGGCGGCCTGGATCTGGGGCTTCAGTCACCCGGCCATGCTGGCCGGCTACTATGGGCCGTTGGTATGGCATGGCCATGAGATGGTCTACGGCTTCACGCCGGCGGTGGTGGCGGGTTTCCTGCTGACGGCCATTCGTAATTGGACGGGGGTGCCCACGCTGCGCGGGCTGCCGCTCGCCCTGCTGGCCGGGCTGTGGCTGGCGGGACGCCTGTTGCCCTGGATTCCGGGGATCCCGGGTGGGGTCATCGCGCTGGTGGATTTCGCCTTCCTGCCGCTGCTGGCACTGGCCGCGGCCTGGCCGCTGGTGCGGGCCAGGCATCACAAGAGCCTGATGTTCATCGCCATCCTGCTGGGCCTGGCGGCTGGCAACGGCCTGGTGCATGGCGACCGGCTGGGCTGGTTCCAAGGCACCGCCCAGGGCGGGCTCTACCTGGGGGTCTACCTGCTGGTACTGCTGATGGTCATCATGGGTGGCCGGGTGATTCCCTTTTTCACCGAAAAGGCCCTGCCCGGCGTGCAACCCCGACGCCATGGCTGGGTGGAATGGGTCGCGCCCTGGAGCATCCTCGCCCTGGCCCTGCTCCAGCTGGTGACCCTGCCACCGGTGGTCACCGGTCTCCTGGCCCTGCTCGCCGCGGTCGCCAACGGGGTCCGGCTCGGCGGCTGGTACAGCAAGCGTATCTGGCGGGTACCCATCCTCTGGGTGTTGCACCTGGGGTATGCCTGGCTGGTACTGGGCCTGCTGCTGGTGGCCGGCACGGCCTTCGGTCTGGGCAATGCCTTCTCCGCCCTCCATGCCCTGACCGTCGGCGGGCTGGGACTGATCACCCTGGGCATGATGACACGGGTGGCCCTGGGCCACACCGGCCGCATGATGAAGGCGCCGCCTCCCATTCCCCTTGCCTACGGCCTGCTGCTGTTGTCGGCGCTGGTGCGGGTCTTTCCGCCCCTGTTCCTGGACCGCTATCATGTGCTCTGGGTGAACCTGGCCGGCGGCCTCTGGGTCCTGGCCCTCGGGCTCTTCACGTGGCGCTATGCGCCGATCCTGATCCGGCCGCGGGTGGACGGGCGCCCCGGCTGAGGGCGCCGTTCCATGCCTGACTTCAGCGACGCGTTCGCACTCGATCCCACCCTGCTCCACTTCAACCACGCCGCGGTCGGACCCTGGCCGGTCCGCACCCGGGCCGCGGTCTGCGCCTTTGCCGAGCAGAACGCGCGGCGTGGTTCCCTGGACTATCCCCGGTGGCTGGAGGTGGAACAACGGCTGCGGGACCGGCTGCGCCAGCTCATCGGTGCCCGCGGCCGCGACGAGATCGCCCTGGTCAAGAACACCTCCGAGGCGATCTCCATGGTGGCCCAGGGCCTGGACTGGCGCCCCGGCGACAACCTGGTCATCAGCGACCAGGAGTTTCCCTCCAACCGCATCCCCTGGGAGGCCCTGGCCCCGCGCGGAGTGGAGGTGCGCATCGCCCGGCTGGATGCGGCCGCCACGCCGGAACAGGCCCTGGCCGACTGCTTCGACCATCGCACCCGTCTGCTCAGCGTCAGTGCCATCCAGTACGCCACCGGGCTGCGCCTGGACCTGGCCCGCCTGGGACGCCTGTGCGAGCAACGCGAGATCCTGTTCTGCATCGATGCCATCCAGAGCCTGGGTGCGGTCCCGCTGGACGTGCGGGCCGTGCGGGCGGACTTCGTCATGGCCGATGCCCACAAATGGCTGCTCGGGCCCGAGGGGATCGCCCTGTTCTATTGCCGGCGGGAACTGCTGCCGCGGCTCGAGCTGCACGAACACGGCTGGCACATGGTGGAACGGGCCGGTGAGTTCGAGCGCACCCGCTGGGAACCCGCGGCCTCCGCCCGGCGGTTCGAGTGCGGCAGTCCGAACATGCTGGGCATCCACGGCTTCGAGGCCAGCCTGTCGCTCCTGCAGGAGATCGGCCTGGAGACGATCACCGCCGGGGTACGGGAACGGATCGACCGCCTCATCGCGGGACTGGACGCCATCCCCGGCATCCAGCTGCAGACGCCACGGGATCCGGCCCGGCGCGGTGGCATCCTGGCCCTGCGTTCGGAGCGGGAGGACAGCGCGACCCTGTTCCAGCGCCTGACCGCCGCCGGGGTGTTCTGCGCCCTGCGTGGTGGGAACCTGCGCCTGTCCCCGCATTTCCACACCCCCCTGGCCCAGGTCGACCGCGTGCTGGAGCTGATCGCGGCCGCCGGCTGACCCCTCGCCAGCCGCTCGTCTGAAACGATATCTTGTTGTATTCGAATATTTTTTTATTCTGTCACAACCCTCAAGCGACCTTTTCAAATGGCCGCTATCCGGTTATAACTGAATCATAAATCCATAATCCACAGAGTGTCTGCCCTCTCGGTCTGCAACTCGGCGGCGGCCGGCCTGTCCAAGCTGCCACAGGGTTGCAAACGGAGGCGCGGCATCCAGGGATGGCCCTTGCAGCACCGTTTCCACCTTGGCAGGAGGGTTGTATGGGCATGAACATCCGGGCACGCATCGCACGAGCCGTCACCCGCTGGCTGACCACCGAGCGCCCGGCGGAACGCGCACCCCTGTGCGATTTCGAGCGCATCCGCTACGAGATCCGTCCCGCCGACGTGTTGCTGGTGGAGGGCCGCAGCCGGGTCAGCGAGGTCATCAAGAACATCAGCCAGAGCCCCTGGACCCATTCCGCCCTGTATATCGGTCGCCTCGCCGACATCGACGATCCGGCGGTACGGGAGCGCATACAGCGGCACTACCAGGGTGACCCCCATGATCAGCTGGTCATCGAGGCCCTGCTCGGGGAGGGCACGGTGGTCAACCCGCTGCACAAGTACCGCCACGAGCACCTGCGCATCTGCCGCCCCAGCGGGTTGTCGCGCCAGGATGCGCAACAGGTCATCGGTTATGCCGCGCGCCATCTGGGCTGCGACTACGACGTGCGCCAGCTGTTCGACCTGGCCCGGTTCCTGCTGCCCTACAGCGTGCTGCCGCGCCGCTGGCGCTCCACCCTGTTCGAGCACAACGCCGGTATCCCCACCCGGACCGTCTGTTCCTCCATGATCGCCGACGCCTTCAATTCGGTGCATTTCCCGGTGTTGCCGGTGATGCGGCGCACCCAGCAGGGGGCCCTGCGCCTGTACAAGCGGAACGCCCGTCTCTACGCGCCCTGCGACTTCGACTATTCCCCCTATTTCGAGATCATCAAGTACCCCTACCTCGGCCTGGAGGACCGCGCGGTGTACCGCGATCTGCCCTGGGACGAGGAGGGTTACATCTGCAACGACGAGAACGACTGTTTCATTCCCCAACCGGTCGTGGCCGAACCCGACGAGACCCAGCTCGGCAGCCAGCCCCTGCTGAGCGTGGTCGATGCCTCGGGCCTGGTCGACCTGATGTACGAACCCAAGCCGCAGAAGTCCTGAGCGGGAGACTGCGCAACAGGGAGACGTGTCATGCCCCTCATGCTGGAAGTCGTCATTGGCGCGGCCCTGGCCTGGTGGCTGCTGTCGCTGCGCGCGCCGGGCTGGGCCTGGATCCTGGCGGTGCTGGGCTACCTTGCCTACTGGGACTGGGCCCATGCCACGGGTCCCGTCGCTGCCACCCTGCCCTGGCTGGTCGCCGTCCCCCTCCTCGCCCTGCTCAACGTCGCCCCCCTG
>JALWSQ010000174.1 GCA_026993645.1 Thiohalobacter sp.
ACCGCCGTGAACGCACCGGCATCCATCGAAATAAACCGGAAAAGCCTGCCAGGAGTGATATCACGCCGATGGTTTTCCTTCCGATTGGCATGAAAACTGTGGATTACATGGCATTTTCAACAGCCTGCTAGTCATGGCCGTGGTTTCGACCTGTGCCAAAAACTCCCCGTAATCCTCCGCCACTTGCCTCTCAATGTCAGACAAGCCCCCCTTTGCGCCGACGAATGCAAACCAGCTTCCGTACCGACCGCGCATTCCTGCCGGATCGTAACCCGCATGCCAGGCTTCGCTCGCGGATGGCCGGTGCGCATTGGTTTCGGTGAATACATCGAACCATATATCGAACGCTTCTACGGCGTTTGGTGGCCGCGCAAGCTTTCTGAGAATATCGATCGACTCCAGGTCGTAATTTACGGAACAACCCGGTGGCAATGACAGTTCCCCGGCCCCATACAACTCAAGCGCACGGGCAACCTCACGAGGCCGATCGTCACCACGCGCAAGCAGTATCATGGCCGGCGCCAGAAAAACACGATGGTTACCCACGTAGTCTATTACCGTAACACGCTCGATATCGGGTGCCCGCCTCAAACCCCGTCCGAATTGCTGCATCCATAGAATCCGCGATTCCGTCGGCCTGAGCATCAACAAGGTATCGACCTCGGGGACATCGACACCCTCATTGAACATGTCCACAGAGAACACCACATCCAGTTCCCCGGCCACCAGTCTCTCGATAGACTCGGTCCGCGACGCCGCGCCCTCGCCCGAATGCACCGACATGCAGCGCACGCCACGCTGGCTGAAGAAATCCGTCATGTAGTCCGCATGCTTCCTCGATACGCAGAAGCCAAGCGTTCGGTGACCCTTACGACGCCTCCATTGTCGATAGGCATTCTCGGCCCTGCGTTCGGTGACGACTGCCGCTTCCAATGCCGTTGGATCGAACCTCCCACTCCGCCATGGAATATTTGTGAAATCGACGTCATCGTGTACACCATAGTATTCGAATGAACTGAGCAGGCCACGCCGGATGCCTTCCACAACATCGCATTCATACACGAGGTTTTCGTCGCACAACGCCAGGAGGTCGGCCCCATCACTCCTGTCCGGGGTCGCCGTGAGAGCGAGCATGAAGTCGGGACGAAAATGCTTGATCATGCGTCGGTAGGTCCTTGCCGCCGCATGATGGAACTCGTCGATCACGATATAGCTGAACGCATCCGGCGCAAATCTGTCGAGATGCTCCGCACGGCCAAGTGTCTGGATGGACGCGAAGATCACGTCCCCATCTGTTTCATGTCGGCCGCCGGCATAGAAGCCCAGAGTGGCGTCGGGCCGGATACGCCGAAAGGTATCCCGTGCCTGGCGCAGTATTTCTTCCCTGTGCGCAACGAACAGGACGCGCCTCTCCTTCTTGCTATCGAATGCCGCCAGCCATGTCTTGCCGAGCCCCGTTGCCAGCACGACCAGGCCAGAGCGATTACCTTCACTACGCGTCCTTTCGAGGGCGGCCAGGGCCTCTCGTTGGACACTGTGGGGGGCGGGAGGTGGCTCCATTGTCCTGGCAGCACGATCGACGAATGATCGCCTGCTCGACAGATTCCGGGCCTTCCATCGATCTTCATAGGATCTGATCCAGTCCCCGCTGAGGGGTACAACCTGTCGACTCGCAAACAACCGGTCGAACTCACGCCGAAGAACATGAATCGCGGTCGGCTCTTTTCCATCGGTCAAGCGGTAATTCCACTCGATTCCGCGACACAAGCCACTTTCAGTCAGATTAGAACTGCCCAGGTAGGCCACGAAGGAGCCATTTCGGCTTCCGATGATATAAGCCTTGGGGTGAAAGCCAATGGCATCGGACGTATTGAACACGCGACAGTCCAGGTTGCCGGTCATCCGAGTATCCGTCTGACAGTCGTCCTTCAGATCGAGCAGCCGATAGAGGGCAGCTGGTTCGGTGACGCCCATATAGTCGCCCGTCAGGATCCGGATCGACCCACCACTCGCCAGTATGTCGCACAGGTGGGGCTCGATCCGCGCCAGCCCGGACGACATGAGAAAGGCAACGGCGATGTCTATAGAGGTTGCGCCGGTCAGGTCGGCACGGAGGGCATGCCATAGTGGATATTGTTCACTTCCGGGCAATGGGATCTTGTGGTAGGGAACCTGGTAGCTTGCCCGACCCGCATCAGACAGGTAATTGGCACGTGATGGTATGACGTAGCGCACACCGCCGCGGGGGTCGGGTACATCCCCCTCATACCTGGGTATGACATGGACATGGAGGTGGGGCACGGTTTGGCCAGCCGCGGCACCGATGTTGATGCCGATGTTGAAACCGTCCGGGCGATAACGGTTCATTATTTTGTTACGGGCGTGATCGATCCCATCCAACAGCGACAGCTGCTCCTCCCGGGTCGCATCGAACCAGCTACTCATGTGTCGGGTGGGAATGACCAGGGCGTGGCCGGGAGAGACAGCGAAACCATCCCAGAGGCAGTAGCATAACTTACTGTTATGAAAGAAGACGCGGGACTTATCAGGATTACAGAACGGACAGGTCATGGAGGGCTATAGTGCCTCGATGATGAGCTGGCCACTCAGTCCCGCATCGATACAGGTGGCACATCGCCAGTTTGTGACCGGGCGTTTGGCAAAACGTACCGTCCGGCAGACGGGGCATCGGTGGGCATATCGCCGGCGGATCGAAGCCACGCCTGGGACGGCTATGGGCATCCTGGTGCGAGGCCTATAACCCGCTTGGCGCAGAAGTGCGGCCCACTCGGCGCCGTGCGGCCTGGCACTACGCCCGTAGCGATGGTAGACGAGGATATGGGCGGCTTCGTGGCATACCACCTCGTCGATAAGTGCCGGATCGAGCTCGCGCAGGCGTGCGTTCAGATGGATATAGCCACGTTCAGGACATGCCCGACCCAAGGTCACACGCATCCGATTCGAATAGGAGACCTTGACGGTTCCGATCAGTTCGGGTGCTCGCCAAAATGAGAAATACCAATCAGCCTGCGCAGACAGCTTTTCCGGTGCAGCCGGGCCAGATTGGAGGGTCGGTCGTGGCATGGCCTATATATAGTCAGGTGGTCCTCGCCATGTCAAAGACATTTTCCAGCCGGCTGCCACGGGCCGCCCGCGCCCAAGGGGATAAGGGGCAGGACGCTCCGGCCCTGCCCCCGTTCCGTCAGCGGATGATGCGCCTTGCGTGGTAGCCATGTCGGCGGCCGGCACCGCGACCGCCGCGGCCGACACCATAGGCGAAGGCGACGAGGTGGACGAGGCGGCCCTGCCAGCTCAGGGCCGCACCGCGCACGCCTTCACCTTCCAGGCGCAGGTCCTGGCCCAGGCCGGGGCTGGGGAAGGCGGCGGCCTCGCATTGGGCCAGCCGTTCCAGGAAGCCCCAGGCGTCCGGGAAGCCCTTGTCCTCCGGTCCGCCGCGTTGCTGCTGCTCGATGGCATCGAGCGCGTGGCTGCGCACCAGCTTGGGGAGGCTGCGGGCCAGGGTGTCCGGGTGGTCGAACAGATCGAGGCCGGTGATGCGGGAACCCAGCGCGAACAAGGCGCCGGTCTGGCCGGGTTCCGCCCCCAGGGCCTCGACGTAGTCCTCCAGGCGGTCCTGGTAGTCGTCGAACAGGTCGGCCATGGCCTGGGTGCGGCTGTGCACGCCCATCCGGGCAGACTTATCGGCGATCTGGCTCCAGACCTCGCCCTGGTCGGCGCGCATGCCGCCGGCGGCGCGGCGTGACTCGCAGACCTGGGCGACCTTCGCCGCCCGGGCCTCGGCGAACTGGGTACGGCCGGCGGCGCGGAAACCCTGGGTATCGTGGTGCCAGCGGCCGGCCTCGACGCAGGAGACGGGCAGCCGGGTCTCTCCCGGCGGAGCGAGGATGGTGAGGTTGAGCACGCGGTTCTGCTTGGCCCCCACCAGCTCTTCGCCGTCGAGGAGCAGCACCGGCGTCTTGCCCCGGTTGAGCAGGCGCAGCTCCGGGACCACGCCGCCCTCGGAGACCTCGTCGATCTCCACCTCGCCGGCGGTGAGCGCCTCGTCGAGCAGGCGGTAGGCGGGTGAGCCCTCCGCATCGGCCGGGGGGCCGAACAGGGGGAACACCACCAGGCCCTGGTGGCGGCGCGGCCGACCCAGGTGGATGGATGCGAGGGTATCGGTGAACGTCTGCATGGGCTGCCTCCTTGTCTCGGGATGGAACTTGCACCCCATAGAGACCGGAGGCGGGGGTTTTATTACAGGCCCGGCGTCAGTTTTTCCCGGGCCGGGCGGGCTCCGCATCGGTGCGCTCGATGTGCAGGTGGGCGGTCCCCTCCCCATGCAGGAACAGGTCGGCCGGGCCGCTGGCCGGCAGGGGGAACCAGGCCAGGGCGGCCGACCCCGAGAAGCCGGAACCGCCCGCCAGGCGGTACCAACTTTGCTTCGACGCAGCCAGGCTGCGCGACAACTCCGGATCTGGAAATGCGGGCTCTGGGATGAAGGCGCGGATCCGTGGCCGGCCCTGCGTCGGAATCAGCGTGGCCTCCCTCACCCCGTGCGCCACGCCGAACCGGGGTTCCAGCCGCACCACGAGGAACAGCCAGGCGCCGGCGGGGCGGATGGCGAGCTCTACGGGCAGCTCATCCCAGAGGACGGCGATACCGCGCAACCCCGATCCGAGATGCCGTTTTCTGGACCACGCCGCAGCGTCCGCTACCGCCTGCTCCGGTGGTACAAGGTATGTGCGCAGGACGGGGATCGGGCCGGCGTTCAGGGGCACGATGCGCAACGTCCCCAGCTCCGTCACCGGTTGCCTGGACGCCAACAGCGACAGCAGGTCCTCGGTCCAGGATTCGGGCAGTGGTTCCGTCCTTTTCGCCCGACTGAATCGAGGCACGCTGCCTGAAGCATCCTCGACGGTGCGCTTGGCTCCGGACATTCCCTGCAGTGCCTGCGGCGACGTCGACGCTGCCAGGTATGCATCTGGTGGTTCTTGCCCGACCGCGGCGATGGCCTCGCCGAAGGCCCGCCAGGCAGCCAGCAGGTCCTGGCACAGGGGGCACTGCTCGAGATGGGTCCGCTCGTCCCCGTCCACGTCCTCGCCATCCCGCAACCGGAGCAGGGCCTCGTCCGCGAGGTGCAACCTGATCCTGGGCAAGCCCATCAGTCACCTCCTCCGCTGAACAGGGTCAGCAACCGGGCGCAGATCCGTTCCATCCAACCCGCCAGCCGGCGTTCGGCCCGTAGCAGGGCCACGCCGACGCCGTTGACGGTCATGCCCTCGATCTCGGCGATCTCGCGGTAACTGGCCCCCCGCCAGTGGCGCCGGGCGACGAGCTGGCGGTCACGTGCGGACAGGTGACTCATGGCCTCGTGCAGGCATTCCTCAAGCGCCTTGCGGTCGGCTGGTGGCAGGGCCGGTTCATCCGGTGGATCCTCGATGACCGGCCACTGGTCTTCCTCCTCCGGCAGTGGCCCCTCCGGCCGGCCCCGCTCGATCTCCCGCAGCATGAGCCGCCGGGCAATGGTGTAGACATAGCTTTCCAGCCTGCCACGCCCATCCCACTGGCGCAGCCGCCGCCAGTCGTTCTCGCACAGGTGAAGAAAGAGCTGCTGCAACAGTTCCCGTCCCCTTTCCTCGTCGCACCGGAACAGGTGCATGGCGATGTGGCGGGCGATGGGCCCGAAGCGCTGCACGAAGATGCGCGCTGCCTGCGGATCCCCGGCCACCAGCGCCGCGATGAGCGCCTGGTCGGTCAAGGACGTACCCGCCTGAAGGATGGAGGGTATCGCATGCGGTTCTATTACTCCCAGCCGTCTCCGCCGCGCGTCGCCTCAGGTGCGGAGCCGGATGCCACGGTGGCGGACCAGCTCGCCCCAGGTGCCATATCCCTGCGGTGGGCGGTATTGGTAACGGTGGGGATCATACTGGCCGCGGACGCCGGTCATGCGATACATGCTGTCCGTGGCGGCGGCCTTGACGCCATCGTCGGTATTGCGTGACCCACCATAGAAATCGTTGCCGGGCCAGGAAACGTGGTCCCAGGCGACCAGGCTGAACAGGTGGCAGCCACTGAGCCGGCCCGCATCCTCATCCAGCACCTCGACCCGGCTGAGCTGCGGATGCCCGCCGGCGCCGCACAGAGGCCGGATACGATAGACCAGGTCGTCACCGATCCGCCACGACGCCGCCTCCAGGCCATGGTGGGGATCGAAATGCACCAGCCGCAGGCTGGGCCAGCGTTCCGCCTGGCTCGCCAGGAACTCGTGCAGACACTCGGCCAGCAGTGCCCCCAACTGCCCGCGAAAGGCCCCCGCAAAGGCGCCGCATCCCAGGCCGGGCAGGGTCACCACGGCGCCCTTGCCGGCGGCCCGGGCCACTGCCTCGATGGCATCGAACACCGGTCGCAGCCGGCGGGCATACAGACGACCGTAGGCCGCGGCATCGAGCCGCCCCTGTGGTGCGACCTCGAGCCGATCGGCCGCTGGTGCAGCCTGGTGATCATGCATCAAGGCGCTGGGCACGAACAGCAGGTGGGCGCTGAAGGGCGGTTCATGGACACGGGGCCGGTCCCAGCGACCGTCATCGAACACGGTCACCGGCACCAGGCAGCTGATGTCCCCCATGAGCCCCACCTCCTCCGACGTCCAGTCGCTGCCGTCTCCTCGAATCTCCGACTCCGCAAAGATGCACGTCTGCTTGGTCCGCAACAGGGCCGCGACCAGGGCCTCGGCGCTGGACGGCAACCCGCCCTCCAGCTCGGCCGCCAAGCGACCACCCGGCTGCGCCTCACCGCTGCGCAGGGCGTCCAGCAGGCGCCGGGCACGGGCCAGGACCGCATCGTCCAGCAGCCAGTGATAAGGGGGATCAGTGGGCATGGGCCACCTCCTGCCGGCATCATGCCGGTGCCTGGGGCCCACCTTGGCCGGGGCCAGCTAGGCTGTCAAGCGAGCCGCGGCGACAGACACTCACCAATAGGGACGTGATGACTATTAGAGCGCAGCAAACTAAAATGTCGATTCATAAACTTATTGTCGACTCTATATATCGAATGCTCGCCGACTATGGTGACGGCACTCACCCGATGGAAGGATGCACCCAAATGGTGAATTTCGCCCGGCTGGCGGCCGTCGTCGGCCTCAAGCCCATCCGGGTGCACCAGCGGCTACGACAGATGCTTGCCGGCGCCTTCCGTGATCGTGGCAACAAAACCACCGACTGATGGTACGAGACCATCCGGCAAACGAATTGCCAGACCATGTTCACTCCCTGACCGCTGTCGGGAATACCGCTATGACTTTTTGTCGGTGGAATAGCTTATTCAAATCGTCGCGCATCACCTTGCATCGCTTTCAGGCGCATCATTCTTGCTTCCAGGCAACTCTATCGCCTCAACCGCCAACTCCAACAGCTTCCTGAGCAGGTTCCGCGCATCCTGGTTTCCTTTCTGCTCCGCCTTGCTCAGCCACTTGACGCCCTCCCTGACATCCTGCTTCACCCCAATGCCAAAGACAGATACGGCCCCGAGATGGAACATCGCGTCTACGTTCCCCCGTGCGGCCGCCTTTCGATACCAGCTCGCTGCCACCCTGTCATCCTGCTTCACCCCGTCGCCATTGGCATACAGCCGGCCGAGACCATACATGGCATCCGCATCCCCCAGCGCCGCCGCTTTGCGATACCACTTCTCTGTCTTCCCATAGTCCCGCTGCACGCCCCGCCCGTATGCGTACATTGTACCGAGGCTGGTCATCGCGCGCGCAACACCCTGCGCCGCCGCCTTCCGGTACCACTTCACCGCCGCCGCATCATCCCGCTCCGTGCCGAGACCATTCATGTAGAGCACACCCAGATTGTACATAGCATCCGTGTACCCCCGGATCGCTGCCTTCTCGAACCACTCGAAGGCCTTTGCATAATCCTGTCCCACCCCTTCACCGTAGGCATACATGAGTGCAAGCTGATACATCGCGGCCCTGATATCCCGCATCGCCGCCTTACGAAACCACTGCGCTGCCTCCCGGTCATCCTGCTCCACGCCAAGACCATGAAGGTAGAGAAGGCCAATATTGAATAGCGCGTTCGCGTTGCCCGCGTTCACTGCCTTTCGGTACCACTGCAACGCCTTCCCATAGTCCTTATCCACACCTCGGCCCAACTGGTACATCGCACCGATGTTGTTCATCACCGATGCATCCCCACTGGCCGCCGCCTTTCTGGCCCTTTGGAGCGACTCCCGGTCTGTCTGCCCAAACAAATGTTCCGGCAGCAGCCCCTGTACGGGGGCTGTTTCATTCTCTGTTGATATTCCGACCGGCTGCGCCCAAACAGCGGCCCACCCGAATTGAACCAACAGGCCCACGGCAAATACGATGAGGCCCCGCGGCGCACCCTTTGGGGACAAAGCGTGATCCTTTCGCGACGACATGACCGACCCTCCAGCCCAATCAACCTCGGGGAACCAATCATAGGACGTCCGTATCGCAGAAACCACAGGGCTGATGATGCGCCCACTTGGACCGGACCCGGGGTCAGTCGCCACCCATCGGACACCGCGCCCCGTGCAGTCGGAACGCACCTGCCCGGTCTCGAAACCTCTAAGGAACAGGGGGATACTACCCGGCAGTGTTACCAAACCTATCCGGGCCAGCTGGACATTGTCCAGCATGGTCCCGGATGCGTCGCAAGCATTCCTCCCCGGCGTCGTTGTCCATAACGTTTTAACCACGCCGTCAACGTCAGCGCGTACGCCTGGCCATACCCAGCAACCCTATCAGGCCGCTACCAAACAGCCACATGGCCGCGGGCACAGGAACGGCCGTAACGTCACCAGTGCGGACTGCCCACACAAACGCATTGAGGTCCTTGTTGGGTGCGGTTTGTTCGCCGCCGTGCCCGAAGCGGAAACCCCACACGTAGGTAGGATTGGGTGCATACACTGTACCACCCCAATACATGCTTGACTGGATGTGGCTAAATGGGCCCGGCGTCGCCACGGTCACACCATCGACATTGTACAGGTGACCGATTTCACTACCGGTGCAATTGAGCCCATAACCCTGTGGAGGATTGCCGGCCGTCTGGCTACCACATGTTGGGTCCGGCTGCGCTGTGACGGGCAGACGCCAGTCATTGAAGCCCAGGTAATTGGCTGCATTCATATTTGCGATCCAGGAATTCGCCGTCGCCCAGGTCATATAACCACCAGCATTAACCCCTGCTGTCCCGAATGTTTTGGTCGCAGCCAGATTGGCATCTGCCATCCATGTGATATTCAGCGCGGTGTCGTAGTAGGCCTGATAATCGGTACCGCCCGATGTCGCCGGCAAGCGCCCCACCAGAGCTGCCTGAACCGTCGCACTTGCAAAGGACAATGTGTAAATACCGATCGCCCCCAAAAGATATCTTTTCATGATTATTGCTCCTGTATGTACGTTCTTCGTCCACCCACCCGGTGGTGGGCGGAGACTTTTTCACCTCTTCTTCATCACAGGCCGCAGCCCGATCTTTATCCAGTGAGAACAGGTACCAGCAAAACGCGTTCCAGGTTTGCGCAAAGGGGCCAACTAATTGTTAATTTCGACTTTTTCGATATGCGGTCGGATAGCTCGCGGAACGGGGCCAGGCTGCCTGTCAAATTCATTGACAGCTGCACGACGCGGCGCCTCGTTCAAGTAATTGTTATCACAAGGAAATACCGATGCCCGCATGCAAAGTGCGGAAGTGTCGGATTCATTAACGCAATCTCCGGGTGTTTTACAGGGCGTGAGTACTCCCATCTTGCAAGCCACAGTTACCACCGCGTGGCCGTTGTCTGCGAGCCACCAGAAACCCGGGGTTGGGAACTTGGATCGACTCCGGTAACTGGCCGAAAGGGAGCTCGATCCGTAGCAGTGCGAAGTGACGGCCAGCCGGAATGCATGCCACTCGCTATCGGCAAGAAAAACCCGGTGCCTTGCTTTAACGGCGAAGGGGCCACGCCTCTGCAATGAGATCGAACAACTCCGGGTGGGCTTGGCCCTCTGGAAGATTACGATACCAATCGACCTCAGGTGCGATTATCGGGCCGTGGGCCAGGAATCCCGAAAACGTGGAACACCGACCGAGCGCGGTCCGTTCGCCGGGCATTTCCTCAATCGGGCCCAGCGCCTCGTACCGTCGGCGGAGTTCATCGAGGGGTATTTTGGGGTCCATGTCCTGCCTCCTCGAAATTGCGTAACCACAAAACGGAAGGGTACCCTATCCGACGCTCGCGCCAAAAAGCCACAACGCCATCTCCAACTTTGCATTTCTTAGACCACCGCGCGACCGATGACTTGTCATCCACAAACACACCCTCGCACGCTCTCGCCGTGATAAACTCTGTCGAGGAGAACCCATAGGTCACCCATTGCCATTGATCAACCTGGATATTTGGGCCCATGAAACGGAAAATCGCATACCGGTTCAAAATAGAGCTGATGGAGGTTGCGCCACCGATATGGCGAGTCATCGAGGTCCCATCGACTTACACGTTTTGGGATCTTCATGTCGCCATCCAGGATGCAATGGGATGGCTGGATTATCATCTCCACGCCTTCCGCATTGTTCCACCCCGGAAACGAAAGCCCGTCCTTATTGGAATCCCGGATGATATGGATGAAGAAACCATTCTTCCTGGTTGGAAGGTACCATTATGTCGGTTCTTCAAGGAGCCCGGTGACGAAGCGTTATATGAATACGATTTCGGGGATGGATGGCAGCATAGAATCGTCATGGAAGGCCTATTTCTACGAGAAAAGGGAAAGAAATATCCAAATTGCCTGGGTGGGGAACGGGCCTGCCCACCAGAAGATTGCGGTGGTGTACCCGGCTATTACAACCTCCTTGAGATCCTCAATGACAGGACTCATGAAGAATACGCCGATATCACTCAATGGCTCAAGGGTCACGCGAAGAACTATTATCCGTATGATCCCGAGCATTTCGAGCCAAGCGAGATAACGTTCCAGGATCCTAAGCAGAGATGGAAATTGGCGTTCGAAGGACGACCTTGACTGCCCGCAAAGCCGAACCCATTTTGTAGGATGGGCAAAGGAGCGCAGCGACGTGCCCATCGGCATCCTAGGACCGTCTCACTGCTAACTGTATTGCCGACACGCCCTGAGGTTGGCTATCCTGACAACTTCCACTCAGTGGAACGGCTGATCGAGGAGTTCATCGAGGCCGTCGCGGCCTGGAAAGACAAATCATGAAACCTGTCTTGACCATCACCCTGCAGGACGACTGGACGGCGGCTCTGCGCGAGGGCGGCAGCATCGCCTGGGCCGGGTTGGAAAAGGGCCGCTACCAGGGCGAACGGCTCAACTTCGAGCCGCCGGCAGCGTTCGTCCAGCACTTGACGCCGAACCGCTGGGAGATGGTGCGAGCGCTCCAGGGCGCTGGCAATCCAGGCCCATCCGTGGAGCAAGCGTATCGTATGACAACCTAGCCCGTCCACCACACCCTCGTGGCCCATCCGTATTCACGGCGCTATAGGGGAAGCCCGGGGCAGCACACCCAGGGGGGCCGTGGATTGACTCAGAACTCCACGATCGGGTCCGATTGCTCGACCACGTGGGTGATGCGCCGGCCATCCCAGTGGTAGACCAGATGCGGGCCCTGGACCGGCAAGGAGACCGTCAGGGGGCGCAGGGCGGCCAGGCAATCCCCCCCGGGATGGCGAACGCTGCGGTAGACGATCCCGTACGCGTCGGGGTCCCGAGCGAGCAACCAATGCGTGAAGTTCTGTGAGGCCCCGTAGTGATCAGGGTCATGCAGGGCGTCATAGCCGGAGCCGCGGACATCGTAGCAGGGCTTCCTGACTTCCCCGATCCAGACGCGCATGTGGAAGTCCTGGGCGGGCACGCCCCGTTCCCGGGCGTGGCGTTCCTTGTGGAAGGCCGTCTCGTAGATCGCGGTCACCTGGGTGCGCGCGCAGTAGCAGATGCCCATCGGGCCATCCGAGAATCGGGTCGGCATCCTGGCATGGGTGAAGGCGCCCATGACGATGTCGGCATGGGGGCCGTGGACCATGTCCCCCAGGCGCACCAGGCGCAGGTCGCCGGTCTCCGCGAGTACCCGTGGATTCACCCTGGCGGTGAGCGCCCACAAGGCCCGCTTTCCCTCCTCGTCCAGATCGATGCGCTCGAAGAGGTCGATACGCGGCACCTGCGTCGGGATGATGCGGTACTGATGGCGCCAGCGCACCCGGCACCGCGGCGGCGGGGGCCAGGACCTCACGCGCCGCATCGCTCGGCATCGAGATACTCATAGACATCGGCCAGCGCCTTGAGCTTGCCGCTCAGCATGTAGCCCAACGGCGAACCCAGCCCCCAGGGTCGGTACATGGCCTCGGCCGGCAGCCGGCTTTCGTTGCGCAGCCAGGCGTCATGGCTGTCCTGCGAATAGAGCAGGTTCAGCATGGCGTAGATACCGGACAGGTACGCCAGCCGGTCGAGCTCGTCGTCCGACAGGCTCCGGACGGCAGAAGGCTTGCCCGCCCGCAGGTCGTAGAACCGCGAGCGGCTGGGATTGCCCAGCAAGCGGCGGGCCTCGTCCACGCTCAACCCCCATTCGTCGACCATGTGGAAGAAGGCCTTCAGGCCGGCCGCGGCCTGTGCCTCGCGCGGGATCACGAGCACATCCGGATCAGGAACGGTGTCAAAGGCGGGTTCCATGCGGTAGCCCATTAGCGTCCATTGATGGATGTTAATCTAAGTATAGTTCGATCTTGGAGTCTTATCTAGATATCGGAGCTGCCCCTGACAGCATCCAGAAAGACGCCAGGCACAATCTGGGCACATTCAAGGCACAGCCCCTGAAAGGCGGTTTTTTCGCCGCTACGGCCAAAGCTCACGAGCGCAAGCCGCGTTTGGGCACACCGCTGAGTCTCGGTTTATTGGACTAACGCTCATGCCAGAAAAACGACGCTTCGGTCGTCTGCAAGCTGCGGGAAATTGGGGAGATGGCGCGCCCGAGAGGGTGAGACGGGACCGTTCGTCCAGTGGACGAACGCAGCCCGGCGAACGCCCCGAAGGGGCTGGAAATCCGACCAGTGGGCGCGACAGAACGCAGTGAATGGCGCGCCCGAGAGGATTCGAACCTCTGACCTTTGGCTCCGGAGGTCGAACATATAACGAATTGTAGTGTGCCCTTATCTCATCTACTAGGCTTTCTTCTTGTTATAAATGCACTATATCACATAGAGTTACGGAAGTCCATAGCGTGCCAAGAGGTATCTTAATGCCCCTTGGCTCGATGCCGTTTAGGCTAGGGTAACGGCTCAAGTGTCACAGTCTTACGGCACTATTTATATAGGCCCCCAGTGCGCATCGGCCCTGAATCATCCCCCGAATATGGGCACCAGGCTATCGCTCAAAGCCCAGCTGCCGATGGCACAAGACTGGATTTGGGCTGGCTGTTGACTGTATTGCCAACACGTCCCGAGGTTGGCTATCCTGCCAACTCCCACCCGGTGGAACGGCTGATCGAGGACTTCATCGAGGCCGTCGCGGCCTGGAAAGGCAAATCATGAAACGTGTCTTGACCATCACCTTGCAGGACGACTGGAAGGCGGCTCTGCGCGAGGGCGGCAGGATCGCCCGGGCCGGGTTGGAAAAGGGCCGCTACCAGGGCGAACGGCTCAACTTCGAGTCGCCGGCAGCGTTCTTCCAGCACTTGACGCCGAACCGCTGGGAGATGGTGCGAGCGCTCCAGGGCGCCGGTGAGGTCGGCGTGCGGGAGCTGGCCCGTCGCCTGAGCCGGGACGTGCGGCGGGTCCACGACGACGCCCAGGTGCTGGTATCCCTCGGCCTGGTCGAGAAGACCCCGGCTGGAAAGCTCATCTGCCCCTACGACGACATCCACCTGGACATGCACCTGAAGGTGGCCTGAGGGATTCTGGCCGGAATATCACCCTCTCTACGGCGATGTAACACCGCAGCCCTATCTATCGCGCCTTGGCCATCGGTGTGCAGAATCAGGCCAGCACCAGGCGGCGGCCGCTATCGTCGAGCCGGACGTGCCGGTCCATGTTCATCCCGTTGCCCGTGTCGATCACGGAGATGTCGATCCCGCGGCGCTTGAACTCATGGTACAGCGCCAACAGGTAGCGCCCCTTCGCTGACACCCAGCCGGGATTACCCACCTGGCTGTTGAAGGCATCCACGAGTTCGGCCGTTGTCGCAGAACGGAAACGCTCCGTGAATTCGTCATCAACAGGCCGGTCGGTCAGAAAGATCACCCGCATGACGGTTCCTCCCTCAGGCCGGCAGCCGCCGCCAGCGCAGCGGCCCGATCCTCGTGTTCCCAGGTGAACCCCGGCAAACTGCGGCCGAAGTGGCCATAGGCCGCAGTCTGCGCATAGATTGGACGGCGCAGATCCAGCGCCCGAATGATGCCCGCCGGTGTCAGATCGAAGGTGGCATGGACGGCGTCCTCGATGATGGCCTCCGGGACGGCGCCGGTGCCGTGAGTATCGACGTACAAGGAGACCGGTTCAGTCACGCCGATGGCGTAGGCCATCTGGATGGTACACTGGCGCGCGAGACCCGCCGCGACGACCTGGCGGGCGAGGTAACGGGCCGCATAGGCCCCGGAACGGTCGATCTTGGTCGGATCCTTGCCGGAAAAGGCGCCTCCGCCGTGGGGGCAACGGCCACCGTAGGTGTCGACCTCCAGCTTGCGGCCAGTCAGGCCGGTGTCGGCGGCGGGGCCACCGGCCACGAAACGACCCGTGGGGTTGACCAGTACCCGGAAGCCCGGGCAGCGACAGCCGGGCGGGATCACCGGCTCCACGATCTCGGCGCACACCGCTGCCTCGACCTCCCGGTGATCCACCTCCTCGGCATGCTGAGTGGAGAGTACCACGGTCTCCACACCGACGGGGACCGCGCCGCGGTATCGGACGGTGACCTGGCTCTTGGCATCCGGCCGCAGCCAGGGCAAGGTGCCGTTACACCGTAGCTCGGCCTGGCGTGCCACCAGCCGGTGAGCCAGCAGCAGCGGCAAGGGGATCCGTTCCGGCGTCTCGTCGGTGGCATAGCCAAACACCAGCCCCTGGTCACCGGCGCCGATGGCGTGCTCGCGGCCGACCACGCCCTGTTCGATGTCGCTCGACTGCCGGTTCAGGCACAGATTGACCTCGCAGCCATCGGGGTCGATGCCAGGGAAGCTCGCACTGTAGCCGGCATCCCGCAGCACCTGCCGCACCAGTGGCTCGATTCCGGCGGCCAGCGCTTCGAACCTGCCATCCGGACGGGTCCCGAACTCGCCGGCTACGACCACCCGGCCGTTGGTCACCAGGGTCTCGCAGGCCACGCGCGCGGTGGGATCGGCGGCAAGGAAATGGTCCAAGATGCTGTCGGAGATGCGGTCGGCCAGCTTGTCCGGATGGCCTTCCGAGACCGACTCGGAGGTAAAGAGATACTGCCTGTCACTCATGGTTCGTCTCCGCTCCCGTTGGATTACCAGCGCTAGCTGGCCTCCGGGAGCATGCAGGCAGCCGACGCTTTAGCAGTATTTCTACCCCGCCCTGCAAGTTGTCACTTAAATCGGCGGTTCATCTCGGGCAAAATAAAACCCGCTCAGCATTCGCCAAAGCAGGTTCGACACCGCTTTAGCCGCATTTGTAGAGCGCCCGCAAGCTGAGGATCAAATCGGCGCTGGTTTCACTATAGGGCTTCCCGGAGGAAATTTCAACAGGCTGGTAGGCACTCATATCGAGTTGAAGCCACACCGGAACGCACCAACCAGGTGCGACGTATTTCGTCGCACCTGCCCTCCAAAATACCATGAGAGACTCAGCTGTCAACCTGGAGGGACACGATGGTTGGAACGACCGGTTGCCTTCCCGATCCACCGTTCCATGGCCGACCACTCAGCCCATTCGTCCGCCTGCTGATCCTCAGGATTC
>JALWSQ010000175.1 GCA_026993645.1 Thiohalobacter sp.
TCTGGGTGCGGGCGATCGGCCGTCCCGACGACGACCTGTTCGACATCCGCACCAACATCCGCTATGGCTGCGCCATCCTCCGCCTCTACCTGGACCGGGCAGGTGGCGACTACCAGCGGGCACTGGCTCGTTACAATGGCAGCCCCGGCAGCCGCCGCTATCCGGTCCGGGTCTTCACCGCCCTGCAACGCCGTTGGTACCGGCAGTGAGCCGAGGAGATCCGGCCGGCGGCCGATGATACGCACGACCACCGATGCGCACGGCCCTTCGGGCCTTTGCGCATCCTACGGGGTATCACACATGGCCTATTCGTGGCACCCGTAGGTTGGGCAAAGCGAGCGCAGCGAGCGTGCCCAACAACGGGACGCCACCGGCGCGGGAATGACGGGTGGGTTTCCTCACCCCTCACGCCTCACTCCTCACCGATGCGCACGGCCCTTCGGGCCTTTGCGCATCCTACGGCGATTCGAACAGGGCCATGGATTCGACGTGGGCCGTGTGGGGGAACATGTCCATGACGCCGGCCACGACCAGCCGGTAACCATGCGCCCGCACCAGCAGGCCCGCATCCCGCGCCAACGAGGCCGGATGGCAGGAGACATAGAGGATACGGCGGGCTCCCAGACGCGCCACATGGGGGATCACCTCCTGGGCACCGCTGCGCGGCGGATCGAGCAGGATCCCCTCGTAGTCCCGCCCGAGCCAGGGCGCCCCCGAGACATCCTGCATCAGGTTGGCCAGGTGGAATTCCGCGTTGGTGATCCCGTTGCGCGCCGCGTTGTCCCGGACCCGTTGCACCAGCCCCGCCTCCCCTTCCACCCCCGTCACCTGCCGCGCCCGGCGCGCCAGCGGCAGGGTGAAGTTGCCCAGGCCGCAGAACAGGTCCAGCACCCGGTCCTCCGGCCCCGGGTCCAGCAGGTCCAGGGCCTGGGCCAGCATGCGCCGGTTCATGGCCGGGTTGACCTGGGTGAAGTCCGTGGGTTCGAAGGACAGGGTCAGGTCCGACTCCGGCAGGGTATAGCTCAAGACCGGCGCCTCCGGCCACAGGGGTGTCACCGTCTCCGGCCCCCCCGGCTGCAGGTAGAGCTGGAGTTCGCTGGCCGCCGCGAAGGCCCGCAGCCGCGCCCGGTCCGACTCCGGCAGCGGCGCCAGGTGCCGCAGCACCAGCGCCGCCGGGCCGTCGCCCACCGCCACCTCGATCTGGGGAATACGATCCCGCACCGACAGCTGGCCGATCAGGTCCGCCAGCGCCGGCAGCCGCTCTCCCACCTGGGGATGGAGCACCTCGCAGCGTTCCAGCCGGGCCACGTAGGACGAACGCTTCTCGCGGAATCCCACCAGCACCCCGCCCTTCCGCGGCACGTATTTCACGCCCAGACGCGCCTTGTGCCGGTAGCCCCAGAGCGGACCGGTCAGCGGCGATAGCCAGCGCGCCGGGGCCACCCCGCCGATGCGTTCCAGGTTGTCGCGCAGCAGCCGGTCCTTGGCCAGGATCTGGGCCTCCGGGCGCAGATGCTGCAGGCTGCAGCCGCCGCAGATGCCGGCATGGGCGCAACGCGGCGCCACCCGATCCGGCGAGGGCTGCAGTACCTCCACCACCTGGCCCTCGTCGTAGTGGCGGTAGCGGGCACGGTAGACGAAACGCACCGCCTCGCCCGGCAGGGCACCGTCGATGAACACCGCCTTGCCCTCCACCCGCGCCACCCCACGGCCGTCGTGCGACAGGTCATCGATGTGCGCCGGAAAGCTGCCCTCCGGCAGGCGTTTTCTTCGTCTGCGGGCCACGGGTACCTCGGTTCAGCTCGCCCCATCGCGATGATGTGCGGGTCAGCGATGCGCACGGCGCTCCGCGCCTTTGCGCATCCTACGCCTCAGGCCTCACGCCAAGCCGCCAGGAACTCGCGGAAATGGGGCCGGTCCTCCCGCGCCAGGTAATCGCGCAGGCGCTGGCACTCGGCCGCGTGTCCGGCCGCATCCAGCCGCCCGCGCATCAGCTCGTAACGCAGGTAGACGAGATAGGTATTGAGCACATCCGTCTCACAGTAATTGCGGATACCCTCCAGGTCCCCCGCCAGGTAACTGTCCCACACCCTGGCCCCGCTCATGCCCATCTTGCCCGGCAGGCCCAGCAAGGTCGCGATCTGGTCCAGGGGTGCCGCCGCACGCCCGTTGTAGGCCGCCAGCACGTCCATCAGGTCCGTGTGCCGCTCGTGGAACCGGTTGAGATAGTTGTTGTAGCGGAAGTCGCGGTCCTCGTCCCCCGCCTCCCAGTAACGCGGCGCCTGCACCCCGTGCACCAGCGCCCGGTAGTGCAACACCGGCAGGTCGAAACCACCGCCGTTCCAGGACACCAGGCGCGGCGTGAAGCGGTCGATGCCATCGAAGAAACGCTGGATCAGTTCCCTCTCGTCCGCCTCGGTATCCCCCAGCGACCAGACCGCCAGGTGATCCCCCGAACGGTAGACCGCCGAGATGGCCACGATGCGGTGCAGGTGGTGACGCAGGAACTCGCTGTCACCCGTCTCCTGCCGCCGCAGATGGAACATGGCCTTGGCCACGTCCTCGTCGTCCAGCCCCTCGAGCCCGAACAGCCGCCGCCCGCCGTCGACGTCGGGCACGGTCTCGATGTCGAACACCAGTACGTTGAGCATCACGCGCCGCCTACTTGCGCCGCCACTTGCCCGATTTGTCCTGGTACCACCAACCCGCGGGCGCATTGTCGATCCAGCGCCGGGCGAAGATCGCCCGGATCTTGGGCTCCCAGTCGGGGTGGCCGTTGACCCGCGCGATCTCGTGGTACAGGGCATCGCGGGCATGGTTCTGCTCGCTCACCAGGCGCCGGACGAAATGGCGCTTCTCCAGCGGCACCGCGTTGAGATCCCGGATCTGGATGCGGCCGTCCGCGGTCAGGCCGACGATGCCCGAGCGGAAGTAGGGCACCAGCCGCGCATGGAGCTGCTTCATGGAGGCCTCCAGCCGTCGCACCGTCGGTGTGTTCACCGACAGGTTGGGCGCCGCCTGGGCCGGCGTGACCAGCCATTCCAGGCCCGCCACCCAGACCGGCCGCTCCAGCCGGCCCTGGGGCGATGCCTTCGGCGCCGGGGCCGGCTTGGCCGGAGCCGATTCGGCCGGTGGCGGGGCCTTGCCCTTGGGCGTGCCGTAGACATCGCGGATGATGCGATCCGCGGCCTGCTGGGCCTGGGCCGCGGGGAAATAGACGTTGATGGTCACGCAAGCGGCCATCACCAGTGCGGTCAGCAGTATCCCTGTGAAGCGCCAATGTCTCATGGTTCCTCTCCTCATTCGACCCTGGCCGCCGCGCCGGTCTTCACCACGGCCCGTATCCGGTCCAACAGCGTGGACCAGTCCACCTCGCGCGCATACCCTATGACATCGATCCGGGGCGGCAGCATGCGGCCCCGGACGATGTAGAAACCTTCCTTCGCATCGGCCACGCCACGCATGTGGCAGACGCCCTGCTCCAGCCGGCAGCCGAGCCCCAGGCGGGCATAGCTGAAGTCGCGGAACAGGGACAGGAAGGCCCGCGACAGGCCCGCCGGCAGGCCGCCCCCGCCGATGCGGGACAGGTTCTCCACCGCCCGCTGGCTGATCCGGTGCCGGCTGTGGTCGTCCGCCGGGGTGCCGAACCAGGCATCGAAGGCCACCGGTTTCCAGTCCACCAGACGCAACCCCTTCACCCGGCCCGACAGGCGCCCCTCAATCTTACCAAAGGCAAAGGTATCGGTGAGGACTTTGAGATCCAGGCGGGAGAGATCCACGTCGGCCTGCAGCCGCGGCACCGTGCCGAAGGGATCCTCCACCACCAAATGACTGACCCGGATGTCGCCGTCGAAGGCCTCCGCCAGCAACATGCCACCCAGCGCCAGGCGGTGATCGGCGTAGCGCACGTGGGGAATCACCCCGGACAGGGTGCCGGCCAGCCGCGGCCAGCCGAAGGCACGGGTGACGCGCGCCAGCGACACCGGCGTCAGCACGGCATCGAAACCGAACCGCATGTCCGGCCGGCCCGGGGCGCTGAGATCGCCCTCGTTGATCACCAGCCGGCCATCGAACACCGGCACCTTCGGCTGGCCCAGGATCCGGAACCGGTTGCCCCGGGCCTGGAACCGCAGCCGGGTGCGTCCCAACGGAATGCGGTACAGGCCGGCGCTGCGCCAGCCCACCCCGAGTTCGTGTGCCCGGCCGTCGTCCGCCCAGT
>JALWSQ010000176.1 GCA_026993645.1 Thiohalobacter sp.
GTATCGCTGATTGCGCCGATTGCGATGGAGGAGGGTTTGCGGTTTGCGATCCGGGAGGGTGGCCGCACCGTGGGTGCTGGCGTGGTCTCCAAGATCATTGAATGAGGTGAGGGGTGAGGCGTGAGGGAGACGTTCCCTCACGCCTCACGAAACATAGGCCAGTAGCTCAATTGGCAGAGCAGCGGTCTCCAAAACCGCAGGTTGGGGGTTCGATTCCCTCCTGGCCTGCCATGTTCTTCCCGGCCCGCCGGGAACGGGGCGGACGGTTTCCGGCCGTTGTGGCAAGGGGCGGCACGGGCGAGCGGAGTGGTGATGAATTCGAGGGCTGAGGGCCGGGAATCGAGTGGCGATTCCCTCAAGATGGTATTGGCCGGGCTGGTGCTGGTCGCCAGCCTGGGGGCGTTCTATTGGTTCAGCGACGTGCTGTTGGTGTTTCGCACCCTCGGCCTGTTGCTGGGCCTGGTACTGGCCCTGTTCATCGCCTCCCGCACCGAGCCGGGGCGGCGGGTTCTGGCCTACCTGGCGGATGCCCGCATGGAGGTGCGCAAGGTGGTCTGGCCCTCGCGCCAGGAGACCTTGCAGACGGCGGTGGCCGTGTTCGTCATGGTGGTGGCCATGGGCCTCATCCTGTGGCTGTTCGACATCCTCATGCTGACGGCGGTCCGCTGGATCACGGGGCAGGGAGCCTGACGACGATGGCGAAGCGTTGGTACGTGGTGCATGCCTATTCCGGGTTCGAGAACCAGGTGAAGCGGTCGCTCCAGGACCGTATCGCCCGCGCCGGCATGGAAGACAAGTTTGGCGACATCCTGGTCCCCACCGAGGAGGTGGTGGAGATGCGGGACGGCCAGAAACGGCGCAGTGAGCGCAAGTTCTTCCCCGGCTACGTGCTGGTGCAGATGGAGATGGACGACGACGCCTGGCACCTGGTCAAGGACGTCCCCAAGGTGCTCGGCTTCATCGGCGGCACCTCGGACCGGCCCGCGCCCATCTCCGACCGTGAGGCGGAGGCCATCCTGGCGCGGGTGGAGGAGGGGGCGGAGAAGCCCCGGCCCAAGGTCCTGTTCGAGCCGGGCGAGGTGGTGCGGATCACGGATGGCCCCTTCAACGACTTCAATGGCGTCGTGGAGGAGGTGGACTACGACAAGAACCGGCTGCGGGTGGAGGTGACCATCTTCGGCCGCTCGACGCCGGTGGAACTGGAATTCGGCCAGGTGGAGAAGGCCTAGGAATCAACATTTGGAAGTGCCGCCGCCCCCGCGGGGCGGCGGTGGAACCGGACAGTGGGGAGCCGCGAGGCGCCAGCACCCACGGGAGTCAACGATGGCAAAGAAAGTCGAGGCATACATCAAGCTGCAGGTGCCGGCGGGGGAGGCCAATCCCAGCCCGCCGGTGGGCCCCGCGCTGGGCCAGCACGGGGTCAACATCATGGAGTTCTGCAAGGCGTTCAACGCCCAGACGCAGAGCCTGGAGAAGGGGTTGCCCATCCCGGTGGTGATCACGGTCTACAACGACCGCAGCTTCACCTTCATCACCAAGACCCCGCCGGCGGCCGTGCTGCTGCGCAAGGCGGCAGGCATCCCCAAGGGCAGTGCCACCCCCAACACGGTCAAGGTGGGCAAGGTCACCCGGGTCCAGCTGGAGGAGATCGCCCAGACCAAGATGCCGGACCTGACCGCGGCCGACATGGACGCGGCGGTGCGGACCATTGCCGGCAGTGCCCGCAGCATGGGCCTGGACGTGGAGGGGCTCTGATCATGGCGAAACTGTCCAAGCGCATGCGGGCCATTCGTGAGAAGGTGGAGCAGGGCCGCTTCTACCCGGTGGACGAGGCATTCCGGCTGCTGAAGGAGCTGAGCAGCGTCCGCTTCCCGGAGACCGTCGATGTGGCCGTGAACCTCGGGGTGGACCCGCGCAAGTCGGACCAGGTGGTGCGGGGCTCCACGGTGCTGCCCAACGGCACCGGCCGGACGGTACGGGTGGCGGTGTTCGCCCAGGGTGCCAACGCCGAGGCGGCGCGGGAGGCGGGGGCCGACGTCGTCGGTTTCGACGACCTGGCCGACAGCATCAAGCAGGGCAACCTGGACTTCGACGTGGTCATCGCCACGCCCGATGCCATGCGGGTGGTGGGGCAGCTGGGCCAGATCCTGGGTCCGCGCGGCCTGATGCCCAATCCCAAGGTGGGGACCGTGACCCCGGACGTGGCCACGGCGGTGCGCAACGCCAAGGCGGGCCAGGTGCGCTACCGTACCGACAAGGCCGGCATCATCCATTGCGGCATCGGCAAGGTGGATTTCGAGCCGGCCGCGCTGAAGGAGAACCTGGAGGCCTTGATCGCCGACCTGCAGAAGGCCAAGCCGGCGGCGGCCAAGGGCGTCTACCTGAAGAAGATCACCGTCTCCACCACCATGGGGCCGGGGATCGCCGTGGACCAGGCCTCGCTGGGCTGAGGCCGGGTATTTTCGATTTGAAGGCACCCGGCCCTGGGGCCGGGTTGCCGTCAAAGACCGCAGGTGCCCCCGGTCGCAGGGGCTCAAATGGTTGCCTTGGGGCGGCCGGCCTGCGCAGACGGTGCAGCCGGGGATTTTCGTCTTGCGGCCGCCGTTGGGGAAGGTGGGGGTGCCCCCGGTACCGCCGCCTTCACGCAAGGTATCGGGCCACCCCCGGGTGGTCCGTGGTGACAGGAGGTAACGCATGGCTCTGACACTGGAGCAGAAAAAGGCTGTCGTTGCCGAGGTCTCGGAAGTGGCCGCACAGGCGTATTCGCTCGTGGCCGCGGAATATCGCGGTCTGACGGTGGATGAGATGACCGAACTCCGGCGCCAGGCGCGGGAGGGCGGCGTGCATCTGCGGGTGGTGAAGAATACCCTGGCCCGGCGTGCGCTGGCGGGCACCGAGTTCGAGTGTATGGTGGGCGTTCTGACCGGCCCGCTGCTGCTGGCGTTCTCGCAGGAGGATCCCGGCGCGGCGGCCCGCCTGGTGCGCGACTTCGCCAAGGAGCACGAGTTGCTCGTGGCGCGGGCCGCCGCCCTGGGCGGGGAATTGCTGGAGGGACCGGCGGAGATCGAGCGCCTGGCCAGCCTGCCCACGCGGGAGCAGGCGCTGGCGATGCTCATGGGCGTGATGAAGGCGCCCGTGGAGAAGCTCGCCCGTACCCTCAACGAGGTGCCCGGCAAGCTGGTGCGTACGCTGGCCGCCGTTCGAGACCAGAAGCAGGAGGCGGCATAACGGCGGTTCGCGCCCCCGAGGCACGGCCGCAGCATCCTACCGTTTTCGAGAATTTCGTTCAGGAGAATTGAATCATGGCTGTTTCGAAAGAGGACATTCTGGAAACCATCGCCAACATGAGCGTGATGGACGTGGTGGATCTCATCTCCGCCATGGAGGAGAAGTTCGGTGTCTCCGCGGCGGCGGCCGTGGCGGCGGTGCCCGTGGCGGGCGGCGGCGCCGAGGCGGCGGCCGAGGAGAAGACCGAGTTCGACGTGGTGCTGACCAGCTTCGGTTCCAACAAGGTGGCGGTCATCAAGGCCGTGCGCGCCATCACCGGCCTGGGCCTGAAGGAGGCCAAGGAGGCGGTGGAGGGGGCGCCCACCACGGTCAAGGAAGGCATTTCCAAGGACGAGGCCGAGGAAATCAAGAAGCAACTGGAAGAGGCGGGCGCCAGCGTCGAGGTCAAGTAACATCGACGCGGTGCGTCCAACAGCGGGGTGGCGGGCAGCGATGCCCGGCCGCCCGGTACCACCGGCAGCGGCTGGGGGCGCAAGCCTCCGGCCTGCTGCTGCTTGTGATCGGCCGCCGGGCGCCTGAGGGCGCGGCCGGCCGCCGGCGCGATTCAGCCCGGACACCAGGTGTTGTCGGCTGCCGGGCGGCCGCGGCACCGGGGTTCCACTTCTTGCTCAGCGAGGAAAACCGATGGGTTACAGCTTCACCGAAAAGAAACGCATCCGGAAGGACTTCGGCAAGCGCCCCAGTATCCTGGAGGTGCCCTACCTCCTGGCGACGCAGCTCGATTCCTACCGGGATTTCCTGCAACTGGGCCGCGGCCCCGAGGAGCGGCAGGCGCGCGGCCTGCATGCGGCCCTGTCATCGGTGTTTCCCATCAGCAGCTATTCCGGCAATGCGGTCCTGGAGTACGTTGACTATCGGCTCGGTGAACCCACCTTCGATGTCAAGGAGTGCCAGCTGCGCGGCCTGACCTATGCCGCCCCGCTGCGGGTGCTGGTGCGGCTGGTGATCTACGACAAGGAGGGCAGCGGCGGCGAGCGCACGGTCAAGGACATCCGCGAGCAGGAGGTCTACATGGGCGAACTGCCGCTGATGACCGATACCGGCACCTTCCTCATCAACGGCACCGAGCGGGTCATCGTCTCCCAGCTGCACCGTTCGCCCGGCGTGTTCTTCGATCACGACAAGGGCAAGACCCACTCCTCGGGCAAGCTGCTGTTCAATGCCCGGGTCATCCCCTACCGCGGTTCCTGGCTCGACTTCGAGTTCGACCCCAAGGACTGCGTCTATGTGCGTATCGACCGCCGGCGCAAGCTGCCGGCCACCGTCCTGCTGCGGGCGCTGGGCTACGAGACGGAGGAGATCCTCGACATCTTCTTCGACACCAACCGCTTCCATTTCAAGGGCGACCGGATCCTGCTCGACCTGGTCCCCGAGCGCCTCAAGGGTGAGCTGGCCAGCTTCGACATCGTCGTCAAGGGCGAGGTGCTGGTGGAGGAGGGGCGCCGCATCACCGCGCGCCACATCCGGCAGCTGGAGAAGGCCAGGCTCAAACAGCTGGAGGTCCCGGCGGCCTACCTGCTGGGCAAGGTGCTGGCCCGCAACCTGGTGGACCAGGAGACGGGCGAGCTGCTGGCCCGGGCCAACGATGAGATCACCGAGGAGCTGCTGGAGCGCCTGCAGGCGGCGGGCATCAAGGAGATCGAGACCCTCTACACCAACGATCTGGACCGTGGGCCTTTCATCTCCAAGACCCTGGCCATCGATCCCACCACGGACGAGCTGGAGGCCCAGGTCGAGATCTACCGCATGATGCGGCCGGGCGAGCCGCCCACCAAGGAGGCGGCCCAGAACCTGTTCTTCAACCTGTTCTTCACCCCGGACCGTTACGACCTGTCGGTGGTGGGGCGCATGAAGTTCAACCGCCGGGTTGGGAAAAACAAGGATATCGGTGAAGGTATCCTGGTCGATGGGAATTATTTTCTTGGCCTGGTAAGGCCCGTCTTTGAACCTAAAAGCGATAGCGAAAAGGAACGGGTGAAGCAGGATGGGAACATCGATAACATCGAACGCGATGTCTCCAAATTAAACAAACCGAGTGTATTGGAAGTCATTGAGAAGTCCGGTTATCGTGGTAAGCGGATTACCTTTGGTAAGCTGAAGGAGATCATGTCTGAAAGGGGGTCGGACATCCTCGACGTCCTCCGGATCCTGATCGATATCCGCAACGGCCACGGCTTCGTCGACGACATCGACCACCTCGGCAACCGCCGCATCCGCAGCGTGGGCGAGATGGCGGAGAACGTGTTCCGCATCGGCCTGGTGCGGGTGGAACGGGCGGTCAAGGAGCGCCTGAGTCTGGCCGAGTCGGAAGGCCTCATGCCGCAGGAGCTGATCAACGCCAAGCCGGTGGCGGCGGCCATCAAGGAGTTCTTCGGTTCCAGCCAGCTGTCCCAGTTCATGGACCAGAACAATCCGCTCTCCGAGGTGACCCACAAGCGGCGGGTGTCGGCCCTGGGTCCGGGCGGCCTGACCCGCGAGCGGGCCGGGTTCGAGGTGCGCGACGTGCACCCCACCCATTACGGCCGGGTCTGTCCCATCGAGACGCCGGAAGGCCCCAACATCGGCCTGATCAACTCGCTGGCGGTCTATGCCCGTACCAACGAGTACGGCTTCCTGGAGACCCCCTACCGGCGGGTGGTGGACGGGAGGGTCACCGACCAGGTGGATTACCTGTCGGCCATCGAGGAAGGCCAGTACGTTATCGCCCAGGCCAACGCGGCCATGGACGCCGAGGGGCGGCTGACCGACGAGCTGGTCTCCTGCCGGCACCTGAACGAGTTCACCCTGTCCACCCCGGACCGGGTCGACTACATGGACGTCTCGCCCAAGCAGATCGTCTCGGTGGCGGCCTCGCTCATTCCCTTCCTGGAGCACGACGATGCCAACCGCGCGCTCATGGGCTCCAACATGCAGCGCCAGGCGGTGCCGACCCTGCGGACCGAGAAGCCGCTGGTGGGTACCGGCATGGAGGGCACCGTCGCCATCGATTCGGGGGTGACGGTGGTGGCCCGCCGGGGCGGCGTGGTGGATTCGGTGGACGCGGCCCGCATCGTGGTGCGGGTGAGCGACGAGGAGGCCGAGGCCGGCGAGCCCGGGGTCGACATCTACAATCTGACCAAGTACACCCGTTCCAACCAGAACACCTGCATCAACCAGCGCCCGCTGGTGAAGCCGGGTGACCGGATCGCGCGTGGCGACGTCCTGGCCGACGGCCCCAGCACCGACCTGGGCGAGCTGGCCCTGGGCCAGAACCTGCTGGTGGCCTTCATGCCCTGGAACGGCTACAACTTCGAGGATTCCATCCTCATCTCCGAGCGGGTGGTGGAGGAGGACCGCTTCACCACCATCCACATCGAGGAGCTGACCTGCGTGGCCCGCGACACCAAGCTGGGCTCGGAGGAGATCACCAGCGACATCCCCAACGTGGGCGAGGGCTCGCTGGCCAAGCTGGACGAGTCCGGCATCGTCTACATCGGGGCCGAGGTCAAGCCCGGGGACATCCTGGTGGGCAAGGTCACGCCCAAGGGCGAGACCCAGCTCACCCCGGAGGAGAAGCTGCTGCGGGCCATCTTCGGCGAGAAGGCGTCCGACGTGAAGGACACCTCGCTGCGCGTGCCCTCGGGCATGGATGGCACCGTCATCGACGTCCAGGTCTTCACCCGCGACGGCGTGGAGAAGGACAAGCGCGCCCTGCAGATCGAGGAGGAGGCGCTGGAGAGCGTGCGCAAGGACCTGCGCGACCAGATGCGGATCATGGAGGAGGACGTCTATCACCGCATGGAGCGCCTCATGGTGGGCAAGCTGGCGGATGGTGGTCCGGCCGGCCTCAAGCCGGGCGCCAAGGTGACCAAGACCTACCTGGCGGAGCTGCCGCACGAACAGTGGTTCGAGATCCGCTTCCGCAGCGAGGACGTCAACGTCCAGGTGGAAAAGGCGGTGGAGCAGCTCAAGGCCATTCGCGCCGAGTTCGACAAGCGGCTGGAGGAGAAGCGGCGCAAGATCACCGCCGGCGACGACCTGGCCCCGGGTGTGCTCAAGATGGTCAAGGTGTACCTGGCGGTCAAGCGCCGCATCCAGCCCGGCGACAAGATGGCGGGCCGCCACGGCAACAAGGGCGTGGTGTCCATCATCGTGCCGGTGGAGGACATGCCCTACCTGGAGGACGGCACCTCGGTGGACATCGTGCTCAACCCCCTGGGCGTGCCCTCGCGCATGAACGTGGGCCAGGTACTGGAGACCCACCTGGGCTGGGCCGCGCGAGGCCTGGGGCTGCGTATCGGCGAGATGATCAAACGTCAGGCCGAGGTGGCCGAGATCCGCGGCTTCCTGGACCAGGTGTACAACGGTTCCGGCAAGCGCGAGGACCTGGACAGCCTGTCGGACGACGAGATCCTGGCGCTGGTGCGGAATCTGGAACCGGGCGTGCCCATGGCGACGCCGGTGTTCGATGGCGCCGAGGAGGACGAGATCCGGCACATGCTGCGCCTGGCCGGCCTGCCGGAGAGCGGCCAGACCACCCTCTACGACGGCCGCACCGGCGATCCCTTCGAGCGGCCCGTCACCGTGGGTTACATGTACATGCTGAAACTCAACCACCTGGTGGACGACAAGATGCACGCCCGCTCCACCGGCCCCTACAGCCTGGTGACCCAGCAGCCGCTGGGCGGCAAGGCCCAGTTCGGTGGCCAGCGCTTCGGCGAGATGGAGGTCTGGGCGCTGGAGGCCTATGGCGCCGCCTACACCCTGCAGGAGATGCTGACGGTCAAGTCGGACGACGTGGCGGGTCGGACCAAGATGTACAAGAACATCGTGGACGGCGACTATCACATGGAACCCGGCATGCCGGAGTCGTTCAACGTGCTGGTCAAGGAGATCCGCTCGCTGGCCATCAATCTGGAGCTGGAACAGGACGACTGACGCCAGTCGCCACACCCGCAACTCGAGCGCGTTCGGGCAGGAGAGACGATGAAAGATCTATTGAACCTTGTGCGGCCGCGAGGCCAGGTCGACGATTTCGATGCCATCCGGATCGGTCTGGCGTCCCCCGACATGATCCGGTCCTGGTCCTACGGCGAGGTGAAGAAGCCGGAGACCATCAACTACCGTACCTTCAAGCCGGAGCGGGACGGCCTGTTCTGCGCCAAGATCTTCGGCCCGGTGAAGGACTACGAGTGCCTGTGCGGCAAGTACAAGCGGCTCAAGCACCGCGGCGTGATCTGCGACAAGTGCGGCGTCGAGGTCACCCTGGCCAAGGTGCGCCGCGAGCGCATGGGCCACATCGAGCTGGCCAGCCCGGTGGCCCACATCTGGTTCCTCAAGTCGCTGCCGTCGCGCATCGGCCTGTTGCTGGACATGACACTGCGCAACATCGAACGCATCCTCTACTTCGAGGCCTTCGTCGTGGTGGATCCGGGTATGACCGACCTGGAGCGGGGCCAGCTGCTGTCGGACGAGCAGTACCTGGAGGCGATCGAGGAGTACGGTGACGAGTTCGACGCCCGCATGGGTGCCGAGGCGGTGTACGAGCTCCTGCGGGGGATGGACCTGGAGCACGAGGTGCGCCAGTTGCGCGAGGAGATCGCCGCCACCAACTCGGAGACCAAGTTCAAGCGCCTGGGCAAGCGTCTCAAGCTGGTGGAGTCCTTCCTCGAATCCGGCAACCGGCCGGAATGGATGATCCTCACCGTGCTGCCGGTGCTGCCGCCGGAGCTGCGGCCGCTGGTGCCGCTGGACGGCGGCCGCTTCGCCACCTCCGATCTCAACGATCTCTACCGGCGCGTGATCAACCGCAACAACCGCCTCAAGCGGCTGCTGGAGCTGAACGCACCGGACATCATCGTGCGCAACGAGAAGCGCATGCTGCAGGAGGCGGTGGACGCCCTGCTGGACAACGGCCGCCGCGGTCGCGCCATCACCGGCACCAACAAACGGCCGCTCAAGTCACTGGCGGACATGATCAAGGGCAAGCAGGGGCGCTTCCGCCAGAACCTGCTCGGCAAGCGTGTGGATTATTCCGGTCGCTCGGTGATCGTGGTCGGGCCCTATCTGCGCCTGCACCAGTGCGGCCTGCCCAAGCGCATGGCCCTGGAACTGTTCAAGCCCTTCATCTTCGGCAAGCTGCAGCTCAAGGGGCTGGCCACCACCATCAAGGCGGCCAAGAAGATGGTGGAGCGCGAGGCACCCGAGGTGTGGGACATCCTGGAGGAGGTGATCCGCGAGCATCCGGTGATGCTGAACCGGGCCCCGACCCTGCACCGCCTCGGCATCCAGGCCTTCGAGCCGGTACTGATCGAGGGCAAGGCCATTCAGCTCCATCCCCTGGTGTGCGCCGCCTTCAACGCCGACTTCGACGGCGACCAGATGGCGGTGCACGTGCCGCTGTCGCTGGAGGCCCAGCTCGAGGCGCGCGCCCTGATGATGTCCACCAACAACATCCTGTCGCCGGCCAACGGTGAGCCCATCATCGTGCCCTCGCAGGACGTGGTGCTGGGCCTGTACTACATGAGCCGGGAACGGCGCGGGGCCCGTGGCGAGGGCATGGTGTTCGCCGACGTGGCGGAGGTGCATCGCGCCTACGGCAGCGGCCAGGTGGATCTCCATGCCCGGGTCAAGGTGCGACTGCACGACAGCGACCTGGACGAGAACGGTGCCGTGATCCGCTCCCACGGTCTGGTGGAGACCACCGTGGGGCGGGCGCTGATGTCCACCATCCTGCCCGAGGGCCTGCCGTTCGAGCTGATCAACCGGGACATGGGCAAGAAGGCCATCTCCCAGCTCATCAATGCCTGCTACCGGCGGGTGGGGCTGAAGGCGACGGTCATCTTCGCCGACCAGCTCATGTACATGGGCTTTCGCTATGCCACCCGCGCCGGGGTCTCGTTCGGCATCGACGACATGGTCATCCCGGACGAGAAGAAGGACATCCTGAACCGGGCCGAGCAGGAGGTGAAAGAGATCGAGCACCAGTACACCTCCGGTCTGGTCACCAACGGCGAGCGCTACAACAAGGTCATCGACATCTGGTCACGCACCAACGAGCAGGTGGCCAAGGCCATGATGCGCAAGCTGGGCACCGAGCGGGTACAGACGCCGGACGGCGAGACGGTGGAGGAGAAGTCCTTCAACTCCATCTTCATGATGGCCGACTCCGGGGCCCGCGGCAGTGCCGCCCAGATCCGCCAGCTGGCCGGTATGCGCGGCCTCATGGCCAAGCCCGACGGCTCCATCATCGAGACCCCCATCACCGCCAATTTCCGCGAGGGTCTGGACGTGCTGCAGTACTTCGTGTCCACCCACGGCGCCCGCAAGGGCCTGGCGGACACGGCGTTGAAGACCGCCAACTCGGGCTATCTGACCCGGCGCCTGGTGGACGTGGGCCAGGATCTGGTGGTGACCGAAGAGGACTGCGGCACCGAGGAGGGGCTGCTGATGACCCCCATCGTCGAGGGCGGCGACGTGGTCGAACCCCTGGGCGAGCGGGTGCTGGGCCGGGTGGTGGCCAGCGACGTCTGCCTGCCGGGCAGCGACGAGGTGGTGATACCGCGCGGTACCCTGCTGGACGAGAAGTGGGTGGAACGTATCGAGTCCCTGGGCATCGACGAGATCCGGGTGCGCTCGGCCATCACCTGCCAGACCCGCTACGGTATCTGTGCCATGTGCTACGGTCGTGACCTGGCCCGGGGTCACCGGGTCAACATCGGCGAGGCGGTGGGTGTCATCGCCGCCCAGAGCATCGGCGAGCCGGGCACCCAGCTCACCATGCGCACCTTCCACATCGGCGGGGCGGCCAGCCGGGCGGCCACGGTAAGCAGCGTCGAGGTCAAGGCCGAGGGCACCCTGCGGCTGCACAACATCAAGACCGTGACCAACAAGGACGGCCACCTGGTGGCGGTGTCGCGATCCGGCGAACTGGGCATCATCGATGCCAACGGGCGTGAGCGCGAGCGCTACAAGGTGCCCTACGGCGCCGTCATCCAGGTCCAGGACGGGGCGCCGGTGCAGGCCGGGCAGATGGTGGCCAACTGGGATCCGCACACCCATCCCATCGTCACCGAGGTGGCGGGCAAGGCCCGGTTCAGCGACTTCGTCGAGGGGGTGACGGTCAGTCGCCAGACCGACGAGATCACCGGCCTGTCCAGCCTGGTGGTGATGGATCACAAGCAACGCGGCTCGGCTGGCAAGGATCTGCGGCCCATGGTGCAGCTGGTGGCCGAGGACGGCAGCGAGCTCAAGATCCCGGGAACCGAGATGCCGGCCCACTACCTGCTGCCGGCCGGTGCCGTGGTGGCGCTGGAGGACGGGGCCGCGGTCGAGGTGGGCGACATCATCGCCCGCATTCCCCAGGAGTCGTCCAAGACCCGTGACATCACCGGCGGCCTGCCGCGGGTGGCGGACCTGTTCGAGGCGCGCAAGCCCAAGGATCCGGCGGTGCTGGCGGAGATCACCGGCACGGTCAGCTTCGGCAAGGAGACCAAGGGCAAGCAGCGGCTGGTCATCACCCCGGCCGAGGGCGACGCCTACGAGACCCTGATCCCCAAGTGGCGCCACGTCAACGTGTTCGAGGGTGAGCACGTGGAGAAGGGCGAGGTCGTGGTGGACGGCGAGCTCAACCCGCACGACATCCTGCGCCTGCTGGGGGTGACCGAGATGGCGGCCTACCTGGTCAAGGAGATCCAGGACGTCTACCGGCTGCAGGGCGTGCGCATCAACGACAAGCACATCGAGGTCATCATCCGCCAGATGCTGCGCAAGGCCGAGATCATCGAGCCGGGCGACACCCGCTTCCTGCGCGGCGAGCAGATCGACCGGGCGCGGGTGCTGGAGGAGAACGAGCGGGTCCGGGCCGAGGGTGGTGTGCCGGCGCGCTGGGAACCCCTGCTGCTGGGCATCACCAAGGCCTCGCTGGCCACCGAGTCCTTCATCTCCGCGGCCTCGTTCCAGGAGACCACGCGGGTGCTCACCGAGGCCGCGGTGCGCGGCCTCCGCGACGAGTTGCGCGGGCTCAAGGAGAACGTGATCGTGGGCCGGCTGATCCCGGCCGGCACCGGCCTGGCCTACCATGCCGAGCGCCGGCGCCGGCGCCAGGGGCCGCTGGCGGAGGCCGAGCGGGTGCTGGGCATGGCTGGCGCGGCGGCATCGGCGGACTCGGCCGAGGCCCCGGGCGAGGAGGCCACGGGTTCCTGACGGCCGCCCGGGCCACCCCGGGGCGCGGGGCCGGCGGCTTTTTTCCGCCCCGGCCTTGACAGGGATGGGGCGGGTTTCTACAATTGCGCTCCTTTACAGCGGCAGGCCGGGCACCAGCCCGCCTGTCGTTTTGTTTCAGGTTGCTGGATTTTTTCTGGTTTTTGCTGTTTCAGGGCGGGTTTCATGGCGACGATCAACCAGTTGGTGCGCAAGCCGCGCAAGCGCAAGGTGGCCAAGAGCAACGTGCCGGCACTGGAGGCCTCTCCGCAGAAGCGCGGGGTCTGTACGCGGGTCTACACCACCACCCCGAAGAAGCCAAACTCGGCACTGCGGAAGGTGGCTCGCGTGCGGCTGACCAACGGCTACGAGGTGACCACCTATATCGGTGGTGAGGGCCACAACCTGCAGGAGCACTCGGTGGTGCTGATCCGCGGCGGGCGCGTCAAGGATCTGCCCGGCGTCCGCTACCACACGGTGCGCGGCACCCTGGACACCTCAGGCGTCGAGGCCCGCCGGCAGGGGCGCTCCAAGTACGGCGCCAAGCGGCCCAAGTCCTGACGCTCCGGGCCGGGCGCAGTTCAACCACAGCTTGCAGGTAGACCGATGTCGAGAAGAAAAGTCATTGGGCAGCGGGACATCCTCCCGGACCCCAAGTACGGGAACGAGATGCTCACCCGCTTCATCAACATGGTGATGACCTCCGGCAAGAAATCGGTGGCCGAGCACATCGTCTACAGCGCGCTCGACCGGATGGCCGAGGTCAAGGGCGGGGATCCGGTGGAGATCCTGGACAAGGCGCTGGACAACGTGCGCCCGGTGGTCGAGGTCAAGTCGCGCCGCGTGGGCGGTGCCACCTACCAGGTGCCGGTGGAGGTGCGGCCGGCACGCCGGACCACCCTGGCCATGCGCTGGGTGATCGACTCGGCGCGCAAGCGCGGCGAGAAGTCCATGGCCCAGCGCCTGGCGGGCGAGCTGCTGGATGCCGCCGAGAACCGCGGCGCGGCCGTGAAGAAGCGGGAAGACACGCACCGGATGGCGGAGGCCAACAAGGCCTTCGCGCACTACCGGTGGTAGACGCCGGGAACCGGTGGGCAAACAGGTCATACAGAGCTAAGGAAGACAGTCCGTGGCACGCAAGACTCCCATAGAACGCTATCGCAACGTCGGCATCATGGCGCACATCGATGCCGGCAAGACGACCACGACGGAGCGCATCCTGTTCTACACGGGTGTCTCGCACAAGATCGGCGAGGTGCACGACGGCGCTGCGGTCATGGACTGGATGGAGCAGGAGCAGGAGCGGGGCATCACCATCACCTCGGCGGCCACCACCTGCTTCTGGACCGGCATGGAACAGCAGTTCCCCCAGCACCGGATCAACATCATCGACACCCCCGGGCACGTGGACTTCACCATCGAGGTGGAGCGATCCCTGCGGGTGCTGGACGGCGCCTGCGCGGTGTTCTGCGCCGTGGGCGGCGTGGAGCCCCAGTCGGAGACGGTGTGGCGCCAGGCCAACAAGTATGGCGTGCCGCGCATTGCCTTCGTCAACAAGATGGACCGGGCCGGTGCCAACTTCCTGCGCGTGGTGGAGCAGATCCGCGAGCGCCTGGGCGCGCTGGCGGTGCCCATCGAGCTGCCCATCGGGGCCGAGGACAACTTCCAGGGGGTGGTCGACCTGATCAAGATGAAGGCCATCTACTGGAACGAGAGCGACATGGGGACCACCTTCGAGGAGAAGGACATCCCCGCGGACATGGCCGACGACTGCGCCCACTGGCGCAGCGAGATGGTGGAAGCGGCGGCCGAGGCCAACGAGGAGCTGATGGAGAAGTACCTCGAGGGCGAGGAGCTCAGCGCCGACGAGATCCGCCAGGGCCTGCGCCAGCGTACCCTGGCCAACGAGATCGTCCCCGCCCTGTGCGGTTCCGCCTTCAAGAACAAGGGCGTGCAGGCCATGCTGGATGCCGTCATCTACTACCTGCCGTCGCCGGTCGACGTGCCCTCCATCAAGGGCATCCTGGACGACGCCGAGGGAACCGAGGCCGAGCGCCATCCCTCGGACGACGAGCCCTTTGCCGCGCTGGCGTTCAAGATCGCCACCGATCCCTTCGTCGGCACCCTGACCTTCTTCCGGGTCTACTCCGGCGTGCTGAGCTCCGGCGACACCGTGTACAACCCGGTCAAGGGCAAGAAGGAACGCATCGGGCGCCTGTTGCAGATGCACTCCAACTCGCGCGAGGAGATCAAGGAGGTGCGGGCCGGTGACATCGCCGCCGCCGTGGGGCTGAAGTCGGTGACCACGGGTGACACCCTGTGTGACCTCAACAACGTGATCACCCTGGAACGGATGGAGTTCCCGGACCCGGTCATCTCGGTGGCGGTGGAACCCAAGACCAAGGGCGACCAGGAGAAGATGGGCATCGCGCTGCAGAAGCTGGCGCAGGAGGATCCGTCGTTCCGGGTGCGGACCGACGAGGAATCCGGCCAGACCATCATCTCCGGCATGGGCGAGCTGCACCTGGAGATCATCGTCGACCGGTTGCGCCGCGAGTTCAAGGTGGAGGCCAACGTGGGGGCCCCGCAGGTGGCCTACCGCGAGACCATCCGCAAGCCGGTGGAGCAGGAAGGCAAGTTCGTACGCCAGTCCGGCGGCCGCGGCCAGTACGGTCACGTCTGGCTGCGCATCGAGCCGCTGGAGCGCGGCGGCGGCTACGAGTTCGTCAACGAGATCGTGGGCGGCGTGGTGCCGCGGGAGTACATCCCGGCGGTGGACAAGGGCGTCCAGGAGCAGATGCAGAACGGCGTGCTGGCTGGTTACCCGCTGGTGGACCTCAAGGTTACCCTGTACGACGGGTCCTACCACGACGTGGACTCCAGCGAGATGGCATTCAAGATCGCCGGCTCCATGGCCCTCAAGGAAGGCGTGCTCAAGGCTAGCCCGGTGCTGCTGGAACCGATCATGAAGGTGGAGGTGGTGACCCCGGAGGAGTATCTGGGCGACGTCATGGGCGATCTCAACCGCCGCCGTGGTATCACCCAGGGCATGGACGAGTCCCCGGCCGGCAAGATCATCCGCGCCGAGGTGCCGCTGGCCGAGATGTTCGGCTATGCCACCGACCTGCGCTCGGCCACCCAGGGGCGGGCCACCTATTCCATGGAGTTCGAGAAGTACGCCGAGGCGCCGTCCAACGTGGCGGAGGCGGTCATCAAGAAGGCATCCTGACGGCGTCGTCGGGGTGACGGGATTCAACGCACAATACAGAACTGAAACGAGGTAAGGGTCGTGTCCAAGGAAAAGTTTGAGCGAACGAAGCCGCATGTGAATGTGGGGACGATTGGTCATGTGGATCATGGGAAGACGACGCTGACGGCGGCGCTGACGAAGGTGTCGGCGGAGAAGTTCAGTGGTGC
>JALWSQ010000177.1 GCA_026993645.1 Thiohalobacter sp.
GCAGGCCGGCGAGACGGCCATCGTCCGCTATCGCTATGCCCAGCTCCTCTACTGGCAACAGGGCCTTCGCTTCGCCCTGCCCACGGCCCTGGCGCCCCGTTATGGGGACCCGGCCGCTTCGGGCCTCGACGCGGTGCAGGTGCCCGCTGTCGATCTGCTGGCCGAATACCCCTTCAGCTTCCGGATGCAGGTGCGGGGGCGCCTGGCCGAGGCCTCGGTGGAGTCCCCGAGCCATGCGATTTCCGTGGCGAAGGGGCCCGGCACCCTGGAGATCGCCCTGGCCGGACCCCGGGATACCTTGGACCGCGACCTGGTCCTGAACTTCGCCCTGGCCGAGCCGTTGCCGCCGGCGGCCATGGTGGCGCCTGATGGCGAGAAGTGGGTGAGCCTCGTCTCCCTGCCCCTGCCCGAGCACCGGGATTTCGCGAGCCAGGCGCCCCGGTGCATCCCGATCCTGGTGGACTGTTCGGGCTCCATGGGAGGTGACTCCATCGCCCAGGCACGCCACGCGCTGGGCCACATCCTCGACGCCCTGCGGCCCCAGGATCACTTCAATATCATCCGCTTCGGATCCCACGTGGCGCCCCTTTTTCCGGCGCCCCGCCCGGTGACCGCGAAGACCCTGGCGGCCGCCCGCAGGCTCCTCGCCGCCCTCGATGCCGATCTCGGTGGCACCGAAATCGGCCGGGCCCTCGAGACGGCCCATGCGGCCCGACTGCCCGATTTCGCCGCCCAGGATCTGCTCCTGATCACCGATGGCGAGGTCTGGAATGCCCAGGCGTTCGTCGAGCGCGCCCGCGCAGCCGGCGACCGCATCTTTACGGTCGGGGTGGGTCATGCCGTCTCCGAGGCCTTCCTGCGCGACCTGGCCGAGCAGACCGGGGGCGCCTGCGAGCTGGTGGCCCCGAGCGAAGCCATTGCGGAGCGGATCGAACGTCATTTCCGGCGCATCTATCAGCCGCGCCTGGCCTCCGCCCGAATCGACTGGCCCCTGCCGCCCGAGCGCCAGTCGCCGGGGGCGTTGGAAGGTGCCTACCTGGGCGATACCCTCCATGTCTTCGCCTGGTTCGACGCCCAGCCCGAAGGCCAGGTCCGTTTCACGACTGCCGCCAAGGACGGCACGGCCGCCCACTTCGAAGCCCGGCTGCAGCCCCCCACCGGCCTGTTCGGTGAGGACCTCCTCCCCCGTCTCGCCGCCCGGGCCGGTCTGAAAGAGCTGCCCGAGGCCGAACAGGCGCAGGTGGCCGAACGGTATCAGCTCCTCACCGATCGGACTGCCTGGCTCATCGTCGCCGAACGCCCCGAGGAGGAACGCTCGGATGGTCTGCCTGCCCTGCGCAAGGTGCCGCACATGTTGGCCGCCGGCTGGGGAGGCAGCAGCGCTTTGGGAGTCCGCGTCTGCAAGAACGCCTGCGCCACTGACCGCTATACAGGCTCGCCGGATGTCACCGACGAGCTGTTTGCACTGCACGACGCTTCCATGCGTTTCGATTCCGCCCAAGAGACACAACCGGTCGTCAAAGAAGCCGGCTCCCTCGCAGACCTCGCACAACGGTTCAGCCGGATGTTCCAAGCCGACCAGCACCGCCAAGTGAGGACACCCACCCTCGCCCATCTCGAGGGCCTCGGCATCCCCCATGACTGTATTGCAGAGCTCATCCGGCTCATCGTCGACGAAGGCCAGCCGGAGGCCGCGATCCTCACCTGCTTCCTCGCCACCCTCCTCGGCGCATACCGGGCATCCCTGCCCCGACATGGCGCCCAGCGCATCCTTCGGGTGTACGAGAAGCAGGCACTACGGTTGCCGGAGGACGTCCGGGCCCGGGTGCAGGAAATCGCAGCGGACTGTTCGCTGTAGTAGCAGTCCGCCTGGCGACCCGCTGCTGGGGGGGAGTGACCGGTACATTCCTCGCCGGGGGCACTTGTCGTCGTCAACTCTTCGTGTTGGCAAGCATTTCCCCCCTGAGTATCATGGAATGGGTAGACCGGGGACCTCAATGCTCAATCTCGAAGAGATAAAGAAAGACGCCCAGATCCGCGGCATCCTGCCCGACGAGATCGTGCGGGTCGTGCAAATCGAGCCCGTGGGCGACAACGCCGTCACCGTCTATTACAAGGACAACCAGGGGCGTCTGGGGGAACAGATGCTCTTCCGCTCGGACGAAGCCCGCCTGGAGCTGGCTGAGAATGGCCGCCCCTGGGCATTCGATGCGGAAGGTGCCGACTTCAAGCTGGGCCTGGAGGCCCTGCGGATTCGCCTGGCCCACCTCTTCGACCCCATGATGGCGGTCCACACCGCCAACGTGGAGCCACTCCCCCACCAGATCTCGGCCGTGTACGAGGCCATGCTGCCCCGCCAGCCGTTGCGCTTCGTACTGGCGGATGACCCGGGCGCCGGCAAGACCATCATGGCCGGTCTCCTGATCCGCGAGCTGCTGATGCGCGCCGACGCCAAACGCATCCTGATCGTGGCACCCGGCGCACTAACCGAGCAGTGGCAGGACGAGATGCTGGAGAAGTTCGGCATCCAGTTCGAGATCTTCAGCCGCGAGAAACAGGAACAATGCGCCTCCGGCAACTGGTTCGACGAGCAGGATCTGGTCATCGCCCGGCTGGACCAGCTCTCGCGCAACGAGGAATACCAGGCCAAGCTCCAGGCCACCGAGTGGGATCTGATCGTCGTCGACGAGGCCCACAAACTCTCGGCCAGCTATTTCGGTAATAAGGTCAACAAGACCAAGCGCTTCCAGCTCGGCGAGCTGCTGGGATCCATCACCCGCCACTTCCTGCTGATGACCGCCACCCCACACAACGGCAAGGAGGCCGATTTTCAGATCTGGCTTTCCCTGCTCGACACGGATCGCTTCTACGGCAAGTTCCGCGAAGGGGCACACAAGGTCGATGTTTCCGACATGATGCGGCGCATGGTCAAGGAGGAACTACTCAAGTTCGACGGCACCCCACTGTTCCCGGAACGCCGGGCCTACACCGCCAACTATGAACTCTCCGACCTGGAGGCGGCCCTCTACGTGGGGGTGACCGACTACGTCCGTAACGAGATGAACCGGGCCGACAGGCTTAGCGGCAAGAAAAAGAACACCGTCGGCTTCGCGCTCACCCAGCTCCAGCGCCGCCTTGCCTCCAGTCCGGAATCCATCTATCAGTCACTCAAACGGCGGCACAAACGACTGGAATCACGACTGGAGGAAATGAAGCTGGTCGCCCGTGGCGAGAAGCTCCGGCAAGATGGCGTGGCTGAAACCCTGGGCGAATATGTCGTCAAAAAGACCATCGAGCTGCCCGAGAATTTCGACGAGCTCAAAGACGAGCTGACCCCAGAAGAATACGAAGCCTACGCCGACCAGGTCCTCGACCAGGCCACGGCAGCCGAGACCGTCCCCGAACTCCAAGCAGAGATCGAAATCCTCAAGGCCCTGGAGCAACAGGCCCTCAATGTCGTGCAGTCAGGACAGGACAAAAAGTGGGAGGAACTCTCCCACCTCCTGCAGGATAGCCCGGAGATGTACACCGCCTCGGGCAGCCGCCGCAAGCTCATCATCTTCACCGAGCACAAGGACACCCTCCACTACCTCAAGGGGCGTATCGCCGGCATGCTCGGCAATCCCAGTGCGGTCATCACCATCCACGGGGGCACCAATCGCGACGACCGCCGCAAGGCGCAGGAAGAGTTCCGCAACAACCCCGATGTGCTGGTGCTGGTCGCCACCGACGCTGCCGGCGAGGGCGTCAACCTGCAAAATGCCAACCTGATGGTCAACTACGACCTACCCTGGAATCCCAATCGGCTGGAGCAGCGTTTCGGGCGCATCCACCGCATCGGACAGACCGAGGTCTGCCACCTCTGGAACCTGGTGGCTAGGGGCACCCGCGAGGGCGATGTCTTCCAGAAGCTGTTCGAGAAGCTGGAGGTGGAAAAGCAGGCGCTGGGCGGCAAGGTATTCGACATCCTGGGCGAGGCCTTCGAAGGCGTCTCGCTCAAGGACCTGCTCATCGAGGCCATCCGCTATGGCGAGTCGCCGGAGGTCAAGGCCCGGCTGGAGCAGAAGATCGAGGGCGCCCTGGATACCGAGCACCTGAAGGAGATCATCCGCCGCAACGCCCTGGTGGATCAGCACATGACGCTGGAGGACCTCTACCACGTCAAGGAGGAGATGGAAA
>JALWSQ010000178.1 GCA_026993645.1 Thiohalobacter sp.
CCACGGCCCGGGCCGATGCCAGGTCCTCGGCGGCGGCACAGTAGCCGTCGCGGTCGTCCTCCTCCCAGTTCTTCATGAACACCCCGGTGACCGCCCGACCCGCCTGCTGCAGGCGCAGGGCGGCGACGGCGGAATCGACGCCACCGGACAGGCCCACCAGGATCGACTCGGCCGTGTTGTGCATGGGGCTCGGCGTGGGGTGCTCAGGCGGGCAGCAGGGACTGGCAGATCTCCAGCGGGTAGCGGCGACCGGCCAGGTGGTCCTGGATGCAGCGCCGCACCAGGGGACTGCGCAGGCGTCCGTCGCGTTCCAGCCGCCCGATGTCGTCTGCCGGGACCCAGAGGGTGCGCAGGATGCCCTGGTCCAGTGTCTGCCCGCGGTCGGCCGGGCCCACCTCGCCGCTGAACACGATCCGCAGGTAGGTCCGGTCACCATCCGGCACCGGCCACAGGTAGAGGCCGACGACGTGCCGCGGCCGGAAATCGCGCGCGGTTTCCTCGCGGGTCTCCCGCACCACGGCCTCGAGCAGGGATTCGCCCGGTTCCAGGTGGCCGGCGGGCTGGTTGAGGCGCAGGCCCTCGTCCACCTCCTCCTCTACCAGCAGGAAACGGCCGTCGCGCTCGACGACGGCGGCCACGGTGACATGGGGACGCCAGCGGTTCATGGTCGGGGGATCTCGGGCCTCGGCTGGGGGAAAGCTGTTCCGGGGTTGACAAGAATACGGGAAATGGGCGATAAGTATACCATTCCTTGTCCCGCGTTCCGGCGTGGGGGAGGGTTCCGCCAGGCGGTTGTCAGGGGGGCCCGCCCGGGAAGCAACGTCCGTCGGCGACCTTCGCCTGGCGGAATCAGAGAATAATTTGGCGTGGAGGAGATCCAAATGCGTTCGATCCTTAGGAAAGTTCTGTCCATCGGCCTGATGTTCGTGGCCGCGACCGGCGTAGCCCTGGCGGCCGCTGCCCTCAAGCCCTTCACCCTGGCCTATACCGCCAAGGGTGACCTCCAGCAGGTGGCGTCCGAGGTCAAGAGCAAGCTCACCGCGGCCGGGTTCGAGATCGCCGGTTCCTACAGCCCCTACCAGGGCGCCATGGTGATCGCCATCACCAACGACCTGCTCAAGAAAGCCTCGGCCAGCTCCGAGTTCGGGGGCTATGCCGCGGGCCAGCGTGTTTCGCTCACCAAGGTGGGTGACGAGATCCAGGTTTCCTATACGAATCCGACCTATCTCGGCAACGCCTACCGGCTGAAGGACATCAGTGACATGGAGAAGGTCCAGGCCCAGCTGGCGTCGGCCCTGGGCAAGCAGAAGGAGTTCGGCACCGGTGACAAGCAGCTCACCGCCAAGGATCTGCGCAAGTATCACTACATGTTCGGCATGGAGTACTTCGACGATCCGTCCGAGCTGGCCGAGTATGACAGCTACGACCAGGCGGTGGCCGCGGTGGAGAAGGGCCTGGCGGCCCACAAGGGCGGCACCAGCAAGGTCTACCGCATCGACATCCCCGGCAAGCAGGAGACGGTCTTCGGCGTCGCCCTGACCCAGGGTTGCAGCGGCGACAAGTACATCATGAGCCGCATCGACAAGGCGCCGCTGCGTTCCACGGCGCATCTGCCCTACGAGATTTTGGTCTCGGGCAACAACGTCTATGCGCTGTATGCGCGGTTCCGCATCGCCATCGACTGGCCGCACCTGCCCATGGTGGCCAGCTCCAACGGCGCGACCTTCTTCAACATCATGTGCGCGCCCAACGCCATCGAGAAGGCGCTGACCGAGGCGGCCGGCGGCGAGATCTGAACCGACCTCGAGCCGTCGTTCCAAGGAGACCCCCGCCCTTGCGCGGGGGTTTCTTTGTTTTGTGGGGGGTGAGGAGTTAGGGGTGAGGTGTTGGGCACGCTCGCTCCGCTCGCTTTGCCCAACCTACGGGTCCCATGAATATGCCGGGTGCGATACCCCGTAGGATGCGCAAAGGCGCACAGCGCCGTGCGCATCATGGTATGAGCCACGGAATCATGCGGAAGCACACGGAATTGTAGGATACGCAAAGGCGCGCAGCGCCGTGCGCATCACTGACGTGGTCGGTGCCCTCGGGGCATCCTGCCGGCCTCCGAGGGTTCGGCCAGGCTACGCTGACGCCCGGTCGCCGGGGGCGGATGGAACTCGCTTCGCTCAGACAGCCATCCGCCTTTTGCCCGGCGCCCGGGCTGCCTCCCCCAGTCGGCCTTCAGGATGCCCCGAGGGCCCCCGTCGGCCGAGCCAGGTTTGATGGCCCGTCATTTCCGCGCATGACGGGGAATGCTACAATCGCGCTCCCTTTTGTATGCCGCGACGGGAGTGACCTCTCCATGCAGTTCCAGCACATCCGCCTGCCAAGCCATGGCGAACCCCTGGGCCAGACCTCCGACGGGCGACTCCGGGTGCCGGACCAACCCTGGATCGCCTTCATCGAGGGTGACGGCATCGGCCGGGACATCACACCGGTCATGCGCGCGGTGGTCGATGCCGCCGTGTCCGCCGCCTATGGCGGGCGACGCGCGTTGCAGTGGGTGGAACTCTATGCGGGGGAAAAGGCCAACCGGGTATACGGTGACGAGGTCTGGTTACCGGACGAGACCCTGGAGGCCATGCGGACCCTGCGGGTGGCCATCAAGGGACCGCTCACCACGCCGGTGGGTGGGGGGATCCGCTCCCTCAACGTCGCCATGCGCCAGGGACTCGATCTCTATGTCTGCCTGCGCCCGGTGCGTTATTTCACCGGCACCCCGAGCCCGGTGAAGGCACCAGAGAAGGTGGACATGGTGATCTTCCGGGAGAACTCCGAGGATATCTATGCCGGCATCGAGTGGCCGGCGGGCAGCGCCGAGGCCCGCCGGGTCATCGAGTTCCTGCAGACCGAGATGGGGGTGGACAAGATCCGGTTTCCCGAGACCTCGGGCATCGGTATCAAGCCCGTCTCCCGCGAGGGCACGCAGCGGCTGGTGCGCAAGGCACTGCAGTATGCCGTGGACCAGGACCGGCCCTCGGTGACCCTGGTGCACAAGGGCAACATCATGAAGTTCACCGAGGGGGCCTTCAAGCAATGGGGTTACGAGGTGGCGCGGGAGGCGTTCGGGGCCACCGAGAAGGATGGTGGTCCCTGGCTGGCCTTCACCAATCCCCGTACCGGGCGGGAGATCGTCGTGAAGGATGTCATCGCCGACGCCTTCCTGCAGCAGATCCTGCTGCAGCCGGAGGAATACAGCGTGATCGCGACCCTTAACCTCAATGGGGACTACATCTCGGATGCCCTGGCGGCACAGGTGGGGGGCATCGGCATCTCACCGGGTGCCAACCTGTCCGACGAGGTCGCCCTGTTCGAGGCCACGCACGGGACGGCACCCGACGTCGCGGGCAAGAACCTGGCCAATCCCAGCTCGATCATCCTCTCGGCCGAGATGATGCTGCGCCACCTCGGTTGGCAAGAGGCGGCCGACCGGGTGCTGCAGGGGGTCAACGGTGCCATACAGGCCCGGGAGGTCACCTTCGACCTGGCCCGTGCCTTCGACGGCGTGACCGCCCTGTCCACCTCGGACTACGGCGCCGCCGTGATTCGGCACATGGGTTGAGCCGCTGGCAGGCGGCACAGGATCCCCTCACCCGCGGGCAGGGGGTGATGCAACCGCCGGCGTGGATGCGCCGGGCGCGGCCGTCGCCACGGCCGGGGTATGATTCGGGCCTAGTCGGAATCCGCAGCGCGAATGCGCGAAGCCTGTAGGCCCTTGGGGCCCTGATTGACCTCGAATTCGACCTTCTGGCCTTCCTTCAACGTCCGGTAACCCTCGGCCTCGATGGCCGAGAAATGCGCGAACACGTCTTCTCCGCCGCTGTCGGGCTCGATGAAACCATAGCCCTTGGCGTTGCTGAACCACTTGACAGTACCTGTAGCCATCCTTCCTGTCCTCACTCCTGACGGTTTCTACCGTCTTTATTGCCTGCTTTTTCGCTGTCGCTTCCGCGGCGTTCGCCCGGCCGACAGTCAGTTAATCTACTGAACTTGTCACCAATTGGCTACCCCTAGGGAATTTGGGTCATTTTTCGTTGTCTTCTGTCGGAAAATCAACACCGCTAGTCGGCTTGGCCGCGCCATGCCCGTGCATAGGCTAACCCCTTGTCGGGCCGAG
>JALWSQ010000179.1 GCA_026993645.1 Thiohalobacter sp.
AGCGTGCCCAACATGGGGGTGACCCCACCCCGCGGTTTGGGCAAACCCCCATCGCCCAACGCGGGAATGAGGGTTCTCCCTGCCAACGAAGCTCGAGGTGAGGCCCATGTGGGATCTGGGCGTGATCGGCCACGCGGCCGGCGCCGTCTTGTTCACTCTGCTGGCCCTGGTGCTGCTCACCGGGCAATGGGGCCGCCAGCGCAAACGCCTGCTGTTCTTCGCGGCGGCGGCCAGCGCCCTGTGGATGGGCGCCGCGGCCGCGTCCGGCGTCTGGCCCGCCCTGGGCCTCTGGGCACAGCTGCTGGAGGTGCTGCGCGACTACACCTGGATCCTGCTGCTGGTGCACCTGCTGAGCGGCGCCTACGGCCAGGCCAGCGAACGCAACCGCTACTTCGAGACCATGGCCGCCATGACCGCGGCCGGCGCCCTGCTGGTGGCCGCGCTCACCCTCTACCGCGCCTTCCTGGGCCGGCCGGTGGTGGGCCTGGTGGGGGTGGACTGGACCATCGCCGCCTACCTGGTGACCAGCGTCATCGGCCTGGTGCTGGTGGAGCAGCTGCTGCGCAACACCCGCCGCGACGCCTACCGCTACGTCAAGTTTCTCTGCTTCGGCCTGGGCGGCATCTTCGCCTTCGACTTCGCCCTCTATGCCCACGGCCTGCTGTTCCAGGAGGTGAACTACACCCTGTGGCAGGCGCGCGGAGCGGTGAACGCCCTCACCGTGCCGGTGATCGCCTACGCCATCGCCCGCGACAACCGCACCGCCCCGGACATCTTCGTCTCCCGCCGGGTGGTGTTCCACACCGCCACCCTGCTGGCCACTGGCCTCTACCTGCTCACCATGGGGGTGGGCGGCTACTACGTGCGCGAGTACGGCGGCAGCTGGGGCGCGGTGGCGGAGGTGATCTTCATCTTCGGCGCCCTGTTGCTGCTGGGCCTGCTGCTCTTTTCCACCAACCTGCGGGCCAGCCTGCGGGTGTTCATCAACAAGCACTTCTTCCATTACAAGTACGACTACCGCGACGAATGGCTGCGGCTGATCCGTACCCTCTCCTCGGGCGAGCCGGGTGACGAGCTGCGCCGGCGCATCGTCCAGGCCATCGCCGAGATCATCGACAGCCCCGGCGGGGTGCTCTGGATGCGCCGCGACCGCGGCCACTACCAGCCGGTGGAGTCCTGGCACGCCACGCTGCCGGAGGGGGTGCGCGAGCCGGTGGACAGCGAGCTGGTGAAGCTGCTCGCGGAGCAGGAATGGGTGGTCAACCTGGACGAATACGAGGAGAACCCCGGCCTCTACGGCGACATGGCGTTGCCGGACTGGGCGGCGGCCATGCCGCGGGCCTGGCTCATCGTGCCGCTCATCTTCCACGACAACCTGCTCGGCTTCATCGTGCTGGAGCGGGCGCCGGCGCACAGCCATTTCAACTGGGAGGACTGCGACCTGCTCAAGACCGCCGGGCGCCAGGCGGCCAGCCACCTGGCCCAGCTGGAGGTGGCGCGCGCCCTGGGCGAGGCGCGCCAGTTCGAGGCCTGCAGCCGCATGTCCACCTATGTCATCCACGACCTCAAGAACCTGATCTCGCAGCTCTCCCTGGTGGTGAGCAATGCCGGCCGCCACATGCAGAACCCGGCCTTCATGGAGGATGCCATCCGCACCGTGGACAACTGCGTCACCAAGATGAACGGCCTGCTGGCGCACCTGCGCGGGCACGGGGTGGCCGGGGATGCCGAGACCGTGGTGCTGGATGCGCTGGTGGAGGACGTGGCCCGCACCATGGCCGCCGGGCGGCCGGTGCCGGAGGTGGACCTGCAGGCGCGGGGGTTGCAGGTACAGGCCAACCGCGAGCGGCTGGCGGCGGTGGTGGGCCACGTGGTGCGCAACGCCCAGGATGCCACCCCGGACGACGGCCGCATCCACCTGCGGGTGTTCAAGGCCGGCGCCGACGCCGTGATCGAGGTGCAGGACACCGGTTCCGGCATGGACGAGGCCTTCATCCGCGAGCGCCTGTTCCGGCCCTTCGACACCACCAAGGGCAGCAAGGGCATGGGTATCGGGGTGTACGAGACCCGGGAGTTCGTGCGCAGCATCGGCGGGGACGTGGAGGTGGTCAGCCGGGTGGGGGAGGGCACGACCTTCCGCCTGCGCCTGCCGATTAGCGGCGCGTCGGGAAATTCGGTAGAGTTAGGCACCGTACCCGACACCAGTGGAAGCGCGGATGACAGAAACTACAAGGAAATTGCTGGTCGTTGAAGACGATCCCGGTCTCCAGGCCCAGCTCAAGTGGTGTTTCGAAGGATACGAAGTCGTCATCGCCAGTGACCGGCCCAGTGCCCTGGCCGAGCTGGCCAGCCACCCCTACCCGGTGATGACCCTCGACCTGGGCCTGCCGCCGGACCCGAGCGGGACCAGCGAGGGGTTCCAGGCGCTGGAGGAGGTGCTGGCGGAATACCCCCACACCAAGATCATCGTGGTCACCGGCAACAACGAGCGGGACAACGCGCTCAAGGCGGTGGCGCTGGGGGCCTACGATTTCTTCTACAAGCCCATCGATTCCGACCTGCTGGGGTTCATCGTCAACCGGGCCTTCCGCCTGCACGAGCTGGAGTCGGAGAACCGCCGCCTGAGCAACAGCGGCGCCCAGTCGCCGCTGGAGGGGGTGATCTCCAGCAGCCCGCAGATGCTGGAGGTCTGCCGCACCATCGAGAAGGTGGCGCCCTCGGACGTCACCGTGCTGGTGCTGGGCGAGAGCGGCACCGGCAAGGAACTGCTGGCGCGCTCGCTGCACGGGCTGAGCCGGCGCAGCGAGGGGCCCTTCGTCGCCATCAACTGCGCCGCCATCCCGGAGAACCTGCTGGAGAGCGAGCTGTTCGGCTACGAGAAGGGGGCCTTCACCGGGGCGGTGAAGCAGACCCTGGGCAAGATCGAAACGGCCAACGGGGGCACCCTGTTCCTGGACGAGGTGGGCGACCTGCCCATGCCGTTGCAGGCCAAGCTGCTGCGTTTCCTGCAGGAGCGGGTGATCGAGCGCGTGGGCGGGCGCAAGGAGATCCCGGTGGACGTGCGGGTGGTGTGCGCCACCCACCGGGACCTGAGCGAGCTGATCCGCAAGGGGGACTTCCGCGAGGACCTGTACTATCGCATCAGCGAGATCGTGGTGCGTATTCCGCCGCTACGGGCCCGCAGCGGGGACGTGCTGCTGCTGGCGCGGGCCTTCCTGGAGCGGTTCAGCCGCGAATACGGCAACCAGGTGCAGCGGTTCACCAAGGGGGCGTTGCAGGCGCTGGAGAATTACCCCTGGCCGGGCAACGTGCGTGAGCTGGAGAACCGGGTCAAGCGGGCGGTGATCATGGCCGACAGCCGCCAGGTGACGGCGGATGACCTGGAGCTGGGCGCGGGGCAGGATCCGGGGGTGCAGACCTTCGATCTGCGCGAGATCCGGGAGCAGGCGGAGCGGGATGCCATCCTCCGTGCCCTGGGGCATACCGGTGGCAAGATCTCCAAGGCGGCGGAGCTGCTCGGTATCAGTCGCCCGACGCTGTACGACCTCATCAAGAAATACGAGCTGCGCTGAGTTCCCGCGCACCCCCGTAGGATGCGCAAAGGCCCGTAGGATGCGCAAAGGCGTGTAGGATGCGCAAAGGCCCGTAGGATGCGCAAAGGCGCGTAGCGCCGTGCGCATCATGGGGTGCCGCCATCGCGGGTGGTGGTGCGCCGTTGTTGTTGGGCACGCTCGCTGCGCTCGCTTTGCCCAACCTACGGTAGCCACGGTTGCCACGGTTGCCACGGTCGCCACGGTCGCCACGGTTGTCGCGAATATGCCGGGTGCGGTGCCCTGTATCCCCGTAGGATGCGCAAAGGCGCGTAGCGCCGTGCGCATCATGGGGTGCCGCCACCGTGGGTGGTGGTGCCGACGCCATTGTTGGGCACGCTCGCTGCGCTCGCTTTGCCCAACCTACGCGGCTTTGCCCGACCCGCGGTTGCCACGATACCACTGGCGGCTGCATGTTGGGCACACTCGCTGCGCTCGCTTTGCCCAACCTACGCGGCTTTGCCCGACCCGCGGTTGCCACGATACCACTGGCGGCTGCATGTTGGGCACGCTCGCTGCGCTCGCTTTGCCCAACCTACGTGACTTTGCCCAACCTAC
>JALWSQ010000180.1 GCA_026993645.1 Thiohalobacter sp.
GCCAGGGAGGCGCCGTTGGCGAAGATGGTGTGGCTGCCCACCTGGCAGTCGTGGGCGATGTGCACGTAGGCCATGATCCAGTTGTCGTCGCCCAGGCGGGTGGCGCCGGCGTCCTGTACCGTACCGCGGTTGATGGTGACGAACTCGCGGATGGTGTTGCCGTCGCCGATGACCAGCTCGGTGGCCTCACCGCCATACTTCTTGTCCTGGGGATCCTCGCCCAGGGAGGCGAACTGGAACACGCGGTTGTCACGGCCGAGGGTGGTCGGCCCCCGGATCACCACGTGGGGACCGATGCGACAGCCGGCGCCGATGCGAACATCGGGGCCGATGACGCTGAACGGGCCGATCTCCACCCCGGGTGCGATCCGTGCGCCGGGGTCGATCACCGCCTGGGGCGAGATCACCGTTCGATTTCCCGTTCGGTGCACATGATGTCGGCGGTGGCGGCCACCTTGCCCTCCACCGAGGCGACGCATTCGAACACCCAGATGCCGCGCCGCGCCTGTTTGAGCTGCACCCGCAGGTCGAGCCGGTCACCGGGCTCGACCGGGCGCTTGAAGCGCGCCTTGTCGATGCCCACCAGGTAGTACAGCGAACTGCGTTCCGGCTGGCGTTCCACGGTACGGAAGGCCAGCAGCCCGGTGGCCTGTGCCAGCGCCTCCAGGATCAGCACGCCGGGCATCACCGGCCGCTGCGGAAAGTGACCGAGAAAGAACGGCTCGTTGAAGGTCACGTTCTTGTACCCGGCCAGGCGCTCGCCCGCCACGTATTCCGTCACCCGGTCGATGAGCAGAAAGGGGTAACGGTGCGGCAGGTGCTGCATGATGCCGTTGATGTCCAGCAATTCGTCACTCATGATGATGTTCCCCGGATCCTGTGTTTCCCAATGATGCTTCGTCCCTGGCCGCACCGCCGAGCCGCCGCTCGAGCCGCAGCAGGCGCCGGGCCAGGTCGTCCAGTTGCCGCAGCCTCACGGCCACCCGGTTCCAGCGCTCGTTGGGAATGGCCGGCAGGCCCGAGGAATAGACCCCGGGCCGGGTGATGGAGTGGGTCACCATGGACATGCCGGTCACCACCACGCCGTCGGCGATCTCCAGGTGGCCGACGATCCCAACCCCGCCGCCGATCATGCAGTGACGCCCGATACGGGCACTGCCGGAGATGCCGACACAACCGGCAATGGCGGTATGAGCACCGATGTGAACGTTGTGTGCCACCTGGATCTGGTTGTCCAACTTGACCCCGTCCTCGATCACGGTGTCCTCCAGCGCCCCGCGGTCGATGGTGGTGTTGGCGCCGATCTCCACGTCGTCACCGATGCGTACCCCGCCCAGCTGCGGCACCTTGAGCCAGTGCCCCTGATCGTTGGCCAGCCCGAACCCATCGCTGCCCACCACCACCCCGGGATGGATCAACGCCCGGCGGCCGACCCGCACCCCCTGGCACAGGGTCACCCGCGCCAGCAGCCGGCTGCCCTCGCCCACCTCCACCCCGACGCCCAGTTGGCAACCGGGACCGATCTGGACCCCGGCCCCCAGCCGGACCCCGGCCTCCAGCACCGCATGGGGACCGATACTGACCGAGTCGGGCAGCTCGCAGTCCGGGCCGATCACCGCACTGGGATGGATGCCCGGGACCACCGGTGCCGGTGGTACCAGCAGGCGGGCCACGCGGGCATAGGCCAGGTAGGGATCCGGTGTCACCAGGGCCGCCACCGGACAGGCCGCCCGGTCCTCGGGCCGCAGGATCACCGCGCTGGCCCTGGTAGCCGCCAGGTAGCGCCGGTAGCGGGGGTTGGCCAGAAAGGCGATGGCCCCGGTTCGCCCGCGTTGCAGCGTACAGACGCCGTCGATCTCCAGGGCCGGGTCGCCGGCCAGTTCGGCGCCGCAGGCTGCGGCCAGTTGTTCCAGGCGGTAGCCCACGAAACCCGGGTGGCCGCTACCGGCTGCCGCCGGCGGATTTCTTCTGCAGCTGCTTGAGCACGGCGTCCGTGATGTCGACGCGGGGGCTGGCATAGACCACGCCCTCGCTCAGAACCAGGTCGTAGTGTTCCGCCTTGGCGTGCGTCACCACCGCCTTGAACAGCTCGCGCTGCAGCTTGGACAGCTCCTCGTTGCGGCGGATGTTGAGGTCTTCGCGGAACTCGTCCCGGGAACGCTTGAGTTCGCGCTTCTTCTTGAGGATCTTGCGTTCCAGCTTGCTGTGGGCCGACTCGCTCATGGTCACGCCTTCGCGGTCGAGCCGATCCTCCAGCTTCTTGATCTCCCGCTGCAGGGCGACCAGCTCCTTCTCCCGCGGTGAGAATTCCTTCTCCAGCTTCTTGATCGCCTGTTTGGCCTGGGGCGCCTTCTCCATCAGCTTGTTGGTGTCCACGAATCCCACCTTGACCCCGGCCGCCCAGGCGGCGCCGGTGGCGAACAGCAGGCCGGCCAGCACCCATGCCGTCGATATCGTCAGTCGTTTCACGCTCGTGTTCTCCCGATCAGATGATGGCATTCATCATAACAAACTCAGAAATTGGTGCCGATGGTGAACTGGAACAACTGTACACTGTCACCCGGCTTGTCGTTCAGGGGCTTGGCCAGGCTGAATGTCAAAGCCCCCAGGGGCGACAGCCAGGTGGCACCGAGGCCCACCGAGTAACGCAGTTCCGACACCTTGAAGCTGTTGGTGTCCGCAAAGACGTTGCCGGCATCGACGAAGGTGCTGAGCCGGAAGGAGTGACTGCGGGTGAAGAACGGCGGCGGGAAGATGACCTCCGCGCGCCCCACCAGCTTGAACGCCCCGCCCAGGGGCTGGCCACGGGAATCCCGCGGCCCCAGGGTATTGTCCTGGAAACCGCGCACCGACTGGACGCCACCGGCAAAGAAGTTCTCGAAGAACGGCAGCTGGTCGAAATTGCCATAACCGTCCCCGATCCCGATGCGGCCACTGAGTTCGAACGTCAGCAGCCGGGTGAGGGGAACGAACACCTGGCCACGGTAATTGACCTTGTAGTATTCCAGGTCCGACCCCGGCACCGCCGCCTCCAGGGACAGCCGGTGCAACATGCCGCGGTCGGGGAAGATGCGGCGGTTGCGCGTGTCATGGGACCAGCCCGCCGTCACCAGGAAGGTGTTGAAGCGATCCCCCTGGGCCGTGACGAAATCCGTGACCTGGGTGGGAGAGAACAGGGTGGGCTTGAGCTGCAGGTTCTGGAACTGCAGGTTCAGGTCGACCTTGTCGAACTCGTTGATGGGCACCCCGTAGCTGAGATTGCCTCCATAGGTGTCGGTGTTGTAGTCGGCCAGGTTGGCGGCCGCGGCATCGGTCTGACGGAAGTAGGCACCGAAGCCACGGCTGATACCGTCGATGGTGTAGTAGGGATTGAGATAGGAGAAGCTGTAGACGGTGTTGACCGAACTGTTGTTGAACGACAGGCTGACACGATTGCCGGAACCAAGGAAGTTGTCCTGGCTGATGTCGGCATTGAACAGGATGCCCGCCGTCTGCGAATAGCCCAGCCCCACCAGCAGGTTGCCGGAAGGCTGCTCGGTGACACTGTAGTTGACGTCCACCTGGTCCGTGGTGCCCGGCACCGGTGGCGTCTCCACGTTGACCTCCTTGAAATAGCCCAGGCGGTCGAGCCGGGTCTTGGACCGCTTCACCGCCGCGGCCGAGAACCAGCCGCCTTCCATCTGGCGCATCTCGCGGCGCAGCACCTCGTCCCGGGTACGGGTGTTGCCGACCATGTTGATGCGACGCACGTAGACCCGCTTGCCGGGGTCGATGAAGAAGGTCAGTACCACCCGCTGCCGCTTCTCATCGACATCGGGAATGGCATTGACATTGGCGAAGGCATAGCCGTGGTCACCGAGCTTCCCGGTGATGGCCTCCACCGTGTGGGTCACGCGCTTGCGCGAGAAGATCTCGCCGGCGTTGACGTCCACCAGCGGAAACAGCGCCTTCGGCGCCACCACCAGATTGCCCGCCAGCTGAACCTTCTCGATACGGAACTGTTTGCCCTCGTGAATGGCGATGGTGATGTAGATGTCCTTCTTGTCGGGGGTGATGGACACCTGGGTCGACAGGATCCGGAAATCGATATAGCCCCGGTCCAGGTACCAGGCCTTGAGGGTCTCGAGATCACCGGCCAGCTTCTGCTTGGAATACTGGTCCGTCCCGGTATAGAAGGAGAACAGGGTCGGTTCACTCAACTGGAACTGCTTCAGCAACTGCTTGTCGCTGAACACCTGGTTGCCGACGATGCGGATGCGGCGGATGCGGCTGACACGGCCCTCCGCCACCTTGATGGAGATGGCGACGCGATTGCGTTCCAGCGGCGTCACCAGGGTGTCGATACGGACCCCGTAGCGGCCGCGGCTGAAATACTGGCGCCGCAATTCCTGCGTCACCTTGTCCAGCAGCGAACGGTTGAAGACCCGGCCCTGGGCCAGGCCGATCTGCTTGAGGCTGTCCAGCAGGGGATCGGTCTCGATCTCCTTGTTGCCGCTGATCTTGATGCTGGAGATGGTCGGCCGCTCCCGCACCACCACCACCAGCACGTCGCCGTCGCGCTCCAGCCGCACGTCCTTGAAGAAACCGCTGCGGAACAGGGCGCGGATGGCGGCCCGGGCACCCTCCGCGTCGAGCCGCTCCCCGATCTTGACCGGCAGGTAATTGAATGCGGTCCCGGCCGCGATGCGTTCCAGGCCCTCGACCCGGATGTCCTTGACCACGAAGGGGGTGAAGGCGAAGGCGGGCAGCCCGTGCAGGGCCAGCGCCAGGAAAAACAGGGCAAGCAGACGTTTCATATCCCTCGTTCCCGCTGCCCCCCGATCAGGGGCATGACCGTTGGGGTCCATGGTTCAACCGAGCAGCCGGCTGAAGTCGTTGAACAATGCCAGCGCCATCAGGGCGAAGATGATGGCCAGGCCGACCCGCTGGCCGAACATCTCGGCCCGCTCCGACAGCGGCCGGCCCGACACCAGCTCGATCAGGTAGTACAGCAGATGACCGCCGTCCAGCACCGGGATGGGCAACAGGTTGAGCACCCCCAGGCTGATGCTGATCAGGCCCAGAAAGCCGAGGAAGGTGGTCAGCCCCACCGCCGCCGTGCGGCCGGCGTATTGCGCGATGCTCAGCGGGCCGCTGATATTCTGCACCGAGGCCTCGCCGATGAGCATCTTCCACAGGGTGCGCAGGGTCAGCGCACTCATCTCCCAGGTCTTGCGCAGGCTGGCGCCCACCGCCGCCAGCGGCCCGTAACGCACCTCGGTGCGCAGGTCCGCACCCAGGTCGGGGGGTACACGGACGTAGGCCCCGATGCGACCGATGATGTCGTCGTCCAGTTCCACCCGGTCCGGCACCAGGGTCAGGCGGACCTCGGTACCGCCACGCCGGACCCGAACCCGGATCGGCTGTTGCGGGCGGGCCCGGACATAGTCCACCCAGGCAGACCAGTCCGCGATGGCATGGCCGTCCGCCTGCAGGATGCGGTCGCCCGGCTGCAGTCCCGCCCGGGCCGCGGCCCCACCCGCCACCACCCGGTCGATGACCGGCGCCAGCCGCGGCCGCCAGGGCTGCATGCCCAGGGCCTGCAGCAGGTTGCTGCGGTCGAGCAGGTCGGAACGGCCCGCCAGGTCCAGCACCCGGGTCACCTGGGTGCCGTCCTCCCGGCGCAGGATCAGGGTCACCCGGCGGTGGTCCAGCACCCCCTGCAGCAGTTCCAGCAGGGCCCCGTCCCAGGTCCACACCGGCTCGCCGTCCACCGCCACCAGCTCATCGCGGGGCGCGATGCCGGCCACGGCGGCCGGCGAATCCGGCATCACCGTACCCACGATGGGCCGGATACCCGGCACCCCCCCCACGTACATGAGCCAATAGGCGAGCAGGGCGAACAGGAAGTTGAACAACGGACCCGCCACCACCACCGCCATCCGGCGTGGCAGCGGCTGCCGGTTGAAGGCCAGGTGGCGCTGTTCCGGAGCCACCTCGCCCTCGCGTTCGTCCAGCATGCGCACGTAGCCGCCCAGGGGGATCGCCGCCACCACGAACTCGGTATCCGACGGACCCTTCTGCCAGCGCCAGATGGGGCGGCCGAAGCCGACCGAGAAGCGCAACACCCGGATTCCCAGCCGGCGGGCCACCCAGAAGTGCCCGAACTCGTGCACCATGACCAGGATGCCGAGGGCGACGACGAAGGCGCCGATGGAGATCAGCACGCTGCTCAAGGTCCGTGCCTCCGTCCGCCTTGGCCCAGGTGGTCCCGTACCCGGGCCCGAGCCTCGGCATCCACCGCCAGCAGCCCGTCGAGATCCTGTGCCGGCCCCGCGGGGCAGGTCTCCAGCGCCGCCTCGATCAGCCGCGGGATGTCGGTGAAGGCCAGCCGCCCGTCGAGGAAGGCCTCCACGGCCACCTCGTTGGCAGCGTTGAGCACCACGGTCGCGGTCCCGCCCGCTGCCCAGGCCTCGCGTGCCAGCCGCAGGGCCGGGAACCGCTCCACATCGGGTGGTTCGAAATCCAGACCATGGAGCGCATAGAGGTCCAGCGGTTCGACCCCGGAGGGCTGGCGCCGGGGCCAGCCCAGGGCCAGCGAGATGGGCGTGCGCATGTCCGGCCGGCCCATCTGGGCCAGCACCGAGCCGTCCAGGTAGTCGACCATGGAATGGATGATGCTCTGCGGATGCACCACGACCTCCACCTCGTCCGGCGTCACTCCGAACAGCCAGCAGGCCTCGATCAGTTCCAGGCCCTTGTTCATCAGGGTGGCGGAATCCACCGAGATCTTGCGCCCCATGGACCAGTTGGGGTGGGCACAGGCCTGCTCCGGCGTCACCCCCTGCAGCCGTTCCCGTGGCCAGGTCCGGAAGGGCCCGCCCGAGGCGGTGAGCCAGAGGCGGCGCACCCCCTCCGGCCGCCGGCCGGTCCGGTAGCCCGGCGGCATGCATTGGAACAGGGCGCTGTGTTCGCTGTCCACCGGCAGCAGTTCCGCCCCGCCCGCCTCCACTGTCGCCATGAACAGCCGCCCGGCCACCACCAGGGCCTCCTTGTTGGCCAGCATGATGCGCTTGCCGTGGCGCGCCGCGGCCAGGGTGGCGGGCAACCCCGCGGCCCCGACGATGCCTGCCATCACCGCATCCACATCGTCCCGGCTGGCCGCGGCCACCAGGGCCTCCGGCCCGGCGGCCACCTCGGTGGCCAGCCCGGCCGCGCGCAGCCGCGCCGTCAACCGGGCGGCGGCCCCGGCATCGGCCATCACCGCCAGGCGCGGACGATGGCGCTGACACAGCGCGAACAGGCGCTCGTCCTGGCGGTGGGCGGTGAGGGCCACCACCTGGTACCGCCGCGGATGTCGGGCCACCACGTCCAGGGTGTTGAGCCCGATGGAACCGGTGGCGCCCAGCACCGCCAGCCGCAACGGCGCCTGCCCTGGCTGCGCCCTGGACATCAGCGGTCCACCCAGTGCAGCCCCAGCAGGAACCAGGGCGCCGCCGCCAGCAGGCTGTCGATACGGTCCAGGATCCCGCCATGGCCCGGAATCAGCCGCCCGGTATCCTTCAGTCCCTGCTGCCGCTTGAGCAGGCTGATGAACAGGTCACCGACGATGGACCAGCCGATGCTGACCAGCACCAGGACCACGAACGCGGCCGGGTGTGTCCCCAGGCCGGCCGGTGCCGCCAGCAGCAGCGCGGCCAGGGCGGCCAGCAACAACTCGCCCAGCACCCCCTCCCAGGTCTTGCCCGGGCTGATGCGCGGGGCCAGCCGGCGGCGGCCGAACAGGCGACCGGAGAAATAGGCCCCGCTGTCCGCCACCCAGACCAGCAGGAACAGGATGGTCACCCGCCAGGGGCCGTCGGTGCCGGCACGCAGGGTCACCAGCGACCACCAGGCCAGCAGGGGCAACCAGAGCCCGAGCCCGAATTTGAGCCAGGACCAGCCCCGTCCGGCCTCCGGCCGGCCCTCCCACAGCAGGACCAGGCCCCAGCTCAGGGCGGCGGCCAGGCCCAGGGGCAGGCGCCAGCCGGCCGGCGGGGGGAAGCGCCACAGCAGCCCCAGGCCCAGCGCCAGCAGGAGCACCAGGAAACCGCGGCCGGCCGGCCCCCGCAGCGGTACCAGCCGGCCCCACTCCCAGGCACCGCCCAGCAGCACCAGGGCGCAGAACAGGGCGAACACCGGTGGCGGCGCCCAGGCCAGGATCCAGACAACCGGCGGAACCAGGACCAGCGCCGCAAGGAACCGGCTTCTAAGCACCCTTGATCCGCTCCACCTGTTCCCCGGTCTGGCCGAACCGCCGCTGGCGACCGGCGAACCAGGCCAGGGCCTCGTCGAGACAATGCTCGTCGAAATCGGGCCAGAGCACCTCCGTGAAATAGAGTTCGGTGTAGGCGAGTTGCCACAACAGGAAGTTGCTGATGCGCTGCTCCCCACCGGTACGGATGAACAGGTCCGGTTCCGGCAGATCCCCCAGCGACAGCGCCCCGGCGAGGGTCCGTTCGTCGATGGCCTCCGGCTTCAGTTCCCCCGCCGCCACGCAGGCGGCCAGCCGGCGCGCGGCCTGGAGCATGTCCCAGCGCCCACCGTAGTTGACGGCGATGTTCAGGCGCAGGCCCTCGTTGGCCTGGGTCAGGGTCTCGGCATCCTGCATCAGGCGCCGCAACCGCCGGCCGAAGGGCGTCGGGTCACCGATGAAACGGATCCGCACCCGGTTGCGGTGCAGGCGGTCGACCTCCTGCTGCAGGGTGTTGATGAACAGTTCGATCAGCAGGTTGACCTCGGTCCGGGGCCGGCGCCAGTTCTCGCTGCTGAAGGCGAACAGGGTCAGGGCGGCCACGCCACGCTGGTCCACCGCCTCCACGATGCGGCGCACCACCTTCACGCCGGCCCGGTGTCCGGCCGGCCGCGGCAGCCCGCGGCGCCGGGCCCAGCGGCCGTTGCCATCCATGATCACGGCGATGTGCCGGGGCACGGGGCCGCAACCGGGCGGCACGATGCTACTGATCTCGGCCATGGTCCTGTCTTCCCCTCCTCTGCCGGCCGCGGCATGGGCCGCTGCCGGCCGCCCGTCCGCCCGGTGATCCCGGCGGCGTTCAGATCGCCATCAGGTCCTTTTCCTTCTCCGCCAGAACCTTCTCGATCTCGCCGACGTAGCGGTCGGTGAGGCGCTGGATGGCATCCTGCGCCCGCCGCTCCTCGTCCTCCGAGATCTCCTTCTCCTTGACCAGTTCCTTGAAGTCGTTGTTGGCGTCGCGGCGGATGTTGCGCACCGCCACCCGTGCCTTCTCCGCCTCGTGCTTCACCACCCGTATCAGGTCACGGCGCCGCTCCTCGGTCAGGGGTGGCATGGGGATGCGCATCACGGTCCCGGCGGTGGCCGGGTTGAGCCCGAGGTCGGAGGCCATGATGGCCTTCTCGATGGGCCCCACCATGGTCTTCTCCCAGGGGGTGACCACCAGGGTACGCGCATCCTCGATGGTGATGTTGGCCACCTGCCTGAGCGGCACCTCGGAACCGTAGTACTCCACCGTGACATGGTCCAGCAGGCTGGGGTGGGCGCGGCCGGTGCGGATCTTGGTCAGCTCCTGACGCAGCGACTCCACGCTCTTGCCCATGCGCGCCTCGGCATCCTGGATGATTTCGTCGATCATGCCCCTTCTCCCGTGTCCACCAGCGTCCCCACGTCCTCGCCACGCACCGCCCGCATCAGGTTGCCGCCGGCGAAGGCATCGAACACCCGCAGCGGCAGGCCATGGTCACGGCACAGCAGGATGGCTGTGAGATCCATCACCTTCAGGTCCCGGCGCACCGCTTCGTCGTAGGTGAGGTGGTCGAAACGGGTCGCCGACGGGTCCGTCAGCGGGTCTGCAGTATAGATGCCATCCACCTTGGTGGCCTTGAACAGGATCTCGGCCCCGATCTCGACCGCGCGCAGGCTGGCTGCCGAGTCGGTGGTGAAGAAGGGGTTGCCGGTACCTCCGGCGAACAGGGCCACGGCTCCGCTCTCCAGCGCCGCCACCGCTTGATCCCGGGTATAGCGCTCACACACCGACTCGATGCCGAAGGCGGAATACAGCCGTGCCGCGCAACCCCGGCGCCGCAGCGCATCCCGCATGGCCAGCCCGTTCATGACCGTCGCCAGCATGCCCATCTGGTCCCCGGTCACCCGGTCGACACCGGAGCCGGCCAGGGTGGCCCCGCGCAGGAAGTTGCCGCCGCCGACGACCAGCCCCAGTCCGACCCCGGCCGCAGCCACCTGGGCCAGCTCGCCGGCGAAGCGGTCCAAGCGCCCGGGGTCGACGCCGAACCCCGCCGCGCCCATCAGCGCCTCCCCGCTGAGCTTGAGGAGCACCCGTCGATAGCGGAGAGCGGAACCCGTCATTTTCCTTTCTTCTTCCTTGTATTACAAACAAATCCGAAACTAACGCCTGAGGTCTGGCCCCGGCGCCGGCCGGCGGGCCGTTCCGGGCACCTCTCCCAGAGGGGCCGGGCTCAGTCGCCGCGGACCTGGGCCATGACCTCTTCGGCGAAGTTCTCCGCCTTCTTCTCCACGCCCTCGCCCAGTTCCAGGCGCCAGAAACGGGTGACCGAGGCCCCGGCACCGTCGAGCAGCTTGCCCACCGACTGATCCGGGTCCTTGACGAAGGGCTGACCCACCAGGGTGGTCTCGGCCAAGAACTTGCGCATGCGGCCCTCGACCATCTTCTCGACGATGTTCTCCGGCTTGCCACTGCCCTCGGCCTGGGCGCGAATGATCTCCCGCTCCTTGTTCAGCACCTCGGCGGGCATGTCGGCCTCGGCCACCGCCAGCGGCCGGCTGGCCGCGACGTGCATGGCGACGTCCCGGGCCAGGGCTTCGTCACCCCCCTGCAGCTCCACCAGCACGCCGATGCGCTTGCCGTGGAGATAGGCGCCCAACCGGGCCCCTTCCCCCGCCACCACGCGCTCGAAGCGGCGCACCTGGATGTTCTCGCCCAGGACCGCGATCAGGGCCTTGCGGGCCTCGTCCACCGTCTCGCTGCCGCCCTCTTCCAGGGGCAGGGCCATCAACGCCTCCAGGTCGGCCGGGGCGCTGGCCAGTACCCGCTGCGCCACCTTGCGCGCGAAGGCCTGGAATTCCTCCTTCTTGGCGACGAAGTCGGTCTCGCTGTTGACCTCCACCAGGGCCGCACTGCGGCCGTCCGGCGCGACCTCCATGACGATGAGACCGTCACTGGCGGTCCGCCCCGCCTTCTTGTCCGCCTTGGCCAGGCCCGACTTGCGGAGGATCTCCACCGCGGCCTCCATGTCGCCATCGGCCTCCACCAGGGCCTTCTTGCATTCCATCATGCCGGACCCCGTGCGTTGCCGGAGTTCCTTCACCTGTGCTGCTGTAATCGCCATTGTCTGTGCAACCTCACGTACTCTGCTTTCCGCACCGACCCCTCCCGGGGCCGGCCATTCGCTGCCGGGACGGGGACGCTCAGTCCCCGGAGGGGGCGGCCGCCGGCGCCTCCTCGACCTCGACGAACTCGTCCTCGGCCCCGGCCGGCACGCTGGCCGCCGACTTGGCCTCCAGGATGGCATCCGCGGCACCGGTGACATAGAGCTTCACCGCCAGGATGGCGTCGTCGTTGCCCGGCACCAGGTAGTCGACCCCGTCCGGCGAATTGTTGGTATCCACCACCGCGACCACCGGGATACCGAGCTTGGTGGCCTCGCGCACGGCGATCTTCTCGTGCCCGACGTCGATCACGAACAGGGCGTCCGGCAGACCGTTCATGTCCTTGATGCCGCCCAGGCTGCGTTCCAGCTTGGCCTTCTCGCGGCTGAGCATGAGCCCTTCCTTCTTGCTCAACCGCTCCAGGCTGCCGTCGGTCTCCATGGCCTCCAGTTCCTTGAGGCGACGGATGGACTTGCGCACCGTCTGGTAGTTGGTCAGCATGCCGCCGAGCCAGCGGTGGTTGACGAAGGGCATGCCGCAGCGGCGTGCCTGTTCCTCGATCACCTCCTGGGCCGCCCGCTTGGTGCCGACGAACAGGATGGTGCCCCCCTTGGCCGCCAGGCTGCCCAGGTAGTTCATGGCCTCCTGGTACAGGGGCAGGGTCTTCTCGAGGTTGATGATGTGGATCTTGCTGCGCTCGCCGAAGATGTAGGGTGCCATCTTGGGATTCCAGAAGCGGGTCTGGTGCCCGAAATGCACACCCGCCTCCAGCATCTGGCGCATGGTCACTGCTGCCATGGTCTTGGACTCCTCATGTTTGGGTTGGGCCTCCACACGCCCCATGGGGCAACCCCGGGCCGCCATGGCCGCGAGGGCACCCGGCCCCATGTGCCGGCGTGTGTGTGGTTTGTCTGCCGCCCCGCCCCGGATGGCAACCGGCCCGCGCCGACGAGCGGCACGGGCCGGTCCACAGCCTTCACCGGAAAGCCCTTCCGGATAAGCGGGTTAACAGGCGGGCATTTATACCATAAACTGCATGACCCAACAAACCGGCGCCCTGGCGGCGCCCCGACCACAGGCAAGCGATCATGGACCGAGCCCAGCGGATGGCCGTCACCATCAAGACCCCGGAAGAGATAGAGAAAATGCGTGTCGCCGGCCGCCTGGCGGCAGAGGTGCTGGAGATGATCCGGCCCCACGTCCGACCCGGGGTCACCACCGGCGAACTCGACCGGCTGTGCCACGACCACATCGTCCAGGTGCAGCAGGCGATCCCGGCACCACTCAACTACCGGGGCTTTCCCAAGTCCATCTGCACCTCGGTCAACCACCAGGTCTGCCACGGCATCCCCGGCGACCGCCGGCTGAAAAACGGCGACATCGTCAACCTGGACATCACCGTCATCAAGGACGGCTACCACGGCGACACCAGCCGCATGTTCATGGTCGGCAAACCCTCGGTCCAGGCCCAGCGCCTGGTGCGCGTCTGCTACGATGCCATGCGCACCGGCATCGAACTGGTCCGGCCCGGCATCCGCCTGGGCGACATCGGTCACGCCATCCAGCAGTACGTCGAGGCCCACCACTATTCGGTGGTGCGCGAGTACTGCGGCCACGGCATCGGCCGCGAGTTCCACGAGGAACCCCAGGTGCTGCACTACGGCACCCCCGGCACCGGCCTGGTGCTGGAACCGGGCATGACCTTCACCATCGAGCCCATGGTCAATGCCGGCAAACGCTTCACCCGCCTGCTCGGTGACGGCTGGACCGTGGTGACCAAGGACCATTCCCTGTCCGCCCAGTGGGAACACACCATCCTGGTCACCCCCGATGGCTTCGAGGTCCTGACCCTGATGGCGGACGAATGCCTCGACGAGATGCCCGTCCTGCCCTGACTGGCCCCCTTCCCATGGCCAGCGCCGTTCCCTGGATCCGGTTGCCCGTTCCACCCGCGGCGGAACGCCTGTGCGATCCCGAGGCACTGCGTCGGGACCTGGCCGCGGCCGGCGACGACCCCCTGCCGGTGCTGCGCGCCGCCCTCGCCGCCGGCAGCCGCGAGATCGAGGAACGCTTCCGCCACGGGGCGGACAGTGACAACCTGGTGCGGGGCCGCGCCTGGCTCATGGACCAGCTGCTGGTGGCGGCCTGGGAGCGGCTGCTGGGCGAAACCGCCGGGCGGCGGCTGGCCCTGGTGGCGGTGGGCGGCTATGGCCGGGGTGAGCTGACACCGGCATCGGACGTGGACATCCTGGTCCTGCTGCCGGACGACACCGCCGCCGGCACCACCACGGCCGTGGAGCGCTTTCTGACCCTGCTGTGGGACCTGGGGCTCGACGTCGGTCACAGCGTGCGCACCCTGGCCGATTGCGTCCAGCAGGCCGAGGCCGACATCACCGTGGCCACGAACCTGATGGAAGCCCGTCACCTGGCCGGTGACCAGGCCCTGTTCCGGGCCATGCAGGAGGCCACCGGCCCCGCCCGCCTCTGGACCGGGGCGCGCTTCTTCGAGGCCAAGCTCGAGGAACAGGAACGCCGTCACCACCGGCACCAGGACACCGGCTACCGCCTCGAACCCAATGTCAAGGAGAGCCCCGGCGGCCTGCGCGATATCCAGACCATCGGCTGGGTGGCCAAGCGCCACTTCGGCGTCGCCCGGCTGGCCGACCTGGTGGACAAGGGGTTCCTCACCGCGGCCGAGTACGACAGCCTGGCCCGCGCCCGCAGCTTCCTCTGGCGCATCCGCTTCGCCCTGCACAGTCTCACCGGCCGCCGCGAGGACCGGCTGCTGTTCGAATACCAGCGGGCGCTGGCCCGGGAACTGGGCTACAGCGGTGGCACCGGCCCCCATGCCGAGGTGGAGGCCTTCATGCAGGACTATTACCGCACGGTCATGGAGGTGGACCGGCTCAACGAGATGCTGTTGCAGCTGTTCCGGGAGCTGATCGTGCACGGAGAGGCGCCTGCCCCCCCGATCCTGCTGAACCGGCGCTTCCAGAATCGTGGTGGCTACCTGGAGATCCGCGAACCCGACCTGTTCCGCCGCTATCCCTTCGCATTGCTGGAGCTGTTCCTGCTCCTGGCCCAGCATCCCGAGCTGCAGGGAGTGCGCGCGGCCACCATTCGTGCCGTACGCGACCACCGCCACCTGATCGACGACCGGTTCCGCAACGATCTGCGCTGCCGCTCCCTGTTCATGGAGATCCTGCGCCAGCCGCGCGGCATCACCCACGAACTGCGACGCATGAACCGCTACGGGATCCTGGCGGCCTACCTGCCCGCCTTCGGGGCCATCGTCGGCCAGATGCAGTTCGATCTGTTCCATGTCTATACCGTGGACGAACACAGCCTGTTCGTGGTCCGCAACCTGCGCCGCTTCACGGTGCCCGAGCATGCCGACGAGGTGCCCTTCTGCAGCCGGCTCGCCCGGCAGATCCCCAAGTTCGAACTGCTGGTCCTGGCCGGCCTGTTCCACGACATCGCCAAGGGCCGCGGTGGCGACCATTCGCAGCTGGGCGCGGCCGACGCCGAGGCCTTCTGCCGCCACCACGGGCTGGGGGAGTTCGACAGCCATTTGGTGGCCTGGCTGGTGCGCAACCACCTGCTCATGTCCACCACTGCCCAGCGGCGGGACATCTCCGATCCCGAGGTGGTCAACGAGTTCGCCCGCCACGTGGTCACCCTCGACCGGCTCAACTATCTCTACCTGCTCACCGTCGCCGATATCCGGGCCACCAACCCCACCCTGTGGAACAGCTGGCGCGACGCCCTGCTGCGCGAGCTGTACCACAACACGGCCAAGGCCCTGCGCCGGGGACTGGAACGCCCGCTGGAACGGCGCGAGCACATACGCCAGGTACGCAAGGGCGCCTATGCAGACCTCGCCTCCAGCGGCCACTCCGGCGAGGCGGTGCGTCGCCTGTGGCAGCGTTTCAACGACGACTACTTCCTGCGTCACTCGGCCGACCAGATCCGCTGGCACACTGCCACCATCCTGGAGCACTGGCTGGGCGGCAACCCGGGACCGGTGGTCGATCTGCGCCATGATCGCCAGCGTGGCGGTACCGATATCC
>JALWSQ010000181.1 GCA_026993645.1 Thiohalobacter sp.
GAGGGGACCGGCCAGCCTGGTGGGTGCCACTGCTGTGCCTGTGCCTGGCCCTGCCGATCCCCGGCTGGGGCCGGGACCTGGTGTTGCTGCTCAGTCACGAAACGGCCCCCTATACCACCCTGGCCGATCGGTTGGTCGCGGCCCTGGAGCAGGGCCCACCCGGACCCTGGGTGGTGCGGCGGCTGTCGCTCGACCAGGCCACGGCGGACCGGCTGACCGCATTGCCCGCCGATGCCCTGATCCTCGCCATCGGCGCCCGCGCCACCGGGACCGCCTTCGGCGCGGCGGGTCGTCACGAGGTACTGGCCATCCTGGTGCCGCGCCAGTTCGTCCTCCAGCAGCTGGGTGAACGGCCACCCCCGGCCGACGCGGGGCATACCCTGCGCCACAGCCTGTGCCTGGACCAGCCGCCAAGCCGCCTGCTGGAACTGCTGGTGGCGGCCCTGCCCGAGCGCCGGCATCCCGGTGTCCTGCTGGGGCCCCACAACGGGATCGAGGAAGGACCCCTGCAACGGGCGGCCGCCCGGCTGGGCCTGACCCTGCGGGTGCGCCGCGCCGGCCGGAACGAAAAACCCGTCCATGCCCTGGCCGGCCTGCTGGAGACCATCGACAGCCTGGTGGCACTGCCCGACCCCCGGGTGGTGAACCGCCAGACCCTGCCGGCCATCCTGCTCACCAGCTACCGCTACCGCATCCCGGTGATCGGCTTCTCCCGCGCCCAGCTGCGGGCCGGGGCCCTGCTGGCCCTGTACACGGCCATCGACGACATCCTGGCCGACACCCTGGATGCCCTGCGCGCGCTGCAGCATCACCGGGCACCGCCGGCCGACTGCCACCCACGGCACTTCCACGTGGGTGTCAACCGCCGGGTGGCGCGATCGCTGGACATCGCCCTGCCCACGGAGGACGACCTCCATCGCGCCATCGAAACCCTGGAGCGAAAATCGCCATGAAACGCCTGAGTATCCGCGCCCGCATCCTGCTGGTCACCCTGGTGCCCGGACTGCTGCTGGCCGGCCTGCTCGGCATCCTGTTCGGCCAGACCCGCATCGAGGACCTGAACCAGGCCCTGACGGAACGAGGCACCTCCCTGGCCAAGGACCTGGCGTGGGCCGCGGAATACGGTGCCATCGCCGGCAACCGCGAGATCCTCGCCTCCCTGGGGCGGGCCGCCCTCTCCGACCGCGACGTGGTGGGCGTCCGCATCATTGATGCCGATGGTTCACCCCTGGTCACCGTCGGCCGGCCTCCCCGACGTTCACCGACGACGCTGGTGTTCGAGGCCCCCATCGTCCCCGAAGCGGTGCCGGTGGGCGACTTTCCGGAGGCGGATCCCTCGGCCCGGAATCCCGGCCCCCTCGGGCTGGTGCGCATCATGCTCTCACGCCAGCGCACCCTGAACCGGCAGCGCCGCATCGTGCTCACCAGCCTGGTACTCAGCCTCAGTCTGCTGGGCCTGGCGGTGCTGGCGGCCATGGGCATCGGCCACAGCGTCGCCCGGCCCATCGAGAACCTGGCCCGCGCCATGGAACGCATCCGGCAGGGCCACCTGGACACCCGGGTACCCCAGGACTCGCCCACCGAGCTGGGTATCCTCGAGCGTGGCCTCAACGAAATGGTGGCGGCGCTGGAGAACGCCCAGGCCGGCCTGCAGGCCCAGGTCGATGCCGCCACCGGGGAGCTGCGCCGTACCCTGGAGGCGCTGGAACAGCAGAATGCGGAACTGGACCAGGCCCGGCGCCAGGCGTTGCAGGCCAGCCGGGAACGGATGGAATTCCTGGCCAACATGAGCCACGAGATCCGCACCCCCATGACCGGCCTGCTGGGCTTCACCGATCTGCTGCTGCGCACCGACCTGAACGACAAGCAGCTGGACTACGTCAATACCATCCGCAAGTCCGCCACCAACCTGCTGGTGCTGGTCAACGACGTGCTCGACCTGTCCAGGATCGAATCCGGCCGGCTGCACATCGAGGAGGTGCCGTTCGATCTGCGCGAGGCACTGGAGGACTCCCTCGATCTGATGGCGCCGCTGGCACACCGCAAGCACCTGGAGCTGATCCTGCTGGTCTATTCCGACGTCCCCATCCACCTGATGGGAGACTCCAACCGGATCCGCCAGATCGTCCTCAACCTGGTGGGCAATGCCATCAAGTTCACCCAGCAGGGTCATGTGGCGGTTCGGGTCATGCTGGAGGACGAATCCAGCCACAGTGACGAGGTGGTCCTGCGCATCACGGTCAGCGACACCGGCACGGGCCTCACCCGGGACCAGATGGAGGGCCTGTTCGAGGCCTACCACCAGGCCGCGGCCGGCGCCACCCGGCACTTCGGTGGCACCGGCCTGGGCCTGTTCATCTCGCGCAGCCTCGTGCAGCAGATGGGCGGCGAGATCGGCGTGGAGAGCGAGCCGGGCAAGGGCTCCACCTTCTGGTTCACCCTGCGCTGCCGGCGCCAGCCCGACAGCGGGCAGCTGCCCGCACCCGACTTCAGCGGCCGGCGGGCGCTCGTCTACGATGCCCATCCCCTGGCCCGGCTGGCCACGCGCCACACCCTCACCGCCTGGTCCATCCAGGTCACGGCCACCGGTGAGCTGGAAGAACTGTTCCGCCTGTTCACCGGGATGGAGCCGGCACCGGACTTCGTCCTCCTGGGCCTGGGGACCGGCGAGACCGACCCCGATTACGTCCGCCCGATCCTGGAACGGCTGGGCAGCCGCGACAGCTGCCTGGTGCTGCTGGCCAGCACCGTGGATTCCGACCGGCTGCAGCAGCTGTGCCGCCTGGGCGCCGATGCCTGCGTGGCCAAGCCACCGCGCCAGGACCGGCTGGTCCAGGCCCTGCAACGGGCGGCCGGGGCCCATCGGGCCCGGGTGCAGCAACTGCACGAACATCAGCGTCCCCACCGGGTCACCCGCCCCCACCTGCAGGGCCGGCACATCCTGGTGGCCGAGGACAACGACATCAACCGCCGTCTCATCCGGCTGCAGCTGGAATCCACCGGGGCGGAGATCACCACCGCCACCGATGGACGCCAGGCGCTGGAAACCGCCATGGCGCGGCCGTTCGACCTGATCGTGATGGACCTGCACATGCCGGGCCTCGATGGCCTGGAGGTCACCCGCCGCATCCGCGCGCAGGAAGGACCCAATCGCCACAGCCCCATCGTCGCCCTCACTGCGGACAACTTCTCCATCGAACCCGAAGAACTCAAGCAACAGGGGTTCGACGACTGCATCATCAAGCCGGCGACGGAATACCGCATCTGGAACATGGCGGCCCGCCATGCCGGCACCGGCAGGTCACCGGTCATCCATCTCCAGCCAGCCGGGGAGTCCGGGCCCAGGGACAAGGTCATGGTGGAACTCCGCCGACGGTTCCTGGCGGAACTGCCCGACTACCAGGACGCCATGGGCCGGGCCCTGGAGGGACAGGACTGGCCCCGGTTGCGGGAGCAGGCCCACCGTCTGCACGGTGCCGCGGCGGTATGCGGGTTCGAGCCGCTCGCCGAGGCGGCCGGGGCCGTGGAGCAGGCCGTCCACCGGGGCGATGAGGCCGGTATCCGCACTGCCTGCGAACAGTGCCTGCAACGACTGTCCCAGGCCGCCTCCTGACGACGCCATGACCGGCGGCGGCCAGACCGAACGCATCCTGTTGCAACCGGCATTCGTGCTGCACCAGCGGCCGTACCGGGAGAGCAGCCGGCTGCTGGACGTCTTCACCCGGGACCAGGGCCGGCAGGCGCTGGTCGCGCGCGGGCTGTCCGGCCGCCGCTCCCAGCGCCGCGCCCTGCTGCAGCCCTTTCGCCCGCTGCGCCTGTCCTACAGCCGGCGCACCGACCTGGGCACCCTCACCGGTGTCGAGCCCGGTGAGAACAGCGCGCTGCTCGGCCTGTCCGGCGATGCCCTCTGGGCCGGGTTCTATCTCAATGAACTCCTGCTGCGCCTGCTGCCCCGGCAGGATCCGCACCCCGCCCTGTTCAGTGTCTACCAGGACATGCTGCAGCGGCTGCCGGGCGCGGTGCTGGAACCCTTGGTGCGGTGCTTCGAGAAACGGCTGCTGGCGGAACTGGGCTACG
>JALWSQ010000182.1 GCA_026993645.1 Thiohalobacter sp.
GTGCCCCAAGGGGCACCCGCCGCCTTCGTTTCGGGCCGCCCCATCCCAGGTGTCGTGATCGCCCTGCTGCAGCGAGTCGGCCAGGCCCGGGTGGAGATTCGCCGGCGCGCGCCGGCAGATGCGGGTGGGGCGACCTTGTGGGACAATAGCGCTCCCACGGCCACAGCCCGCAGGAACCGGATGTCCAAGCCAGCCACCAGCATGCCCGCGCCCGATACCCGCAGGTACCCGGCCTGCCCGCGGCTGCCCGGGCCCGGCGAGACCCTGACCTGGAGCCGGCTGTACGGGGACGGACTGGCGCTGTTCCTGGCCCTGGCCATGGAGCGCCATCCGGGCCCGCTGCTGATCCTGGCCCCCGAGCTGCGCGAGGCGGAACAACTGGCCGAGCGGCTGGGCTTCTTCGCCGGCCCCGATGCGGCGGTCAGCCTGTTGCCGGACTGGGAGACCCTCCCCTACGACCGTTTCTCGCCCCATCCCGACATCCTCTCCCGGCGCCTGCAGGTACTCTCCCGCCTGCCCGATCAGCGCCGGGGGGCCGTGGTCACCACCCTGGGCACGGCATTGCAGCGACTGGCGCCGGTGGACTATGTCCTGGCCCATGCCTTCAGCCTCCAGGTGGGTGACCGCCTGGACATCGACCGGCTGCGGACAGGGTTGGAACGGGCCGGCTATCGCTGTGTCAGTCAGGTCATGGAGCGCGGCGAATACGCCGTCCGCGGCTCGCTGTTCGACCTCTTCCCCATGGGGGCCGAGGCCCCGGTACGCATCGACCTGTTCGACGACGAGATCGAGAGCCTGCGCCGGTTCGATCCCGACAGCCAGCGTTCCCTGGAATCCTGCAGCCGGGTCGAACTGCTGCCGGCACGGGAGTTCCCCCTCACGGAGGAGGCCATCGCCCGCTTCCGCCGGGCCTATCGCAACCGCTTCGAGGGCAACCTGACCCGGCACCCGGTCTACCGCGACATCAGCGCCGGGGCGGTCCCCGGGGGCATCGAATACTACCTGCCCCTGTTCTTCGATCACACCGCCCGGCTGGCGGACTACCTGCCGTCCGACACCCTGGTGGTGGAACTGCCCGACACCGAGGCCGGCCTGGCCCGGCTCCAGGCCGACATCCTGGAGCGCCATGCCGCCCGCCGCGACGACCCGGACTACCCGGTGCTGCCACCGGAGGCCCTGTTCCTGACACCGGACGAACTGGCGCAGAGCCTCGCCGGCCATGGCCGCCTGCGCCTGCAGCGCTTCGCCGCAGCACCGGACGCGCCGGTGGCGACGCTGGACCAGCCCACGGCCCCGCTGCCGGAGCTGGGTATCAGGCCGCGCAGCCAGGACCCCTCGGCTCAGCTGCGCGCCTTCGTCCAGGAAACCCCGCACCGGATCCTGTTCACCGCCGAATCCCCTGGCCGCCGCGAGGCCCTGCTGCAGCGCTTGCGCGACCTGGACCTCAAACCCCGTCCCACCGGCGGCTGGGCGGACTTCCTGCAGGGCGACATGCCCCTGGGCCTGGCGGTGGCCCCGCTGGAGGACGGCCTGGTACTGCCGGAGGCCGGCATCGCCATCGTGCCCGAGGCCCGGCTACTGGGCCAACGGGTGCGCCAGCGCAGCCGTCGCCGCGGCCGCGACCCGGAGACCCTGATTCGGGAGCTGAACGACCTGCGGCCCGGGGCGCCGGTGGTCCACGAGGATCATGGCGTCGGCCGTTACCTGGGCCTGCAGCGGCTGGTGGTGGAAGGCACCGAGATGGAATTCCTGGCACTGGAATATGCCGACGGCGACAAGCTCTACGTACCGGTCTCGGCCCTGCACCTGATCAGCCGTTACAGCGGCGGCGACCTGGAGCAGGTGCCGCTGCACAAGCTGGGCAGCGACCAGTGGCAGCGGGCGCGGCGCAAGGCGGCGGAACGCATCCGCGACGTGGCGGCGGAACTGCTGGAGGTACAGGCACGCCGCGCGGCCCGCCCGGGCACCGCCTACCCGGTGGACACCCCCGAGTACCGCCAGTTCGCCGATACCTTCCCCTTCGAGGAGACACCCGACCAGCAGGCCGCCATCGAGGCGGTGCTGGCCGACCTGGCCGCCCCCCATCCCATGGACCGGGTGGTCTGCGGCGATGTCGGCTTCGGCAAGACCGAGGTCGCCATGCGCGCCGCGTTCACCGTCGCCAGCGCCGGACGGCAGGTGGCGGTGCTGGTGCCCACCACCCTGCTCGCCCAACAGCATTTCCAGACCTTCAGCGACCGCATGGCGGACTGGCCGCTGCGGGTGGCGGCCCTGTCCCGTTTCCGCTCGCGCAAGGAGCAGAACCGCATCCTGCAGGAACTGGCCGACGGCCAGGTGGACATCGTCATCGGCACCCACAAGCTGCTGCAGTCGGACGTGCGTTTCAACGACCTGGGCCTGGTCATCATCGACGAGGAGCACCGCTTCGGGGTGCGGCAGAAGGAACGGTTCAAGGCCCTGCGCGCGGAGGTGGACCTGCTCACCCTCACCGCCACCCCCATCCCGCGTACCATGAACATGGCCCTGTCGGGATTGCGCGACCTGTCCGTCATCGCCACCCCGCCGCCGCAGCGCATGGCCATCAAGACCTTCGTCTGCCAGTGGGACCGGGCCACCCTGCGCGAGGCCTGCCTGCGCGAGATCAAGCGGGGCGGTCAGGTCTACTTCCTGCACAACGAGGTGGAGACTATCGAGCGGGTGGCGCGCGAGCTGGCCGAGCTGGTGCCCGAGGCCGCCATCGGCGTCGGCCACGGACAGATGCGCGAGAGCGAGCTGGAACGGGTGATGCTGGACTTCTACCATCGCCGCTTCAACGTCCTGGTCTGCACCACCATCATCGAGAGCGGCATCGACATCCCCACGGCCAACACCATCGTCATCAACCGGGCCGATCGGCTGGGACTGGCCCAGCTGCATCAGCTGCGCGGACGGGTCGGCCGCTCCCATCACCGGGCCTATGCCTACCTGGTGGTACCGCCGCGCCAGGCCATGACCCCGGATGCCGTCAAGCGCCTGGAGGCCATCGAGTCCATGGAGGAACTGGGTTCCGGCTTCTCGCTGGCCACCCACGACCTGGAGATCCGCGGCGCCGGCGAACTGCTGGGCGAGGAACAGAGCGGCCAGATCCAGCAGATCGGCTTCGCCCTCTACAACGAGCTGCTGGAACGCACCGTCCGCGCCCTGCGTGACGGGCGCGAGGTGTCCCTGGACGAACCCCTGCACCACGGGCCCGAGATCGACCTCCACCTGCCGGCGTTGATCCCGGAAGACTACCTGCCCGACGTGCACATGCGACTCATCCTCTACAAGCGCATCGCCAACGCACCGGACGAGGCCGCCCTCGACGGCCTGCAGGTGGAGATGATCGATCGCTTCGGGCTGTTGCCGCAGCCGCTGAAGCAGCTGTTCGCGGTCACTGCGCTGAAGCTGCAGGCGCAACCCCTGGGCATCCGCAAGATCGACGCGGGCCAGGGCGGCGGCAGCATCCTGTTCGAACCCCAGCCACCAGTGGACCCGGCCCGGGTCATTGCCCTGGTGCAGGCGGAGCCGCAGCGGTTCCGCATCACGGCCAGCGACCGTCTGCGCTTTCAGTACCCGGCGCCGGACCTCGCACCGGCGGACCGCATCGACTGGCTGCGCGCGCTGCTGCGGCGGCTGACGGGCACGCCGGGGGACGGCCAGTGAGATTCCGGCCACCGATCGCCTGGACGGGCCTGCTGCTGGCCCTCGCCCTGCCCGCATGGGGCGCGGCCCCCCTGCCGGCGCCCGATCAGAAAGCGGAACCCTGGTACCAGGTGGAAGTGATCGTCTTCACCCAGCAGTCCGACGACGACGAACAGCCGGTGGCGACCGACGCCCCGCCGCCGCCCGCCAGCACGGCATTGCCGGAGGGGGCCCTGCCCGCCCTGCCGGATGCACTGGAACTCGGCCCGGTGTTGCAGCGACTTCGGCATGCACCGGGCTACCGGGTGCTGGCCTACCGCCACTGGCGCCAGCCGGGCTGGGCGGCGGACCAGGCACGGCCGGTGCCGGTGCGATTCCCGCCCCCGCCGGAGGATGCGGGAGCCGCGATCACTGCGCCCGATCCGGCGACCGACGCGACCGCGCCCTCCCAGGACACCCCGCTGCTCTGGGGCACCCTGACCCTGAGCCGGGCACGTTACCTGCACCTGGACTTGGACCTCTGGTACCGGCCCGAACCGCCATCGGGAGACCGACAGGCGCCGGGGGTGGAAACCCCAGCCGCGGAACCGCCCGGCGGCGCGCCGGCGGACAGCGGCGAGCCCCTGGCAGCCGGTGAAGGCATGGAGGCCGCGACCGAGGCCCCCCCCGTGCCGCTGCTCTACCATCTGCACCAGAACCGGCGCATGCGCAGCCGCGAGACCCACTATATCGACCACCCCCGGCTGGGGGTCATCGCCCGCGCCATCCCGGTGGAACCACCGCCGCCCCCGGCACCGCCGCCCGCGCCGGAACCCGTTGCGCCGGGTCCGGCACCGGGTACCAACCCGACGCCGGTGGGTCCCCCGCCAGCACCGTCCCCCACCCCGGTCCCCGGCGCGGATGCCGCGGCACCGGCGGTCACAACCCCGGAATAGCCTCCTCCAGCAGGGTGCGCACCTGTTGCATCCCCTGCACCAGGTTCTGCTCGATCTCCTCCATGGCGATGCTCTGGCCATCCCGTCCGGCCGCCCAGTTGGCCACCACCGCGCAGGTGGCGTAACAGAGCTCCAGTTCGCGGGCCAGCGCCGCCTCCGGCATCCCGGTCATGCCGACGATGTCGCAGCCATCCCGGGCCATCCGGTCCACCTCCGCCGCGGTCTCCAGCCGCGGGCCCTGGGTGGCGCCGTAGGTGGCCTCCTCGATGGCATCGATGCCCGCCGCGGCCGCGGCCGCGATCAGCCGGTCGCGCAGCTCGTCGCAATAGGGCCGGGTGAAGTCGATGTGCACCACGGGTTCGTTGTCCCGCTCGAAGAAGGTGTGCTGGCGCGACCAGGTGTAGTCGATGATCTGGTCCGGAAAAACGATGCGGGCCGGGGCCATGTCGCGCCGGATGCCGCCCACCGCCGCCACTGCGATCACCCGCCGCACACCGATGGCCTGCAGGGCCCAGAGGTTGGCACGGTAGTTCACGCGGTGCGGCGGAATGGTGTGGCCGGTCCCGTGGCGCGGCAGGAAGACCACCGCCTTGCCCTTGATACGGCCATGGGTGATGGGCCCGGACGGCTCCCCGAAGGGGGTCTGCATGACCTGCCGGTGCTCGATCTCCAGGTTCTTGAGCGTGGTCAGCCCGGTACCGCCGATGATCGCCAGTGATGCCATGAATGCTCCTTCCAGTCCTACTCGCGCACGGCGAAGATGCCGGTGAGATTGCGGTGATAACCGTGATAGTCCATGCCGAAACCGAACACGTAGCGGTCATCGACCTCCAGGCCCACGAAGTCCGGTTTCAGCCCAGCGACGCAGCGGTCGTGGCGCTTGCGGATCAGCACCGCGCTCAGCACCCGCGCCGCGCCCTGCTCGCGGCAGAAATCGAGAATGCCGGCCAGGGTGATGCCCTCGTCCAGGATGTCGTCCACCACCAGGACGCAACGGCCCACCAGCGGCGTGGCCGGACGGGCGCGCCAGGCCAGCGTCCCGCCGGCGGTCCCCCCGCCATAGCGGGTGGCATGGACATAGTCGAGGTGCAGCGGGAAATCGAAGCGCGTCAGCAGGTGGCCGGCAGGTATGATGCCACCGGTGAGCACCGTGAGCACCACCGGGTCCGACCGGCCGATCTCGTCGGTGATGTCGGCACTCATGCGGTCCAGCGCCCGTTCGATGTCGGCATGCGCATAGACGCGCTCGGCATCGCGCAGCACCCGCCGCGCCTGGTCGGCGTCGATACTGGTCATGGCTCGGTTCCTGTGGAAAACAGGTTATGCTGGCTTTGATGTTTGGCAGCAATTATAGGGGGATGGTCCGCCTTCGTCGATCCGCATTTGCCGGATACCTTCGCGCCGAACGAACGCCCTTTTCCCGCCGGTGAACCTCGCTTGTTGTAAAAGACGGTCGTGGGATGCTGATGGGCACGTCGCTGCGCTCCTTTGCCCATCCTACAAACCTGGCGGACCTGGTAGGATGGGCAAAGGCCCGAAGGGCCGTGCCCATCATGACGGTCGTGGGATGCTGATGGGCACGTCGCTGCGCTCCTTTGCCCATCCTACTTCCGTATTCAGCCAATTGTGAGACGACTAAGCTTCCTTTCTACTTCGTCTTGGCTAAGCGCTCCTTCCTTCTCGGCACGCTCGATCCCTCGATGGATCTTCTCGACAACATAAAGGTGATACTGGACATCCTCCAGTGAACAATCGTGAGGAAGCTTATCCAGAAGTACTTTTACTTCTTCTTTGACTGTACTCATGACCTTTCCTCTACTCCCACCTACATGGTCAACGAATGTCAATACGGGTTATCCCTCGAACATCCTGGGCGCGAGGGGTTCAAGCGCCGGTCAACAGGCCCTCGATCTGGCGGGCGCTCTGCTCCGCCGCCAGGTAACCGGCCTCGATGGCCTCGGCGGCGCGATGGAACTCCATGGTGCGGATGTGGCCCACCCGCGGCGTCACCAGGACATCCGGGGGATCACCGGCCATGCGGGCGCGGGTGATGCGGCTCTGCATGATATAGACGCTCTGGACGATCACCTCGACCAGCGAGGGCATGTCATCGCTGCCGAACAGGTTGGCCTTGAACCGGGAGGTCTGGGCCTTGAGTGCCCGGCTCACCAGGTGCCACCAGGCATCCTCCTCCGGTTCCCGCTCGCTGCGGGCACCGGCCAGGCGCCGCTGTACCTGTTCCCGCAGGCGCTGCTGCAGCAGGTCGCTGTTGAGATCCACGGCGATGATGCGCTCGGCCCCCAATGCCCGGCACAGGGAGACCGGCACCGGGTTCACCAGCCCGCCGTCCACCAGCCAGCGGCCATCCAGCCGATGGGGGGAGAACAGGCCCGGCAGTGCCACCGAGGCCCGGACCGCCTCCAGCAGGGAGCCCTCACGCAACCAGACCTCGGTGCCCGTATCGATGTCCGCCGCCACCGCGCCGTAGGGGCGCTGCAGCTGCTCGATGTTGACGTCGGTGAATTCCTTGCGAAAGAAGCCGAACAGCTTCTGGCCGCGGATGAGCCCGCCGCTGAAGCGGAAATCCAGCAGGGCGACCACGTCGCTCCACTCCAGGGTGCGGACCCAGGCGTCCAGCCGTTCCAGCTGGCCCGCCACCTCGGCCCCGCCCACCAGGGCCCCGATGGAGGTGCCGGCCACCACCTGGGGGTGGATGCCCTGTTCGCGCAGCCACAGCAGGACGCCGATGTGGGCCCAGCCCCGGGCGGCCCCGCCGCCCAGGGCCACCCCCAGCCGCAGCGGTCGTGTGCGCTTAGGGCTCATTCCGGCGCCAGGTCCATGTCGAGCAGGGGGGCCGGATCGAAGGCCGTCACCCGGGCCACGGCATCGCGCCAGCCGGGACTGGCGTGGAGCGTGTCCCAGTCTGGGGCCGGGCGCCCGTGCAGCCGCGCCAGGCGCGCCTGGGACACGGGGTCGTGGTGCTCGCCCAAGTCAGCCAGCACCTGGTCCACGCCTTCCGGATGATGGCACAGGGGCAGCATGTCGCAGCCGGCCGCCAGCGCCGCCCGGGCGCGATCGGCGAAGCCGCCGGCCACCGCCGCCCCCGCCATGGCCAGGTCGTCGGAGAACACCGCCCCCTGGTAGCCCAGCTCCCCGCGCAGGAAGTCACCCAGCCAGTGACGGGAGAAGCTGACTACCTCGGGATCGATGCGGGGGAAACGCAGGTGCGCGGTCATCAGGGCCGCCACCCCGTTTTCGATGAGACGCCGGAAGGGCAACAGGTCGTGGCTGCGCAGCTGAGCGAAGTCACGCCCGTCCTCCGGCAGCTCCAGGTGGGAATCGGCCCGTACCCCGCCATGCCCCGGGAAATGCTTGATCACGGCATGCATGCCGGCACGTTGCATGCCCCGCCGGTAGGCCCCGGCCAGGCGCGTCACCGCCGCGGGCGTGGCATGGAAGGCGCGGTCCCCGATCACCGAGGACAACCCGTGGTCCAGGTCCACCACCGGGGCGAAGCTGAGATCCACGTCCAGGGCGCGCAACTCGGCGGCCATGAGCCAGCCGGTGGTCTCGGCCAGGGCCAGGGCGGCCTCCGGCTCGCGGTCGTACAGCCCGCCCAGCGCCCGCACGGCTGGCAGCCGGGTGAAAGGGGCACGGAAACGCTGCACCCGCCCACCCTCCTGGTCCACCGCCACCAGCAGCCGCGGGCTGCGCAGGCCATGGATGTCGGCCACCAGCCGGGCCAGCTGCGCAGGATCGGCGAAGTTGCGGCTGAACAGGATGACGCCCCCCACCAGGGGGTGTGCCAGGCGCTCCCGCTCCTCCGCCGTCAGCGAGGTGCCTGCGATGTCGATCATCAGGGGGCCCAGGGACATGTGCCGGTTTTCCTGTCGCCGCGCTGCCGGTCCCATGTTACACGGGGTCGGCCGGTTTTGCCCGCCGGCGACCGGCCGCCCTGGCCCGGGCCGGACCCTGGCGAACGTCCAGGCGGTCACGCAGCCGGTCACCCAGCAGGTTCACCGCCAGCACCACCAGCGCCATGGCCGTTCCCGGGACGATGACCATGTGCGGTGCCACCAGCAGGTAACGGGTGCCGTCGCGGATCATGCTGCCCCAGGAGGCGGCCGGTGGCTGCACCCCCAGCCCCAGGAAGGACAGCCCCGCCTCGCCGACGATCACCGAGGCCACGCCGAAGGTGGCCTCGACGATCAGCGGGGCACCGATCAGGGGCAGGATGTGCCAGCGCAGGATGCGGGCGTGGCCGGCGCCCAGGGCCACCGCCGCCAGCACGTGCTCGCGCGACCGCAGCGACAGCACCTGGGCCCGGGCCAGGCGGGCATAGCCCACCCAGCCGACGATGGTGAGGGCGATGACCACGTTGTCGATCCCCGGGCCGAGGATGCCGGCCAGGGCGATGGCCAGCAGGATGCCGGGAAAGGCGAGGAAGACATCGATCAGGTGCACCGTCAGCCGGTCCCACCAACCGCCGAACCAGCCGGACAGGGCCCCGACCAGGGTGCCCAGCAACGCGGACAGGCCGACCACCCCCACCGACACCAGCAAGGAGGTCCGCGCCCCCAGGACGAGGCGGTCCAGCAGCGGCCGGCCCAGGTCGTCGCAACCCAGGCCACCGGCGACCCAGGGCGGCGCCAGGATGTGTTCCAGGTGGATGGCGTCCGGATGCAGGGGCAGCCAGGGCCCGGCCAGGGCCGCCAGCACCCAGAGCACCAGGACCAGCGCCGGCAACCCGCCCCTCATCGCGGTCGTCCCCGGCGGATGCGTGGGTCCACCAGACCATAGACGATGTCGGTGAGGGTGTTGACCAGCACGTAGGTGAGGCTGATGAGCAGCACGCAGGCCTGCACCACGGGATAGTCGCGATGCTGAATGGATTCGATGGTCAGCAGCCCCACCCCCGGCCAGGAGAACACCGTCTCGGTGATCACGGCCCCCGCCAGCAGGGTGCCCAGCTGCAGGCCGAGCACGGTGATGACCGGCAGCAGGGCATTGGGCAGGGCGTGTCGCACCAGGATCTGGCGGGTGGACAGGCCCTTGGCGCGGGCGGTGCGAATGTAGTCCTCCCCCAGCACCTCCAGCACGCTGGAACGCAGCATGCGCGACAGGATGGCCGCCAGGGCCGTGCCCAGGGTCAGGGCCGGCAACACCACCGAGGCCGGGCCGCTGCGCCCGCTCACCGGCAGCCAGCCCAGCCACAGGGAGAACACCAGGATCAGCATGGGCCCCATCCAGAAGTTGGGGATGGAGACGCCGAGCAGGGAGAAGGTCATGGCACCCCGATCCCAGCCCCCGCCGGCCCGGGCCGCCGCCAGCAGGCCCAGGGGGAAGGCGATGACCAGGGTCACCACCAGCCCCGCCCCCGCCAGCTCGGCGGTGGCCGGGATGCGTTCCGCCAGCACCGCGGCGATGGGCCGGTGGTCGTAGAGCGAGCGTCCCAGGTCCAGGTGGGCCAGGCCCCGGAGATAATGGCCGAGCTGCTCCGGCAGCGGGCGGTCCAGCCCCAGGGCGGTGCGCAGGGCGCCGCGGTCCGCCGCCGAGGCGGTCTCTCCCAGCATGACGTCCACCGGGTCGCCCGGTATCAGGTGGATGAGCAGGAACACGGTCACCACCACCCCGGCCACCACCAGAGCGGTACTGGCCAGCCGCCGCAGCAGGAAACCCGTCACTCCGCCCATGCGCCCATCCGCCGGTCGTCCATCCCGGCCCAAGCTAGCACAGAACCGCGCCGACCGTCAGTCATCGCCCGCCCTCATTCCTCGATCAGGACCGGCGTCCCCGCCGCCACCCGATCGAACAGCTGCAACAGGTCCCGGTTGCGCATGCGGATGCAACCGTGGGAACCCGGTACCCCCATGGGCACCTCGTCGGGGCAGCCATGGATGTAGATGAAGCGGCGCAGGGTGTCCACCGCCCCGCCCCGGTTGCGCCCCGGCTCGCACCCGGTCAGCCACAGGATGCGGGTGAGGATCCAGTCCCGTTCCGGGTGGGCACGGCCCAGGGCCGGGGTATAGATCTCGCCCGTGGGCCGACGTCCCACGAACACCGTGTTCTCCGGGCAGCCGGCGCCGATACACAGCCGGATGCGGTGCCAGCCGCGGGGGGTGCATTCGCTGCCCAGGCGCTCGCCGCCGCCATTGCGGGCGCAGGACACCGCGTAGCGCAGGCGTACCTCACCGCCCGCCTCCAGCACCAGCCGCTGGCGGGCAAGGCTGATCCGGATCCTGTGGTCGTGGCCGTTCAGGACGTCTTCCTCCCGGTGCGCCGGTGCACGCTCAGCAGGCCATCGTAGTCGCCGGTGGTGCCCAGGTGGTAACCGACGATGTCCCGGCGGGCGGCGAAGACGTGATCCTCGTACCAGAGCGGCACATAGGGCAGGGTCTGCGCCAGGCGCCGCTGCAGCCGGCGGTAGAGCCGCGCCTGCCGGGCACGGTCCGGGGCCCGGGCCGCCGCCTCGATGAGACGGTCGGTCTCGGCATCGGCGTAACGCCCCCGGTTGGCGCCGGCGGGCGGCACCGAGCGGCTGTGGAAAATGTAGCGGAAGATGTCCGGTGTCTGGATGCCGACCCAGGACAGGCTGTACATCTGGAACCGGCCTGCCTTGATGTCGCCGTAGAAGGTACCCCAGTCGTAGGTCTGCAACCGCACCCGGATGCCCACCCGGCGCAACTGGTCCTGGATGGCGGTGGCGATGCGGATGCGCAGGGCGTTGCTGGAGGTCTTGTAGGTCACCTCGGCCGGGTGCAGGCGGTCGAAGCCGAGTCCGTGCAGCAGCGCCCGCGCCTGCTGCGGATCGTAGTCCAGGCCGTGCAGCCCCGGTGCCCCCGCCCAGTGCTCCGGCGGCAGCAGGGCCCCGGCCAGGCGCGCGGCCCCCGCCAGCAGGTAACGCACGATGCGGCGGCGGTCGATCCCATGGCCAACCGCGGCGCGAAAGGCCCGCTTGCCGGTGAGGGGATCCTTCAGGTTGAAACCGATGTAGCTGAAGTTGGTGCCGCGGACCCGGGTGACGCGGATGCCCGGCTTGCGGTCCAGGTAGGCGAGCAGCTCCGCCGGCAGGTCGTTCTGCACGATGTCCAGCTCCCCCCGCAGCAGCTTGAGCACCCGCACCGTGGCGTCCTTGACCCGCAGGATCTCGATGGTCTGGCCGTCGCGGATGCGTTGCAGCATCAGCCGGTCCTGATCCGGCCGTGCCAGGAAGCGCAGCGGCCCGCTGCCCAGGGGGCGGCGATTGAAGTCCCGGCCGGCGGCCATGGCCCGGGCCGGCAGGATGCCCAGCACCAGATACCCCGGAAACAGGGGATCCGGGTGATCCAGGCTGAACTCCAGGGTATCGGGGTCCAGGACCCGGATGTCCCGGATCAGCGCCAGGCCGGTGCGGTGGGGCGAGGCATGGGCCGGATCCAGCACGTAATCGTAGGTGGCCTTGACATCCCGCGCCGTCAGCCGGCTGCCGTCGTGGAAGGTGCGCCCCGGCCCGGAACGCAGGTGGAAGCGATAGTGGGTGGCATCCAGCCGCTGCCAGTCGGCCAGCGCCGGCACCGGGTCGAAATGGTCGTCGAAGTCCACCAGCCGGGCGTACAGCAGGCGGTCGATGCGGGCCGAGGTGGCATCGGTGGCGAAGCGGGGATCCAGGTTGGTGGGGCTGCCCGCGATCCCCAGCCGGATGGCCGTGTGTGGCGGCCGGGCACAGCCGGCCAGCAGGCACAGCAGCAGGACCAGGCCGCAGCCGAGCCGGCGGCTACCAGCTGCGATAGGGATGATCCGCGAGATAGACATTGTAGTAGCGCGGATCCGAGGACACCTCCGCCCCCACCCAGTCCGGCCGTTCGAAGGGCTCGTCCTCGTGCGCCAGCTCGATCTCGGCCACGGCCAGCCCCTCGTTGTCGCCACTGAAGATGTCCACTTCCCACAGGTGCCCGGCATGGCGCACATGATAGCGGGTCTTCTCCACCGCGTGGCCGATGCACAGCCGGGCCAGCATCTCCTCGGCCTCGTTCACCGGTACCGGGTAGTCGTATTCCAGGCGCCGGATGCCCAGTTCCGCGCTCTTGATGTTGAGGAAGGCCCGGTCGCCAGCGATGCGGATGCGGACCGAGGCCGGCGCGGCGCCGGGACCGGTCACCCGGGTGAGATAGCCCTGCCGGATCAGGGTGCCCTCATCCGCCGCCGCCCGCCAGCCCTCGCCCACGACCAGGAACTTGCGCTCGATCTCTATGCCCACGATCGGTCTCCCCCTGCCAGACGCCGAACCGCAACCGTACCACCAGCCGGCGGTACTCGCACCCGCCCAGATCGGCGCGTCGGAAGAGCAGGTACAGCGGCCGGCGGCGGCCGTCCACCCGGAAGCCCACGCTGGCCCAGCGCTGCCACAGGCGGCTGTCCGGCAACGGCCGGGCCGTCCGCCAGCGGCCATCGAGGCGCAGCGCCCAGCCACCCTCAGGGGTCCAGCGCACCGCCTCCACCGGGTGCCAGCGGCTGCCGGGCAGCCCGCGCAGCAGGGCGTGGGCCAGGGCGGCCACCAGTACCAGGCTGCCGGCCCACTCGACCGGCGCGGGCCAGATACCGGCCCACAGCAGTCCCAGTGCCAGGCCGTGGCTGACCAGCACCCAGGCCCGGAGGCCGGTGTCCAGACGCGGCCTATGCCGGAACGGCTGCGCGAATCCGTTGCACCAGGCGTTCAAGGTCGGGATCCGTGGGCAGCTGGCGCCCCATGAGCCATTCCAGCAGCACCTCGTCGGGCCGCTCCAGCAGCCGCTCCAGGGCGGCGAAGCCGACAGCGTCGAGCCGTGCCGCCTGGTCACGCACGAAGGGCAGCAGCAGCAGGTCCAGCTCCCGCATGCCGCGGCGGGCATGCCAGAGGGCGCGGGCACGATCGGCGGCGGTGGGACCGGGCATCACAGCGACTGCTTGAGCATCAGTTCCTTGATGCGGCCGATGGCCCGGGTGGGGTTGAGGCCCTTGGGACACACCTCGACACAGTTCATGATGCTGTGGCAGCGGAACAGGCGATAGGGACCCTCGAGGTGATCCAGGCGCCGCTCGGTGGCCAGGTCGCGGTTGTCGGCCAGGAAGCGCCAGGCCTGGAGCAACGCCGCGGGACCGAGGAAGCGGTCCGGGTTCCACCAGAACGAGGGGCAGAAGGTGGTACAGCAGGCGCAGAGGATGCACTCGTAGAGACCGTCCAGCTCGGCGCGCTGGGCCGGCGACTGCAGTCGTTCCACCTCCGGCACCGGCTCGCCGTTGATGAGATAGGGCTCGATGTCCCGGTACTGGCGGTAGAAGGGGGCCATGTCCACCACCAGGTCGCGGATCACCGGCAGCCCCGGCAGCGGGCGCAGCACCACGGGCCGGGCCAGGCGCGCCAGTGGCGTGATGCAGGCCAGGCCGTTGCGGCCGTTGATGTTCATGCCGTCGGAGCCGCACACCCCCTCGCCGCAGGAACGGCGGAAGCTGAGGCTCTCGTCCTGTGCCTTGAGCAGCAGCAGGGCATCGAGCAGCATCATGTCGTCGCGGAGACGGTCGTCGGCCAGTTCGTAGTCCTGCATGTAGGGCCGGGCGTCGGTCTCCGGATTGAACCGCTGAATGGAAAATTTCATCAGTACACCCGTGCCTTGGGCGGAAAACTGGCCACGGTGAGGGGCTTGGTGCGCACCGGCTTGTAATCCAGCCGCCGCCCCTCGCGGTAGAACAGGCTGTGCCGCAGCCAGCGGTTGTCGTCCCGGTCGGGAAAATCGACCCGGGAATGGGCGCCACGGCTCTCCTTGCGCGCCAGGGCCGCGGTCACGGTGGCGATGGCCAGATCCATCATGTTCTCCAGCTCCAGGGCCTCGACGCGGGCGGTGTTGAACACCTGGCTGTGATCGTCGATGGTCGCCTGTTGCAGCCGCTGCTCCAGCTCCAGGATGCGCTCGACCCCCTGCTGCAGGGTCTCCTCGGTGCGGAACACGCCGCAGTGGGTCTCCATGACCGTCTTCATCTCCTCGCGGATGGCATCCACCGATTCCCCGCCACCAGGGCGATCCCAGCGATGCAGCCGCGCCAGCGCCGGCTCGGCGGCATCCGCCGGCATGGGGCGGTGATAGCGGTTCTCGCGCAGGTACTCGATGATGTGGTTGCCGGCGGCGCGGCCGAACACCAGGATGTCCAGCAGGGAGTTGCCGCCCAGGCGGTTGGCGCCGTGCACCGAGACACAGGCACACTCGCCGGCGGCATAGAGCCCGGGTATGGGCTCCTCCGGCCCCTGGTGTTCCGGCACCACCACCTGGCCGAAGCGGTTGGTGGGGATGCCCCCCATGGTGTAGTGGGCGGTCGGATAGACGGGGATGGGCCGGTCCGCGGGATCGAAGTGGAGAAAGGTCTTCACCATGTCGCGGATGCCCGGGAGGCGCGATGCCACCACGTCCCGCCCCAGGTGATCCAGCTTCAGCAGCACGTGGTCCTTGTCCGGGCCGCAGCCGCGGCCCTCCCGTACCTCGATGGCGATGGCACGGCTCACCACGTCACGGCTGGCCAGGTCCTTGGCATGGGGGGCATAACGCTCCATGAACCGCTCGCCCTCGCTGTTGACCAGGTAGCCGCCCTCGCCACGCGCGCCCTCGGTGATGAGCATGCCCTTGCCGGCGATGCCGGTGGGGTGGAACTGGAAGAACTCCATGTCCTGCACCGGGATGCCGGCGCGCAGGGCCATGGCCATGCCGTCACCGGTGTTGATGAGGGCGTTGGTGTTGGTGCGGAACAGCTGCCCCACCCC
>JALWSQ010000183.1 GCA_026993645.1 Thiohalobacter sp.
CGGGGCGTACCGCGAATCGCTCCCCACGAACGACCCCGAACCAGTCACCGGCCAGCGGGAAGGCCGCCTGCAGGTAACCGGCCCACTGGCGTGGAATCCCGCCCCCGCTGCTCTGGCGCAGCAGCCATTCGCTGCTGATCTCCGCCCGGCCTGGCGTCCAGTCCAGGTCCAGTCCCACGAGGTGATGTCGGGCCGACTGGGTCGCCAACCGGTAGTCGGCCAGGGACAGTCCCAGGGACAGAACCTCATCGGGGTCGTGCCACACCAGCCGCCCGCCACCACCCTCATCGAATGGCAGGAACGAGGGCCCATTGATGTTGCCCACGATCTGCCGGTCGCGGCGCGGATCGAGCTGCCTGGAATCGTCCAGGTACAACTGATAATCCAGCAGCCGCTGCCCCAGGGGCACCTGGCCAAAGAGCATGGCACCCGTGGCATGCAGACCGAACAGGAGCCGGGTGGCCACCGGCCGCGTCACGGTCCAGACCAATGGGTCGGCGTGGATCTGGTTCCAGCGGCCCACCGGGGTGAGAAACTTGCCGAGCCGCACCGAGGCCGTCGGCGCGGCCAGGTAGTCCGCATACAGGCGTTCCAGGTCGAACTCGGCCTCCCGGGTGGTCAGCTGGCCGGGGCGGGTCCGGACGGCGTCACCCAGCTCGAGCTCGCTGAATGCGCGCCAGCGCCCACCCCCATCCCAGGTCAGGAACAGGCTGAGATCACGCAACAGCAGCTGCCCGCGCCCCGTGCCGGTGTTCTCCTGCACCAGACCGGCATAACCACCGAGGGTCAGGTCCAGCGACGGAATCTCTATACCCGCACCTGGATGATAGTGCCACTCGGGAGAGGCCGCATGGGCCAGGGACAACCAGAGCCCCAGCACCAGGCAAAGACTGACACCGCACCGGCCCGGCCGACCGGCACGACAGCGGAGTGAAACGCGCATGAAGGGATTCACAGGGTCCATTTGAAGGCGGGATACTATCAGACGTACCATGGACGCCGTCAAACCACAGCCGGAACCGATCCGCCCTTCATGACCATCAGCCGCACCCTACTGCTCGCCTTCCTCATGCTGGTGCTGTTGCCCTCGGTCTCACTCACCGGTCTCTCCTTCCTCCAGTCCCGCCGGGCCCTGCATCGTGAGATCGGCACCAACCTGCACGACCGGGCACGCACCCTCATCCAACAGATCGATGCCCTGGTCTTCGAACGCCTGGAAAACGCCTGGAGCTGGAGCCGGCTGGACGTGATGCAGCAGGCCCAGGTCAAGGATGTGGACAAGCGGCTGAGCGATTTCCTGCGGCATTCGCAACAGAGCTACGGCGGCGTCTACCATGAACTGCTGTTCCTGGACCCGGACGGCAGGATCGTCGCCTCCAGCGAGGCCGGCCACATCGGGCAAAGATGGCAGCCGGGGCACCTGGCCTGGCACGATGTGCGCTTCGTCGGTGGCCATCTTGCATTTGGGGTACGCCGGCAGGGTGCTGGTGCGGCAGCGGCCCGGCTGGTGTTGCGGGTGCCCGTCGACAGCCGTTTCACGGGCAAGCCGCTGGGATCCTTCTATGCCCTGCTGGACTGGAGCCAGATCGTCGGCATGCTGGACCGGGCTGCGGGCACCAGTGGCCGCCTGGCCCTGCTGCTCGACGCGCGACACCGGGTGCTGGGCCATTCAGCGGCGGCCGCAGGCTTCACTGCCGGCATGCCTATCGATCCCCCTCCCGTGAGGCATGCCGACCCGGCCTTCACCCGGGACGGCCTGGGCCCCCTGGCCGGCCAGTTCCTGGTGAGTGAGGCGGACTCCACCGGCTACCGCAATTTCCCGGGTACCGGCTGGCAGGTACTGTTGGCAGTACCGACCCGGTCCGCCTTCGCCCCCGTATGGCGCCTGCTCCAGGGCATGGCCGGCCTGCTGGTGTTCACCAGCGCCCTGACGGCCCTGGTGGCCCTGCTCATCGCCCGGCGCTTCTCGGGTCCCATCGAGCAACTGGCCGACTTCGCCCGCCGCTACGACACCAACCACCAGGCCCGGCTGCCGGCACCTGCCGGCAGCCGCGAGATCCGGGAACTGAACCAGGCCTTCGCCAACATGATGGATCGCCTGCGCCGCTCCAGTGAGCAACTGGTCCAGGCGGCCAAGCTGGCCACCGTGGGCGAAATGGCTGCCACCCTGGCCCACGAGATCCGCACCCCCCTCGGCATCCTCAACTCCTCGGCCCAGCTGCTGGCCGAGGATGACAGTCTCGGACCCGAGGGACGCGAGATGGTGGACTTCATCCGGGCCGAGACCCGGCGCCTGAACGGCCTGGTGACCACCCTCCTGGAATGTGCCCGGCCAAGACCACCCGTCTTCCAGCCGATCCTGGTCGACCGCCTGCTGGCCGAGGTCGTCGAGCTGTTGCAGCCCCGGGCGGCGCGTAAGGACATCCGGCTCCAGGTGGAACGCACCACAGACGACACCACCATCGAGGCGGACCCGGACCAGTGCAAGCAGGTATTGCTCAACCTCGTCCTCAACGCCATCCAGATCCTGCCCGCAGGGGGACGGGTGACACTGACTGTCGGCAGGGATGGCTCTGACGGCATCCAGATCGAGGTGGCCGACGATGGCCCGGGCATCCCGGAACAGGACCGGCGCCGCATCTTCGAACCCTTCTTCAGTCGGCGTGAGGGCGGTTTCGGGCTCGGGTTGAGCGTGGTGCAGCAGATCGTCCAGGCCCATGGCGGCCGGATCGAGGTCGACCGCAGCCCCCTGGGTGGGGCCCGCTTTCGTATCCACCTGCCACTGAGGCAACCGACAGGAGCAAGCGTATGAAACCGGCCCGACTGTTGATCGTGGACGACGAGGAAAGGATGCGGCGGGTGCTCGAGCTCATGCTCGCGCGCCTGGGCTACGAGGTGGTCACGGCCGACAATGGCCGGGCGGCGCTGGACCTGCTCGAACAGACCTCGGTGGACCTCATCCTGACCGACCTGCGCATGCCGGAGATGGACGGACTGGCACTGCTGCAGGCATTGCGCGCCCGGGGCGACGAGACCCCGGCCATCGTGATCACCGCCTATGGCACCGTGGAAACCGCGGTGGCTGCCATGAAACAGGGGGCCAGCGACTACATCATCCGGCCGTTCGAAAAGGAGACCGTCGAGCTGGCCATCCAGCGGGCGCTGAGCTTTGGCCAAGTCCAGCGCGAAAACCGCTTCCTGCGGCAGGAGGTGGCGTCCGGTTGGGAGGACTTCGTCGGCGAGACCCCGGTCATGCAGCAGATGTACGAGGCCATCCGCCAGGTGGCGCCGACCACGGCCAATGTCCTGATCACCGGCGAGACGGGTACCGGCAAGGAACTGGTGGCCCGTTCCATTCACCAGGCATCGGATCGCGCCGGCCTGTTCGTGCCCATCAACTGTGCCGCCATCCCCGAGGACATGATGGAGGCCGAACTGTTCGGCCACGTCAAGGGGGCGTTCACCGGCGCCACCCGGGACCGCCAGGGCAAGTTCGAGCTGGCGGACGGCGGCACCCTGTTCCTGGACGAGATCACCGAGATGCCGTTGCATCTCCAGCCCAAGCTCTTGCGCGTCCTGCAGGAACGCACGGTGGAACGGGTCGGCAGCAACCAGAGCCGGCCCATCGACATCCGCGTGGTGGCGGCCACCAACCGGGATCCACGGGCGGCCATCGGCGAGGGCCGGCTGCGCGAGGACCTCTACTACCGTCTCAACGTATTCCACGTCCCGGTGCCCGCCCTGCGTGAGCGCCGCGATGACATCCCACTGCTGGTCCGGCACTTCATCGGTCGGCTGGATCCGCGGCTGGCGCAGTCGCCACAGGCGGTGACCCCGGCCGCCATGGAGCGGCTGCTGGCCTACGACTGGCCGGGCAACGTGCGCGAGCTGGGCAACCTGGTGGAACGCGCCCTGGTGCTGGCCCAGGGCCGACCCATCGACTGTCACCACCTGCCGGCGGAACTGGGCCGGAGCCAGGACCGGCCGGATGCCGGTGGAACGGAGGTGGCCTCCCTGGCCATGCAACCGCGGGTGGAGGCACTGGAACGGGAACTCATCGGCCAGGCGCTGGCGCGCAGCGGTGGCAACAAGGCGGCGGCGGCCCGCCTGCTCGAGATCAGTGAACGTTCCCTCTGGTACCGGTTGAAGAAGTACGGAATCGACTAGGCGTCACCTCAGTTGCGCTGGGTGCGCCGCACCTCCAGTACGTTGGGCAACTGGTTGATCCGGTTCAGCAGCAGACTGAGCTGGGCCATGTTGCGGATCTCCACCGTCAGACGCATGCGGGCCAGCGAGGTCTTCTTGTCGGTATGGGTATCGGTGGCCGTCACGTTGGCCCGTTCACTGGCCAGAACGGCCGCGATGTCGCGCAGCAGTCCGGGCCGGTCGTAGGCATGGATCTCGATGTCCACGGGATAGAGATCGTCCTCCCGCGCGCCCCACTCCACCTCGATCAGGCGATCCCGGTCGTCACTCTGCAGGCGCAGCATGTTGGGGCAGTCCTGCCGATGGATGGTCACGCCACGGCCCCGGGTGATGTAGCCGATCACCGGGTCCGGCGGCACCGGCTTACAACACTGGGCCATGTGGGTCAGCAGGTTGCCCACGCCGCGAATCTGGATGCCGCCCCCCGTGCGGGCCCGGGAATGGCGAACCGGGTGCAGCTCGTTCTCCCGCGGATGGTCTCCCACCAGTTCACTGGCGGCGGCGGCGATCTGGGCCGGCGAGATGTCGCCACGGCCGATGGCGGCCTGCAGACTGCCCAGGTCCTTGTGCCGGAAGCGCTTGACCAGGACATCCGGATCGATGTCGCCATAACCCAGCCGGGCCAGTTCGCGTTCCAGCAGGGCGCGGCCGGCCGCCATGTTCTTGCCCTCGTCCTGCACCTTGAACCACTGCCGCACCTTGGCGCGGGCCCGGGCGGTGCGCAGGTAGCCCAGATGGGGGATCAGCCAGTCACGGCTGGGTCGCCCCTGGCGGGTGGTCAGGATCTCCACCTGCTCGCCGCTGTGCAGCTCGTAGGTGAGCGGCACCATGCGACCGTTCACCCGCGCACCCCGGCAACGGTGGCCGACATCGGTATGGATGTAGTAAGCGAAATCCAGCGGGGTCGCTCCCTGCGGCAGGTCCAGCACCTGGCCCTGGGGCGTGAGCACATAGATACGTTCCTTGCCCGCCTCCAGCTTGAAGCGATCGATGAAGTCCCCGGCCCCGGAATCCTCCTCCTTCCAGTCCAGCACCTGGCGCAGCCAGGCGATGCGCCGCTCGAAGGCGGGATCGAAGCGTGCCCCCTCCTTGTAGCGCCAGTGGGCCGCCACCCCGAGTTCGGCCTGCTCGTGCATCTCCCGGGTGCGGATCTGGATCTCGAGGGTGCGGCCCCGGGGGCCCACCACCGCCGTATGCAGCGAACGATAATTGTTGCCCTTGGGGTTGGCGATGTAGTCGTCGAACTCCTTGGGAATGTGGTGCCACAGGCTGTGCACGACGCCGAGGGCGGCATAGCAGTCGGCGACCTCCTGTACCAGCACCCGCACGGCACGCACGTCGAAGATCTGGTGGAAGTCCACGTTCTTGCGCTGCATCTTGCGCCAGATACTGTAGATGTGCTTGGGCCGCCCGGTCACCTCCGCCTGGATGCCGGCCGCTGCCAGCTCGCGCTGGAGCCGGTCCACCACGCACTGGATGTCGCGCTCCCGGTCGCTGCGTTTCTCGTCCAGCTTGGTGGCGATGTCCCGATAGGCCTCCGGGTTCAGGTAACGGAATGCGAGATCTTCCAGCTCCCACTTGAACTGCCAGATACCGAGACGGTTGGCAAGGGGGGCATAGATGTCCAGGGTCTCACGTGCAATGCGGTACTGGCGTTCGGCATCGAGGAACTCCAGGGTGCGCATGTTGTGCAGCCGGTCCGCCAGCTTGACCAGGATGACACGCACGTCCTCCACCGTCGCCAGCAACAGCTTGCGCAGGCTCTCGGCGTGCTGATCATCGTGGCCGGCGACCGCCTGGCCTTCCTCCCGGCGCCGGCTGATCCGCGCCATCTTGGTGACGCCGTCCACCAGTCGCGCCACGGTGGAGCCGAATTCCAGCTCCAGCTCGCTCAGAGTGATCGCCGTGTCCTCCACTACGTCGTGCAACACGGCCGCCGCCAGCGTCTCCACGTCCAGCCCCAGGCCGCTGAGGATCTCGGCCACTGTGAGCACGTGGACCACGTAGGGTTCGCCGGAGGCCCGGAACTGCCCGGCATGGGCGCGGGCCGCGACCTCGACCGCCCGGCGCAGGAGGCGGCTGTCCGCCGCCGGCCGTTCCACCGCGAACAGCCCGGGCCAGGCCCGGGTGTCCACCCCGGCGATGGCACCCTCGAGCAAGCGGCTGTCGTCGTGCGTATCGGTCATGACGTTCCTCGGTGGCACCCCCCCGCCCTGGCAGGATGTCGAAAAAGGCCGCTACCGACACTCTTTCAACGACCTGCTGAATTCCAGTCTAGCAGGAAATGACCAAGCAATTGGCGTACCAAGCATGCCCACCTGGTACCGAAATCGATATCGGGGTGGATGGCGGCGGTTTCAATCGGTGCGGCGGGCCAGGCGGCGGGTGCGGATGCCCTGTACCAGCTGGCGGCCGAGATGATCCAGGGCCTGGCCGAACAGTACCGGCAGACTGGCCCCGGCGCCGGCTGCCTGGTAGTACTCGAAGCGCCGGTCCAGCAGCAGCTCGGACGAGGCCACCCGCACCAGGGTGACGCGCAGGGCCACCCGCACCCCCTGCAGCCGACCATCCTGCATCACCGCGTCGAAACCCAGGACCTGGCCGCGCAGGGCGAAATCCGGATCGATCTCCGGCTGTGGCCAGGTCACCTGGCGCGCCACCCCGACGGCCTGCAGGTAACGCACCAGCCGCCCCTGCAGCAGCCGGGCGGGCTCGTCCACCCAGAACCGGTAGCGGTCACGGCGCAGCACCAGGGCCCGCGGGGTGCGGGCCCGCACCAGGGCCCGGCCATGGTAGATCGCCTGCGCCGACAGGGGTTCCACCACCAGGATCCCGCCGAGTACCGGGGCCGGCAGGGTACTGCGGGTGACCGGCGCCGCCGGTTTCAGGTAATCGTCCTCCCGCACCAGCCGTTGCCCGCCGCAGCCCCCGAGCAGGGTCAGCGACAGCAGCCAGGGCAGCCAGCGCCGGATCCGCCGCTGTTCAGTTGCCTGCATGGGCGTCCACCTCCGTCCGTGTCCCCATCAGCAGCAGTGCCGGGTCCTCACGCAGTTCCCGGCTGAACTCGTTCATGTTGTGCGCCGTGCCACGCATGTTATAGACCACCGAATCCACCGAGCCGGAGAGGGTCTCCATGACATGACGCAACGCCCGCACCGAGCGCCGCAGGTCCTCCCGGTTGTCCCCCAGCAGTCCATGCAGATTGCCAACCAACCGGTCCAGGCGGTTGCCAGTGACCAAAAGCCCGGCACTCAGCCGGGCCGCGTTCCCGGCGGTGGTATCGGCCGCCCTGAGGATCCGTGCCATGCGTGCCTGGTTGGCCGGGGACAGGATGGCCTGGAGGGCCGCTGCGCTCTGGTCCAGGCGGCGGGACAGGCTGTCGAGCCGCGCCAGGATGGCACCGATGTGCTGGTCGACCTGGCTCCCGATCCGATCGACATAACGGTCCATGTCCGCCAGCAGGGGCTGGATACCCCGTTCCGACAGGCTCGTCAGCTGGTCGGCGACCGTCCCCACCATGGCCATCAGGTCGACGGCCTCAGCAGTCTTCAATTCGGCCCCAGGCGCCAGATGCCGTGGGCTCTGCCCCGGGTGGATGTCCACCAGCATGTCCGACAACAGGCCCGTAGCCTGGATGTGGGCGATGCTGTCCGCCGGAATCGGCCAGCCGTGCTTGATGCGCAGCTCCACCCGGTAGCTCAACCGGGACCCCTCGGTGACGGGCTCTATGCCGCCGACATAGCCCACCGGATAACCGGAGAAGGTCACCGGCGTGCCGTCGAGCAGACCGGCCACGTTGGCGTAACGCGCATAGTAGCTATCGGTACGGCCCACCCGGCCGGTGATCTGGTACAGGCCCACCAGCAGGAGGCCCATGATCCCCAGCACGAACAGACCCACCACGTAATAGTCGACGTTGTCCCTTTTCATGACCCCGGTTCCATCCCCGTCAACCTGCGCACGTAGGCATCGTCATCCAGATCGCGTACCGCCACCGTCCGGTCGAGCAAGGCACGGATGCGGGGGTGCGAGGATGCCCGCACAGCGGCCGCAGTATCGGTCAGCAGGACCTCGCCCTGGTCCAGGACGGTGATGCTGTCGGCGATGGCGAACGCACTCTCCAATTCATGTGTCACCACTACGATGGCCACACCCAGGGAATCGCGCAGCTGTAATATGAGTTCATCCAGTCCCGCGGAAACCACGGGGTCGAGACCCGCGGACGGCTCGTCGAAGAACAACAGCTGTGGATCCATGGCAATGGCCCGGGCCAATGCGGCACGCTTGATCATGCCGCCCGAGAGCTGTGACGGCATCAGATGCTCGCATCCCCCCAGCCCCACCACCTCCAGTTTCATCCGGACCATGATGCCGATGGTGCGATCGTCGAGGGCGGTGTGCTCGCGCAGCGGAAAGGCCACGTTCTCGCCCACCGTCATCGAGTTGAACAGGGCACCCCCCTGGAACGAGACCCCGATCCGCTGGCGCAACCGGTCCAGTGCCGCTTCGTCCAGCCGGGCGATGTCCTCGCCGAACAGCGCCACCCGACCTTGCCGGGGCCGCCTGAGTCCGAGCAGGTGGCGCAACAGGGTGGACTTGCCGGAGCCACTGCCGCCCATGATGACCCGGATCTCCCCCGGTACCACGTCCAGGTCGACGCCATGCAACACCACCCGGTCACCATAGCCCGCCACCAGGCCACGAACCTGGACCAGGGCCTCCGTGCTCGCTTGTGGACTCATCGCATGCCTCTCACCGGCTGAGGAAAAAGGTGAAAACCACATCGGAAATCACGATGGCCGCGATACAGAGCACCACCGAACGCGTCGTCTGCCGCCCCAGCCCGGTCGCCCCGCCCCGGGCGGTAAAGCCGTTGCTGCAGGCGATGAGCCCGATCAGGATGGCGAACACCAGGGCCTTGGCGAGACCCTGGGCGACGTCCGACAACGCCAGCTCGGCGAAGCTGCCGCTGAAATAGGCATACAGGGTCACCGGCAGCTGCAGGCTGCACAACAACCCACCGCCCAGCATGGCCATGGCATCGGCCAGCACAGTGAGCAGGGGTACCATGATCATCAGGGCGAGCAGTACCGGTGCCACCAGGTAGCGCACTGGATTGATACCCATCACCCGCAGGGCATCGATCTCCTGCGCCATCGCCATGGAACCGATACGAGCGGCAATGGCCGATCCGGAACGACCCGCCACCACGATACCCACGATGAGGGCGGCGAATTCCCGGGTCACCGACAGGGCGACCATGGGAATCACCTCCGATTCGGCCCCGAAGTCCTTCAGGGTATAGATACCCTGCAATGCCATCATGATGCCGTTGGCCAGTGCCAGCAGTGCCACGATGGGGGCCGCCCGCACCCCGACCTCGCGCATTTCCGCCACCACGGCACGCAGCCGGACCGGCTGCCGGCGGCGGGGACCGACCAGCAACCAGTACAGGCTCTCGATGAACAGGGCCGCGGCATAACCGCTCTCCTCGACAAAGGCGGTGGTCTGGCGCAGCAGACGAACCGCCATGGTCATGCCGGCCCAGGGAACCCGGAGGCATCCGGCTGGATCGCAAACACGGTATCCAGCCGGGCCAGCTTGAGTACGTTCAGGGTGGCCTCGCTCACGGCCACCAGGCCGAACTGCAGTTGCTGATCACGGGCCAGTTGCAACCCTTCGACCAGGCTGGCGACTCCGGAACTGTCGATGTACTGGACACCGGACAAGTCGACCAGGGTATGGTGCCCCTGCTGCAGGCACCCCAGAATGGCCTTGCGGGCTTCCGGGGAACGATGCAGGTCGACCTCGCCCTGCAGTCGCACCACCGCATACCCGTTTTCCATCGCCACATCGTACTTCATCGCTGTACTCCCGTTACGATATGCTTGCGCAGGCGCAGGAGATTCCCCCGCCCCTCCGGTGGCGGCAGGAAATTCACCTCGTCCATGATCTCGCCGATGATGTGTACCCCCAGTCCGCCCGGGCGCAGATCGTCCAGGTCCCGGGAACGGATACTGGTTACATCGACCGGGCGGGCGTAATCCCTGAGCAGGAATTCCAGCATCCCATCCCGGGCCAGGATCTCGATCTCGATGGGCCCCTGGTAGGTACCGGTATCGGCATGCTGCATGATGTTCATGCAGGCCTCATTGACGGCCAGCACCAGGTCGTCGGCCAGGGCATCGTCGCAACCGGCAAGGCGGATGGTTTCCCGCACCACCCGGCGCAGCAGGCACAGGCGGTCGGCGCGGGAAGGAATCTCGAACCGGATCAGGGGCTCAGTCATCGTCACTCCCCGGCGCCGGCTCCAGCACCACCAGGGTCAGGTCATCGGCTACCGTGGCGCTGGCGCGCTGGACCTGTTCGATGATGCGCCGCACCCGCTCCCCCGGTGGCAATTCCCGATTGCGCCGGATGATGGTCAGCAGTCCGTCGATGCCGATCTCCGTGCCATCGGCACGGCGCGCCTCGGTCAGACCATCGGTGAAGAGATACAGGGTGCCGGTGCCCAGGCCGAATTCCGATGCGCTGTATTGCAAGCCGGGAACGATCCCCAGTGGCGGAGCGGTGGCCTCGTAGCGCTGCATGCTGCCTGCGGTTCCCAGGTGCAGTACCGGCAGATGGCCGGCATTGACCAGCCTCACCCGGTGATTCTCGGCCTCGTACACCCCGAGAACCATGGTGACGAACATGCCCCGGACCGAGGTCTCACAGATCTCCCGGTTGAGCATGGTCGCCAGTGCCCCCGGATCGGCGATACCCTTGCCCAGGCAATGGAACAGGCTCGCGGTCTTGGCCATCAACAGGGCCGCGTTCATCCCCTTGCCGGAGACATCCGCAATGCAGAAGTAGATCCGCCCGTCCGGCAGGCGCAGGAAATCGAAGAAATCCCCCGATACCTCCTTGGCGGAGACGTTCATGCCGTGGAAGCCGGGACAGGCGCGGCCATCGCGCGGCAGCAGGCTGCGCTGGACCTCGCGGGCCAGCTCCAGTTCCCGGTTCAGCTCCGAGGCATAACGGTCCCGTTCCCGCAGGGCGTTCTCGAGCCGCCAGGTCAACTCCTGGTAGGTCAGGTTGTCCTGGGCCAGCTGCAGGTTCGCCTGGCGCAGCACCTCCTCGAAGGAGACCTGGGACTGGACCTTGAGGTTGAGGGCCTCGGCCGCCGCCTCCACACCCTCCGCCACCTCGTCCAACAGCTCGATGGCACGGTCGGCGCCCACACCCAGCCGCTCCTCGATGATGGCCTGGCAACGCGGGATGGTGAGGCGCTTGTCCTGGGCACTGAAGACGGAGGCCATCCAGTCGGCGCAGAGGGCCACGTCGGCCAGGCGCTCGTCCTCCTCCGACAGCCCTTGGCGCAGGCTGGCATGGTGCTGGCCGATGACCTGGATCATCTCCGCCGGCAGATCCCAGGATTCGGCCAGCTGGACCCCGACCTGGTCATGGGTGGCATGGAACAGGGCGTACTCCAGTTCCTGCCGCTCATCGGGGGAGGCCTGCACCAGGCGTTCCCACTCGTGCACCTTGTCCTGGTGCAGGTAGAGCAGGACCAGCAGGCCGAAGTCCTGCAGCAGCCCGATGGTGAAACACTCGTCCGCATCCAGGCCGATCTCGGCCCCCAGCTTGTGGGCACTCACCGCGCGGCGCAGACCGGTTTCCCAGTACTGGTTGATGTCGAAACCCAGGATGGCATCGGACCGCAGAGCATCGCGCATGGCGATGCACAACGCCAGGTTGCGCAGGGCCCGGTGCCCGATGACGGTGACGGCCCGGGCCGCGGACGAGATCTTGGTGCGAAAACCGAAGAAGGCGGAATTGACCACCCGCAACAGCTCCGCCGTCAGCACCGGGTCATGGGTGACGATCTCGGCCAGCTTGCGGCTGGTGATGTTGGGGCGGGAACAGGTGTGGACGATGCTGATGGCATGGCGCGGCGGCGACGGCAGGTCGGCCGGCCGGATGTCCGCCAATTCTGTCACGCTGCGCATGCTCTGCCTGTCCCTGTTCTATCCTGCCACGCCGATCTTCCCTGTACGGCCCCGGCGGGTGCGCGGACGGGGCCTGCATACCGGTATATATTGGCGGCCGCCTCCTAATCTTTAGGTCTCGGCCCGGGGGGCTTCCCATGGCGGCTGGCCATGGGCACACTGGGCACCATGGCAATGGATCCGCTCCGGGAACTCATCGACCATCTGCCAGCGGCCGAACTGTTGCTGTTACTGGCCTGCGCCAACGGCACCCCCATCCTTCTCCGTGACCTGCTGGGGAAACGGGCCGCTCTGCCACTGGACCTGGGCTATCGCACCGGGGCGGGCCATCCCTGGCTGGGACGTTCCAAGACCTGGCGCGGCCTGGGGGGATCCCTGCTGGTCACGGCCGGCGTGGCCTGGCTGCTGGGGCTGTCGCCCCTGCTGGGCCTGCAGGTGGCGGCCCTGGCCATGGGCGGCGATCTCGCCTCCAGTTTCGTCAAGCGCCGGCTGGGCATCCCGCCGAGCGGGCGTGCGCCCTTGCTCGACCAGCTGCCGGAGAGCCTGTTGCCCGCCTGGTGCCTGGGTCCCCGACTGGGACTCGGTGGGCTGGAGATCGGCCTGGTGGCGGTCCTGTTCACCGCCGGGGAGATGCTGCTCTCACCCCTGCTCTACCGCCTGCACATCCGCCGGCGGCCCTACTGAGGCGGAGAGTCGGACCGGCACAGGTGGTGCAGGGTCACCTCGGGTGGACAGTTGAGCCGCACGTCCACCACGCAGGCCCCGGAACCCACCGAGGTATAGCCCTGCAGGTTCCCATGACGCCAGGCCCCGGAACAGAGGGAACGGGGCACGCGCGCGTTGCACAGCACGGGTACGCGGCCGGGCAGACAGATCTGGCCACCGTGGGTATGGCCACAGAACAGCACGTCCACCCCCACAGCCGCGGCGTGACGATAGACCTCCGGTGAATGCGCCAGCAGGATGGACAGGGCGCCGGCGGGAATACCGGCCAGGGCCCGTTCCATGTTGTCCACGCGGTAGTAATGGGGATCGTCGATGCCCGCCAGGTAGATGGCGGCATCGGCCCGCCGGATGATCCGATGCTCATTGAGCAGCACCTGGACGCCCATGTCCTCCAGCGCCGGCACCATGCGAATACTGTCGTGGTTGCCGAGCACGGCCAGGACCTCGTCCGCCAGCCAGGGACGCAACCGGCGCATGGCCTCGAGGGCGGGATCGGAACGACCGAAGGTACGGGCCCGCAGGTCCCCCGTCACCACGCACAGATCGTGCTCCAGTCCCCGCACCCGCTCGATGAGGACATCGACCAGATCGGCCGCCATGTCCAGGTGCAGGTCGGACAGGTGCAGGATGCGAAAACCCTCGAAGGCCGGGGGCAGCGTCGGCAACGACAGCCGGTTCTCGTGCAACCGGATGCGGCGCAGGTTGCGCCGGCCGCGGCCATGCAGCAGGGCCAGGCGCAGCAGGCCGCGGATGAGGCCATGGATGGAATACCAGTTTTCGATGTGGAAGAAGGTGCGGCCCTGGCCGAAGATCTGCGCCTCGTGGTCCGCCTCGATCCCGAGCCGCCGGCGCAGGTGCAGCGGCGGCACCCGTGCCTCCAGGCGGGCGCGGCTTTCGGCATCCAGTGGCGGGCTCTTCATCGGCCGGCGGTCTACCAGGCGTCACGGCCGTCGTCGGGGTGGGGCGGCTGCAACAACCGGACATGACGCTGCTTGAACAGAGGCACCAGGAGCAGCCCCGCGACAAACCCGCCGATGTGGGCACCGAAGGCCACTCCACCCCCCTGCCCCTTTTCCAGGGCCGAACTCAGTACCTGCATCAGGAACCAGAATCCCAGCACCCACACGGCCCGGAGCGATACCGTCTGCAGCAGGAAGCCGATGGGGATCATGACCAGTACCCGCGCATGGGGGTACAGCAGCACGTAGGCCCCAAGCACCCCGGAAATGGCCCCGCTGGCACCGATCATGGGGAGGTCGGAATCCGGATGGGACAGGGCCTGGGCCATGGCGGCGGCCAGCCCGCACAGCAGGTAGAACAGGGTGAAGCGCCCATGCCCCATGGCATCCTCGACGTTGTTGCCGAAGATCCACAGGTAGAGCATGTTCCCGATCAGGTGCATCCAGCCGCCATGGAGGAACATGGAGGTCACCAGGGTCATGACCGGTGGCACCAGGGCCAGCGCCGGGGCCAGCTCCCTGTGGCCGAACAGCACGGAAGGAATCAGCCCCAGGCTGTAGACCATGCGCTCCTGGCCCGGACCCGCCGCGAGTTCTGCGAAGAACACCAGGGTGCAGAGGACGATGAGCCCCAGGGTGACATAGGGCGTGATCTCGGTGGGATTGTCGTCGTGCAGGGGGATCATCGGCTGCCTGCGATGGAACGGGAACCGCTGCCATCATACCCCAGTTCCGCACCGGCCCTGGTTGCAGACGGCAAGGGGATCCGCTGTGGCGTTGCCCTCATGGAATGCGCCCCGCCGGGGCCTGGGCGCTGAATCGCAGCTGGGCCTCCACCAGCGCGGGTTCCACCAGGTCCGGTTGCACGATCTCCGGGATCAACCGCCGGCAGGCGAACAGCAACAGGGGACGTCGCACCGCACAGCGCTCCAGCCGGCCGCGCTCCCCCCGTGGCAACCCGGGCAGGGTCAGCAGCAGCGGCGCCAGCCAGTCGGTGAACTCGGCGACCAGCCGCTGCTGCAGGGCGTCCGGCCAGCCCCCGGGGGCCAGCAAGGTGGCGGGAAAGGCCGTGGCCGGCAACCGGCGTCCGACCCAGCCGGCCGCCAGGTGCACACCCTCCATCCCTTCACCACTGCCGTCCGCCTCGCGCCGGAACCACTG
>JALWSQ010000184.1 GCA_026993645.1 Thiohalobacter sp.
GGCTGCACTGCACGTTCATGTTGGGCACGCTCGCTGCGCTCGCTTTGCCCAACCTACGGGTGCCATGACCGGCCGGGTTGGCGATGGCACCGTAGGATGCGCAAAGGCGCGCAGCGCCGTGCGCATCATCGGGCGCCCGCCAGCGGGATCGGTGCCCTTGGGGCATCCTGCCGGCCTCCGAGATCGCTTCAGAGGCTGTCCCAGCTGGAACGACGCCGCACCCGGATGCGCGGCAGGATCAGGCCGATGAGGATGCCGACGATGATCACGCCGGCGCCCACCATGAACCAGTCGCGCCGGGTCCGGTTGCGCAGCGTTTCGTTCTCCTGCTTCAGCGACTGCTGTTCCCGCTCCATGGTGATGAGCCGCTTCTTCAGCTGACGGTTCTCGTTGTCCAGTGCGAGGGAACTGGCCGCGGTGCGCTTGATCTCCGCCAGCTGCTCGGCGAGGCTGCCGCCCTTCTTGCTGGCGGCGGCCAGCTTGTCTTCCAGCGCGGCCTTCTCCTGCTGCAGCTGCTGGAGCTGCCTGGCCTGGTCCTGGAACCGGGCCTGCAGCTGGGCCAGCTTCTGCTGGGCGGCCACCAGCCGGGTGCGGGCCGCGGGCTGCGGCATGAGGTAGCGGCTGAGGATCCAGCCCTCGCTGCCGCCGGGGGTGCGGACATGGGTATAGCCGCTGTCCGGGTCCTGTTCCAGCACCTCCAGGGCGGTGCCGCTCTTGAGCATGCGCACGATCTTGTGGCTGAGGGAGGTGCCGGTGCGCAGGGGGACCTCGAGCCGGTCACTGACGTAGAGGGTTTCGGCCCGGGCCAGGGACGCGCCCAGGCCCAGCAGGATGATCCATAGCAGTCTTCTCACCGGCGTTCCCCAATGCAAGAGGTGATTCCATTCGATCCCTTCATCCCGGTCGCCTTTGTCCTGGCCGGTGGCGACGTGGGATGATAGGGCAGGCGGACCGGGCGGGGCCCACGGGGCGCATGATGGCGCCATCGCCGGTTTCAAATCAACCCTGCACCGGTCGATTCCATGGTCTGGTTCACGAACGGAGCGGCGACATGGAGATCGAGGCGGACGGCTGGCTGAGCGGGGCGCGGCGTTGTCCCTCGCCGCACTGCGATGCCCGCCCGGTAGGCACGGACATCGAGCTGCTGGTGATCCACGGTATCAGTCTGCCGCCAGGCGAGTATGGCGGCCCCTGGATCGACGACCTGTTTCTCGGCCGGCTGGATCCGGCGGCCCATCCCGCCTTCGGGCCCATCGCCGGGCTCCGGGTCTCGGCCCATCTGCTGATTCGCCGCGATGGGGAGCGCGTGCAGTACGTGTCCTTCGACCAGCGCGCCTGGCATGCCGGCCAGAGCAGCTACCGTGGCCGTCCGGCCTGCAACGACTTCTCCATCGGCATCGAGCTGGAGGGCTGTGACAGCGCGCCCTATGCCCCGGTGCAGTACCGGGCACTGGCCCGGGTCGTTCGCGCGTTGCGGCGCCGCTACCCCGCCATTGAAGAGGACGCCATCGTGGGGCATAGTGACATCGCGCCGGGGCGCAAGACCGACCCGGGGCCCGCGTTCGACTGGGCCCTGCTGCGCCGCCTGCTGCAATCGCCGCTGGAGACCGCATCCTGAGACAGCTGGGAAAACGCGCACGGATGAAGACGCCATGAGCTTCCTCTCCGTTCTGCTGGGCTGGTGGCTGGGCGGGCTGCTGGAGCCCGAGCGCAAGTCCGTCTGCCGCCGCCTCTGGCTGGGCTACGTGGACCGCCTGCGCGAGCGCTGGGTGGCGGAGGCCGGTGACACCCGCCTGGGCCTGCTGGCATTGCTGCTGGTGCCCCTGCTGGGCCTGGCCCTGGTGCAGATCCTGGTGCATGGCTGGCTGTTCGGCCTGCCGTCCCTGCTGCTGGGGGTGGCGGTACTGGCGCTGTGCCTGGAGCCGGCTGCGCTGGAGGACGACATCGAGCAGTACCGCTGGGCGCTGTCGGCCGGCCACATGGAGCGCGCGCTGCACTTCGCCGCCCGCCTGGTGGCCGGGCCGGTACCGGTGGATCCGCGCATGCAGGCGCGGACGGTGCTGGACGCGGCCTTCCTGCGCGCCAACGAGTACGTCTTCGGCGTCGTCTTCTGGTTCCTGCTGCTCGGTCCCGTGGGGGCCTTCGGCTACCGGGCCCTGGCCCTGTTGCGGGAACGGGCGGATGCCCTGCCGGTGGCCTGGCGGGCGCTGCTGGATCCGGCGCTGGAGGTGCTGGAATGGGTGCCGGCCCGGCTGCTGGCGCTGACCTTTGCCGTGGTGGGCAATTTCGACGGTGTCATGCGCCGGGTGGCACGGCGCGATGGCCGCTATCCCATCTTCGACCAGCCCTCGGACAGCCTGCTCACCGAGGCCGGCGCCGGGGCCCTGGGCTGTGTCGAGGACGAGCCCCTGGCCATGCTCTCGCTGGCCGGGGTGGCGCACCTGTTGCGGCGCAGCTTCCAGCTCTGGCTCGGGGTGCTGGCACTGGGCGGTCTGCTGGCCCTGGGTCTCTGACCATGGCGCGCGCCCTGTGCGCCTGCCTGCTGGCCACCACCCTGCTCGTCTGGGCGGGCGCGGCGGCCGCCCTCCGGGTCGAGGACGATGCCGGCCATGTGCTGGCGCTGGCCCGCCCGGCCCGACGCATCGTCAGCCTGGCGCCGGGCCTCACCGAACTGCTGTTCGCCATCGGGGCCGGTCCGCGCCTGGTCGGCACCGTGGCCTACAGCGACTGGCCGCCGGCGGCCCGGCACCTGCCGCGGCTGGGGGATGCCTTTCACCTGGACAGCGAACGGCTGCTCGCCCTGCGGCCGGACCTGGTGGTCATCTGGGGCAGCGTCACGCCGCAAGCGCAGCGGGACCGGCTGCAGCAGCTGCATCTGCCCCTGTTCCTGGCCGAGCCGCGCCACCTGGCGGAGATCCCCGGCCTGATGCAACGCCTGGGGCGCCTGGCCGGGGTGGCGGACCGGGCCGCGGCCGTGGCGCGGGCCTTCTCGCGCCAGGTGACTGCCCTGCGCCAGGCCCATGCCGGCGCACGCCGGTTGCGGGTGTTCTACCAGCTCGGCCTGCGGCCACTGATGACCCTGGGGGGCGGCCGCATCATCGACGACCTGCTGGCGCTCTGCGGCGGCCGCTCGGTCTTCGCCGGCCTGACGGCGCCCGCCGCCCAGGTGAGCGCCGAGGCCGTGGTCGCGGCGCGGCCGGACGTCATCGTCTACGCCCGCGATGCGGCCCAGACGCCAGCCGCCGTCACCGCCTTCTGGCGCCGGCGTTATCCGCCGCCGCTGCCGCCGCGGGTGGGGGTGCCGGCGGACCAGGTCGACCGGGCCGGCCCCCGCCTCCTGCAGGGGGCGGAGGCGATCTGCCGGGGCCTGGACCGGGTGCGGGGCCTCAGGGGTGCGACGCCGGGGTCGCCAGCAGCAGGCGGGGATCCACCCGGGCATCGTTGAGGCTCACGCCCCAGTGCAGGTGGGGGCCGGTGGCGCGGCCGGTCTGGCCGACGGCACCCAGCACCTGGCCGGTGCGGACCCACTGGCCGGGCTTCACGTCGATGCGGCTCATGTGGCCGTACATGGTCACCATGCCCTCGCCGTGGTCGAGGAAGACGGTCTTGCCATCGAAGAAGAAATGGCCGGTGTCCACCACCCGGCCCGGCGCGGGGGCCCGGATGGGGGTGCCGGCGGGCACCGCGATGTCCAGGCCGCTGTGGGGGTGTCGCGGCTGCCCGTTGAGGATGCGGCGCAGCCCGAAGGTGCTGCTGACGATGCCGTGCACCGGCCAGTGCAGCCGCAGCCGGCGCGGGGGGCGGGCCCGCCAGTGCCGCAGGTCGGCGTGGATGCGCCGGCTCTCCCGGCGGATGCGGGCGAGTTCGGCGGCATCCGGATTGACCTTGTGCCGGTCACGGATGTGCAGCCGCTGCACGGGGTAGGTCTTGGGCCGGACGCGGAAGCTCAGGCGCCGGCGGTGCTTGCCCTGCCGGACCTCCAGGGCGGCCCGGCCGGGCCGGGCCGAGAGCGGAATACCCAGCACCGCCTTCCAACGCCCGTGGTGGCGGACCACCATCACCCGGCGCTGCCGGTAGCGGACCTCGGGCCGGGGCCGGTTGGCCGGACCCAGGTCGAGCACGACGATGCCCCCGGGCACGGGGGCCGTGCGTGGAAGCTCCAGGGCCTGGGCCGGCAGCGCCAGCAGCCAGCCCAGCAGCAGGAGCAGGGGGATCTTGATCCTGGTCACGTCTCCTTGTCCTCCGGTTCCCCGGCCAGGCAGGCATCCACCCGGCACCGCAGCCGCCCGCGTGCCAGCCGGGCCTCCACGGTATCGCCGGGCCGGACCTCGGCGGCATCGCGCAGGACGCGGCCGTCCGCCAGCCGGCTGACGATGGCATAGCCCCGGTCCAGGGTGGACAGGGGGCTGATGGCGTCCAGGGCCCGGGCCAGCCCGGCCAGCCGCGACCGCCGTCGTTCCAGGGCATGGTCCATGGCCTGGCCGGCGCGATGACCCAGGCCCTCCAGGCGGTTGCGCAGCGCCTGGATGCGCTGCCGTGGATGCTGCTGGCGCAGCCGGCCCTCGCTGGCCGCCAGGCGCTGGCGGGCCGTCTGCAGCCGACCGGACAGGGCCCGGCGCAGACGCTGGTCCAGTTCGTCCAGCCGTTGTCCCTGTTGTTGCAACCGGTGCCCGGGGTGGCAGCGCTGCAGGCGGTGCGCCAGGTGGGCCAGGGCCGTGCGCAGGCCCTGCCGGCGCTGGGCCAGGCCGCGCTGCAGGCGTTCCTCCAGTTTCTCCACCCGGGCCAGCCATTCGGCCCGGTCCGGCACCACCGCCTCGGCCGCCGCCGACGGGGTGGGGGCCCGCAGGTCCGCGGCGAAGTCGGCGATGGTGAAGTCGGTCTCGTGCCCGACGCCGGTTACCACCGGCAGGCCGCAGGCGGCGATGGCACGGGCGACGACCTCCTCGTTGAAGGGCCAGAGGTCCTCCAGCGAACCGCCGCCGCGGGCCAGGATCAGCAGGTCGCAGTCCCGGCGGCGGTCGGCCAGGGCCAGGGCGGCGGCGATGCGGCCGGCCGCCTCGGCACCCTGCACCGGCACCGGGTAGATGCGGACCGGGATGGCCGGAAAACGCCGGCCCAGGACGCTCAGGATATCGCGGATGGCGGCGCCGCTGGGGGAGGTGACGACGCCGATGCGCCGCGGCAGCCCGGGCAGCGGCCGGCGCCGGGCGGGATCGAACAGCCCCTCGGCCGCCAGCCGGGCCTTGAGGGCCTCGAAGGCCCGCCGCAGGGCACCGTCGCCGGCCTCTTCCATCCGGTCCACCAGCAGCTGGTAGTCGCCCCGGGCCTCGTACAGCGACAGGCTGGCCCGCACCAGCACCTGCATGCCGTTGCGGGGCTGGAATCCGAGGCGGCGGTTGTTGCCGCGGAACATGGCGCAGCGGATCTGGGCCCGCTCGTCCTTGAGCGTGAAATAGATGTGGCCGGAGGCCGGCCGGGCCAGGTTGGAGATCTCCCCCTCCACCCAGACACGCGGAAACTCGCCCTCCAGCAACAGGCGCACTTCCGCATTGAGGCGCGACACGCTGTAGACGCGCCGCTGGCCGAGGGGCGAGGGTTCTGCCGTCATGGCGCCAGTTTATCCCATTTCGGGGCCGGTTTACCCCATGACCCGCGAAACACTATAATCTCCCGCTTCACACCATCCCCACGGACTCGCCATGCTACGTATCAGCCAGGAAGCCCTCACCTTCGACGACGTGTTGCTGTTGCCCGCCTATTCCGAGGTGGTGCCCCGCGAGGTGGACCTGCGCACCCGGCTGACCCGCGGCATCGCCCTCAACATCCCCCTGGTCTCGGCGGCCATGGACACGGTCACCGAGAGCCGTCTGGCCATCGCCCTGGCCCAGGAGGGCGGCATCGGTATCATCCACAAGAACATGACCGTGGAGCAGCAGGCGGAGGAGGTGCGCCGGGTCAAGAAATACGAGAGCGGGGTGATCAAGGACCCGATCACCGTCAGCCCGGACACCAGCATCCGGGCGGTGCTGGAGCTGACCCGGGCCCACCACATCTCCGGGGTGCCGGTGGTGGAGGACGACCGCCTGGTCGGTATCGTCACCCACCGCGACCTGCGCTTCGAGACCCGCTTCGACAGCCCGGTGTCGGCGGTGATGACGCCGCGCGACAAGCTGGTGACCGTGCGCGAGGGGGCGCCCAAGGACGAGATCCTGCGCCTGCTGCACGTGCATCGCATCGAGAAGGTGCTGGTGGTGGACGACGACTTCCACCTGCGCGGCCTGATCACGGTCAAGGACATCCAGAAGGCCTCCGAGAACCCCAATTCCTGCAAGGACGAGCAGGGCCGGCTGCGGGTGGGCGCCGCGGTGGGCGTGGGGGAGGGGACCGACGAGCGGGTGGCGGCGCTGGTGGAGGCCGGCGTCGACGTGCTGGTGGTGGACACGGCCCATGGCCATTCCGAGGGCGTGCTGCGCCGGGTGCGCTGGATCAAGCAGCACTTCGGTGCCGTGCAGGTCATCGGTGGCAACATCGCCACCGCCGAGGCGGCCCTGGCGCTGGTGGAGGCCGGTGCCGACGGGGTCAAGGTGGGCATCGGCCCCGGTTCCATCTGCACCACGCGCATCGTGGCCGGGGTGGGGGTGCCCCAGATCACCGCGGTCTCCAACGTGGCCGCCGCCCTGGCCGACAGCGACGTGCCCCTGATCGCCGACGGCGGCATTCGTTACTCCGGCGACATGGCCAAGGCCATCGCCGCCGGCGGCCACGCCATCATGGTGGGCAGCATGCTGGCCGGTACCGAGGAGGCGCCGGGCGAGGTGGAGCTGTACCAGGGCCGGTCCTACAAGTCCTATCGCGGCATGGGCTCGCTGGGCGCCATGGCCGGGCAGCAGGGCTCCAGCGACCGCTACTTCCAGGAGGGTGCGGAGGCGGACAAGCTGGTGCCGGAGGGCATCGAGGGGCGGGTGCCCTACAAGGGGCCGCTGCAGCCGGTGATCCACCAGCTGCTGGGCGGGCTGCGGTCCAGCATGGGCTACACCGGCTGCCGTACCATCGAGGAGATGCGCACCCGGCCGCAGTTCGTGCGGGTGACCAACGCCGGCATGCGCGAGAGCCACGTGCACGACGTGCAGATCACCAAGGAAGCACCCAATTACCGGGTGTGAGTGGCGCCGTGCCCCCGACTGCGGACATTCATGCCGAACGGATCCTGATCCTGGATTTCGGCTCCCAGTACACCCAGCTCATCGCCCGCCGGGTGCGCGAGATAGGGGTCTACTGCGAGATCCATCCCTGGGACTGGGAGACCGACGCCATCCGCGCCTTCGCACCGCGCGGCATCATACTCTCGGGCGGGCCCGAGACCGTCACTGGCGACGAGGCCCCGGCGGCCCCGGCGGTCGTGTTCGACCTGGGCGTGCCGGTGCTCGGTATCTGTTATGGGATGCAGACCATGGCGGCCCAGCTGGGTGGCCGAGTGGAGAATGCCGACCACCACGAGTACGGTTATGCCCAGGTGCGGGCCCGCGGTCACAGCCGGCTGCTGGAAGACATCGAGGATCATGCCAGCGACGAGGGCTACGGCCTGCTGGATGTCTGGATGAGCCACGGCGACCGGGTGGTGGAGCTGCCGCCGGGGTTCCGGGTCATCGCCAGTACCGACAGCGCACCCATCGCCGGCATGGGCGACGACACACGTCGTTTCTACGGCCTGCAGTTCCATCCCGAGGTCACCCACACCCGCCAGGGCGGCCGCATCCTGGAACGCTTCGTGCGCGGCCTCTGCGGCTGCCAGGGCCTGTGGACGTCGGGCAACATCGTCGAGGATAGCATCGCTCGCATCCGCGAGCAGGTGGGTGGCGAGGAGGTGTTGCTGGGATTGTCCGGCGGGGTGGATTCCTCGGTGGTGGCCGCGCTGCTGCACCGTGCCATCGGCGACCAGCTCACCTGCGTCTTCGTCGACAACGGCCTGTTGCGTTACCGGGAGGGTGACCAGGTCATGGCCACCTTCGCCCGCCACATGGGGGTGCGGGTCATCCGGGTGGATGCCGAGGACCGCTTCCTGGCGGCCCTGGCCGGCGTCGCCGACCCCGAGCACAAGCGCAAGATCATCGGCAACCTGTTCATCGAGGTATTCGAAGAGGAGGCCGCAAAGCTGGCCAATGCCAGGTGGCTGGCCCAGGGTACCATCTATCCCGATGTCATCGAATCGGCCGGTGCCCGGACCGGCAAGGCCCACCTGATCAAGTCCCATCACAACGTGGGCGGCCTTCCGGAGAAGATGAACCTGAAGCTGCTCGAACCTCTGCGCGAGCTGTTCAAGGACGAGGTGCGCAGGCTGGGCGTGGAGCTGGGGCTGCCCTACGACATGGTCTACCGCCATCCCTTCCCGGGGCCGGGACTCGGGGTGCGCATCCTGGGCGAGGTGCGGAAGGAGTATGCCGACATCCTGCGCCTGGCCGACCATATCTTCATCGAGGAACTACGTGAGCAGGGGCTCTACGACCAGGTCAGCCAGGCCTTCGCCGTGTTCCTGCCGGTGAAGTCCGTGGGCGTCACCGGCGACGGCCGGCGCTACGACTACGTGGTGGCGCTGCGTGCCGTGGAGACCATCGACTTCATGACTGCCCGCTGGGCCCAGCTGCCGTACGAGTTCCTCGACCGGGTCTCCCGCCGCATCATCAACGAGATCCCCAACATCTCCCGCGTCGCCTACGACATCTCCGGGAAGCCGCCCGCCACCATCGAGTGGGAGTGACATGGATTTATACGATATTGATTTGTACGGATTAAAATAGCCGAATTGATTATCTTTTTCGTTGAAGACATGTCCGCCAGCTTCAAGCCCGGCGGATGCGATTGCAACATAGCCCCGAACCTCGGGATGTCAAACCGCGAAGGCTATGGCCGGAACCTTCGGAGCCCGACGTCCTTCATGGCCTTGTAATGCTTGTCGTTCGCCGTGACCAGCTCCAGGCCATGGCAGACGGCCGTGGCCCCGATCAACGCATCGGCCAATTGCATCGAGTGACTCAGGAAATGCTGCTCCACGGCGAACATCGCCTTGGCCGAGATGTCCTCGGTCAGGTACAGGACATCCGCGCCCCAGCCATGCAGGGCGCGACGCAGCATGCGCAGCTCCTGCTTGTTCCGCATGCCCTGCACCAGCTCCATGTACGTCACGACGGAGATGGCGAAGCCGTTCAGCCCTTCAATCAGCCGAAGCGCGGTCTCGTTTCCGCGCAGATACCAGATGAGCACATCGGTATCAATCAGCATGCGCGCCCCTTGCGCAGGTCGCGAACGTAAGCTTCGATGTCGCGGGAGTCGTCATGATCCCGCCAGATGCCGAACAGGCGGCGGCCGGCCTCCGCGTCCGCCCCGCCTTCTTCCTCGAAAGGCACCAACCGGGCGCAAGGCTTGCCGCGATAGGTGATGACTACCTCCTCGCCCCTGCGCACCGTTTCCAGCAATTCCCGGGAATGGAACCGTAGATCCCTGGCCGTGGCTTTCATGACAACCTCCGATCAAATTGATATTTAAATATATACATTTCGGCATCACTCTGTCAAACCGCTGCGCGGCCGGGACCGAACGGGTAGCCTGCCGCGCATGAAGAACCGGAAACACTGGGGCGGCCGCTTCGATGCGCCGACCGACGCCTTTGTCGAGGAGTTCAACGCCTCGATTGACGTGGATGCGCGCATGTATCGGGAGGACATCGAGGGCTCGCGCGCGCACGCGCGCATGCTGGGCCGCCAGGGCATCCTCTCCGAGGAGGACGTGCACCGAATCCTCGCGGGGCTGGACGAGATTGAGCGGGAGATCGAGCGCGGCGAGCTGGAGTTCACGGTGGCCAATCCGAATTTACAGCACTATAGGGGCACTACCCGGCGTCTATGAATACCGGATTGATTTTGGCCCTGGCTATCGGATCTACTTTGGCAAGGACGGGGATCGGTTGGTGATATTGCTCGCGGGTGGCACCAAGAAGCGCCAGGATGCGGATATATCCGCCGCAAAAGCGCACTGGCGGGACTATAAGCGCCGGAAACGGCAAAAGGTGACATGATGGCTCTGACGAAAGATTTTAAGGACACCATTCAGGCACGCGCCCAACGGGATCCAGCGTTTCGCAAGGCCCTTTTGCAAGAAGGGGTCGAATGCCTGCTCGCCGGTGACGTCGATACGGGCAAGGCGGTGCTGCGCGACTATATCAACGCGACGATCGGGTTCGAAGAACTGTCCCGGGTTTTCAACAAGTCGAGCAAGAGCCTCATGCGCATGTTCGGGCCAAAAGGGAACCCCCAGGCGAGTAATCTGTTTGCGGTGATCGGTTATCTGCAGGAGCAGGAAGGCGTTCACCTGGAAGTCAAGGCCCGAAAGGTTGCCTAAGGTTCGGCCAATTGTGAGACGACCTCCTCCCAGCCGTGCCAACCGGCGCGCGCTTTCCCCCTTCGATCAAGGCGCGTAGACCTTTCACAGGTTGTAAATTGCCTCGCGCACCTGGTTGAAAGGGATGCATACTTGCATTATAGTGCAAGTATGCAATCTCTGACGATTAAAGCTGAAGATCTGTTTCAGGCCCTGGCCGATCCGACCCGGCTGCGCATCGTCCGTTTGCTGGCCACAGCACAAGAAGAGGCCTGTCTGTGTGAACTGGTCGACAGCCTGCGGGAACCGCCGTACAAGCTTTCCCGTCACCTGAAAATCCTGCGCCAGTCCGGCTTGTTGTCTGCCCAGAAGGAGGGGCGCTGGGTCTATCACCGTTTGGTCAGTCAGCCTGCGTACCTCATGAAGCTGGTGGCGGTGGTTTGTGCACTGCCGGATCCGGAGAAGGTCTTTGCGGCCGATCTGGCGCGCTTCGGGGAGCGCATGTGCCTGCGCGAAGACGGGCGCTGCCGGGTGGGCATCCTGTCTGAAGAGCTGAAGGCGGAGGCCAGGTAATGGGTTGTCCGAGTTGCGCTGCCGTTGCCGCCGGGGAGGCGATGCCACCACCCTGGCGTAATCCGCAGGTGGTGACTTCGGCCATCTCCGGCCTGTTGCTGGGGGTCGGTTTTGTCGGCGGCAAGCTGGGGTTGGCGCCGTTACCGGAGGTCGGCCTCTACATCCTTGCGGTCTTCATCGGTGGCTGGTATTTCGGCCGCGAGGCATTGCATGGGCTGATCATAGAGCGCGAGATCGGCATCGAACTGCTGATGAGTATCGCGGCCATCGTTGCCGGGCTGATGGGCCAGTGGGCCGAGGCCGCCATGCTGGTGTTCCTCTATTCCATCTCCGAAGCCGCCGAAGGCTACACGGAGGGACGTGCCCGCCACGCCATCCGCGCACTGATGGACTTGGCGCCCAAAACCGCGCTGGTGGTGCGTGACGGCAAGGAGACGCGTATTCCCGCCGCAGCACTTCAGGTGGGCGACATCTTCATTGTTCATCCCGGTGAGGCGGTGGCGACCGACGGAGAAATCATCGAGGGCCGTTCCAGCCTCAACGAAGCGCCGGTGACGGGTGAATCCGTCCCGGTGGAAAAGGGGCCAGGCGATACGGCCTTCGCGGCCACGCTCAATGGCGAAGGCGCGCTCACCGTACGGGTCACCCGGACCACGGCCGATAATACCCTCGCGCGCATCATTCAACTGGTGGAAGAAGCCCAGGCCAGCAAGGGCCGCAGTCAACGTTTCATCGAGCGTTTTGGCCGCCGCTACAGCCCGGCGGTACTGGTCATTGGCATCTTTCTGGCGCTGGTGCCGGGCGTGCTCGGTCTGGGGTGGCAGGAATGGCTGACCCGAGCCACCGTGTTCATTGTTGCCGCTGCACCCTGCGCTCTGGTGATTTCCATCCCCATCACCCTGGTGGCGGCCATTGGAACCGCAGGCCGCAAGGGAATTCTGGTCAAGGGCGGTGTACACCTGGAAAACCTGGCCCAGGTTCGTGTGGTGACCCTGGACAAGACCGGCACCCTGACACTGGGCCAACCGAAGGTGACCGAAATCGTGCCCTTGAACGGACTTGGCGAAGCCGATGTACTGAGTATTGCGGCAGCACTTGAGGCCCGCTCCCAGCACCCGCTGGCGCGCGCGGTAATGGATTGCGCCGAGGAAAGGGGTATCGAGGCATCGCCCGCGAAAGATGTACAGTCGCTGACCGGTGCCGGGGCCACGGGGTGTATCGAGGGGAAGCCGTTTTTCATTGGCAGCCCGACATGGTTCGCGGAAAGCGGCGTGGACCTGGCTGATGTCAAGGCCCGCATTGAATCGTTACAGGAGGCTGGCAACACGGTTGTGGCCGTGGGTGATGCGGAGTCGCTAATGGGGTTCATCGCCATCACGGATCCTTTGCGGCCGGAAGCGGCGGAGGCCATCAAGGGTCTGAAGCGCGCGGGGATTCATAAAGTCATCATGTTGACCGGTGACAATCCACGCACGGCACAGGCCATTGCTGCCCAGGCCGGTGTTGATGAGGTTTTCGCCGAACTCAAACCTGAGGACAAGACGCGCAAGGTGGAGGCACTGGATCAACAATACGGACATGTGGCCATGGTGGGTGACGGCGTCAATGACGCCCCGGCCCTGGCCGCTGCCCATGTCGGCATTGCCATGGGCGCAGCGGGGACCGATGTGGCGCTGGAAACGGCCGATATAGCACTGATGGCCGATGATCTCACCCGCTTGCCGTACCTGGTCCGGTTCAGCCGCCGCAACTGGCGCGTAATCCGGCAGAACCTGGCGTTGTCCACCGTGGTCATTGGCGGCCTGGTTATCGGTGCGATCAGCGGGCTGTTCTCCTTACCCATGGCCGTGCTGGCCCACGAGACGAGCGAGTTCGTGGTGATCGCCAGCGGTCTGAGAATGCTGAAGGCATGATGGCTGCTGTCACTGGGCCGTTGTCGGCGCGGTGCTGAAGCCTGGATTCGGCAATGACCAACCGGAACTTGATCTGGCGCAACTATTAACCGTCTCACAATTGGCTGAATACGAAAGTCCTGTGATTTTGTAGGATTGGCAAAGGCGCGCAGCGACGTGCCCATCAGCATCCCACGACGGTCATGATGGGCACGGCCCTTCGGGCCTTTGCCCATCCTACCAGGTCCGCCAGGATCATACAGAACATGTTCCGACAATTATGAGACCCTTAATAAATCCTTTTCCACTTTCGGTCCTGCCCCACTTGGAAATTCCATGCCCTATAACCAGTTTTCCACTTTCAGCCCCGGCACTCTTGAAAATTCCCCGACACTGGCTGTTACGACGGTCAAATCGTTTGCAAGGGCGTGGGCAGCAATCAGCAGGTCGTTTGGTCCGATAGGGGTTCCTTGTCGTATGAGGTGGTGGCGTATGGCCGCATACTGATGGTCGGCGGGTGTTTCCAACGCCAGGATCTCCAAAGCGGAGAGGATGAGGTCGATACGTTCTGCAAGTTTTGCGGAATTTGACTTGGCTGCGCCGTAACGGAGTTCTGCTGCGACAACGATGCTGGTGCAAACACGGTCCTCGCCGACTGTGGTGATTTGTGCTGCGACTTTGCCCTGTGGATTCCGAACCAGATCGGACAGGATATTGGTATCCAGCAAATATGTCAGTGATGTGCTCACAGTTGCATGTCATCCAGTGGCGGGAGATCCTCGTCGATATCGGGGAATGGTTCAGTCAGAGTATCCAGCGTGGCAAGCAGGGCCAGTAACTTTCCTTTGCGGATCGGTTCCACGATCAGGCGGTCACCTTCCTTGCGAATAATGGCCTCCTCACCTTCCAATTCGAATTCACGAGGAATGCGCAGCGCCTGGTTGCGCCCGTTGCGGAAGAGGCGGACATGACGCTCACGAGTTGACATTGGGGGTACCCCTTGGTTGGAGGCATATGCCATAGCATATGCCTGGAGGGCTGTCAGGTCAAGTCCCAATTCTGCTGTAAATGCGTCTCCGCAGGATCGGTGTTGTTGCGGGTTCAGTAAGTTTACGGGCCAATCTGCCAGCAGCAGGGCAAGGGGCTTTGCCGGATCAATCATGATGGCCGTACGGCGTTGAGGACGGCGTCGAAATCCGTCGGCAGTGGGGGTCGTTTTTCCAGTAATTCTTCATGCTGAAGAAATAGGCTTTGCCGTGTTCGTCCAGGTGCATGATCTGGCCGCCACGCAAGACCTTGCTCGGTGGATAGACCCACAGTTCGGATGTGGAGCCGTCGGAACTGATGCAACGGTGACGCTCCAGCGGCGGGCCCAGCCACTGGATGAGCTGCGCTTTCGTCAATCCATCGTAGGCCAAATCCGCCTTGCGTTCCGCTTCATCGATCGAGCTGAAATACGGGCCCACGAGGAGCGCGACCGGCAACAGTGGCGAGAGCATCACGAACTCTGCCGCGCCCTCGGCTTCCTCCTTCGCGGGACTGGTGTGTCGGAATTCCCGGACATGTTCGAGGGCAACGACATCAGTCATGGCAACCGCTTTGTTCTGTCCCTTGCGGTTCGTGACGAGAATGCGATCCGGCGGCAGGAAGCGGGTCACCCTGAGCTTTCCCGATTCTCCACGAACGCGCACCAGCACGTATTCCTGCATCCGGTCGGTGGGCTCTGCAAGCTTGAAGAGGTGCGGATAGGCAACAGGCGGCACCTTGGCCAGTTCAGACTGGTTGAACGCAATCACGTTCCGCGACGTGAACGCGCAACCGGCCATCGCCAGGGCGGCGGCGATTATCGTCAGTTTGCACGAACGTTTCATGGTGCGCCCCTGGCAGGAGTATAGCCAAGAACCGGCCGGGAGGTGCACCTGCTATAATTATGGTGTCGGGGGTGTCTGATGCTGCGAACGATCGCATTGGTTGCCGTTGCGCTGCTTGTATCCTGCGGGCCGATCATCAAGCAGGCCGCGCTTGAGCCTCCCGCGCAAGTGAGTGCCGTTGCCCTTGGAAGCCTGGCCGTGGAGCGGATCGAACCGGGTAAGGCACGGCAGTGGTTTACCGATGCATGGCCATATGCATCC
>JALWSQ010000185.1 GCA_026993645.1 Thiohalobacter sp.
ATCCCCTCCGGGTGCCCGCGCGCGGCAGCGCCGTCTTCCTAACAGCCTGTTTTATTGATGGATGCCAGCGAAGTGGGCGGGGCTGGCACGGGAGTTGAATACACTTCTGGGCGAGGGCGGCAGCGGTTTTCCTAAAGGTTTCCCGGAAGGCGCCGCTACCGTCAGGGAAGCTGGGTCTTCTGTGGCATGAGTCCGGTCAGGTTTGAACCCAAAGGAACCAGACGATTGCCGACTGTGGTCGATGTGGTGTGCAGATCCGCGTGACGGAACTCCTGAAGCATCGCCCGGTCCTAACAGTGAGTCGCTTGGTTCAGGCTTCACGGACTCATGCCACAGCGGACCCACTCAGGAACGGACCTGATCCATCCGTTCTTTGCATACGACTCCTCCGACGCTGAAGAGCGTTTTGACCCCGCAACCCTGCGGGGTTCTTTTTGTCCGGCGTTCGGGCCCGGCCAGGGCCTCAGCCCAGGACCGGTGGCAATTCCCGGGCCAGGGCCTGGCGGCGGCCGGCTGCGCTGCCGCCCACGGCGAATCCCAGCAGGTGGCCGCCGGCATCCCGGTACAGCGCCTCGATGCCGCCCTCCGGTTGCTCGATGTGCCAGGCCCCCTGGCTCTCGGGCGGCGGAGGTGACACCGCCAGGGGCCAGGCCGGCGTCTTCACCACCACCGGCATGGCGGGGTAGCGTACCGGCGTGGGTGCTCCGCTGAGGGTGGCCGCCAGGGCCCGGGCCGCGTGCATGATGGGCATGACGAAGGGTAGCACCCGGCCCTCCACCTCGGCACAGTCGCCCAGGGCGAAGATCTCCGGCGAGGTGGTGCGCAGGAGCCGGTCCACGCGGATGCCACGGCCGGTGGCGAGGCCGGCGTCCCGGGCCAGGCCGGTGCGGGGCCGCAGGCCCACCGCCGACAGGACCAGGTCCCCCTCCAGCACGCTGTCGTCGTCCAGCACCACCCGGAAGCCTCCATCCTGGCGGTCCACCCGCTGGGCGGAACGTTCCATGTGCCAGCCCACGCCCAGCCCGGCCAGGGCCGCGGCCAGGGCGCTGCCCACCGGCGCCGGCGCCAGGCTGGCCAGGGGATGGGGCGCCAGATCGACGACCTCGACCGCATGGCCGGTGGCGGCCAGGTCGTTGGCGAACTCGCAGCCGATGAGGCCGGCCCCGAGGATGATCACCCGGTCGCCGGGGCCGAGCGCTTCCCGGAAGCGGGCATAGTCCAGGCGGTCGTTGATGGACAGGACGGCGTCCACGCCGTTTCCTTCCAGGGGCAGCCGGATGGGGTCGGCACCGAGGGCCAGCACCAGCTGCCGGTAGCGGTGGTCGCCCTGGTTGGTCTCCAGCCGGTGGCTGGCCGGTTCCAGCAACCGGGCGCGGGTGAAGGTGCGGATCTCCGCCCCCAGCTGTTCCGCCATGCGCTCGGCGCTGGCGGTGATCAGTTGCTCGGGGGTTTTGCCCTGGGCCAGGGCGTTGGAGAGCATGGGCTTGGAATAGAAGGCGCCGTCGTCGGCGGTCACCAGCAGCAGCGGCGTGTCCGGGTCGTGCTTGCGGAATTCCCGGGCCAGGGTGTAGCCGGCCAGCCCCGTCCCCAGGATGACCAGTGGGTCCATGTCAGCCGGCGTCTTGGGCCTGGATTTCCACCATCTCGAAATCGGCCTTGCTGACACCGCACTCCGGGCATGCCCAGTCGTCCGGGATGTCCTCCCAGCGGGTGCCCGGGGCGATGCCCTCTTCGGGCAGGCCCTCCGCCTCGTCGTAGACGAAGCCACAGACCACGCATTGCCATTTCCTCATCCTGATGCTCCTTGGTCGTTGACCGCTTGTTGTTCGCTTCAGCATACCGGCTCCACCGGCCGCTGTCTCCCATCGCCTTGCCGGGTTATTCGCCCCCATCCCGGCCATCGAGCCAGTCCCGGGGCTGCAGGAACACCTCGTAGAGCTCGGCCTCCGGTGTGCCCGGCTCCGGGGCCCAGTCGTAGCGCCAGCGCACCAGCGGCGGCAGCGACATGAGGATGGACTCGGTGCGGCCGCCGGTCTGCAGCCCGAACAGGGTGCCGCGGTCGTAGACCAGGTTGAATTCCACGTAGCGGCCGCGGCGGTAGAGCTGGAAAGCCCGCTCCCGTTCCCCCCAGGGGTGGTCCTTGCGCCGCCGCACGATGGGTGCGTAGGCGGGCAGGTAGTGGTCGCCCACGCTGCGCATGAAGGCGAAGCAGGTGGCGAAGTCCCACGTGTTGAGATCGTCGAAGAACAGCCCGCCGATGCCGCGCGGTTCCTGTCGGTGGCGCAGGTAGAAATACTCGTCGCACCAGCGCTTGAGCCGCGGATAGAGATCTGCGCCGAAGGGGCGGCAGGCCCGTTCGGCCGTGGCATGCCAGTGGACCGCATCCTCCTCGAACCCATAGTAGGGGGTGAGGTCGAAGCCGCCGCCGAACCACCACACCGGCTCGGCCCCCGGCTTCTCGGCGATGAAGAAACGCACGTTGGCGTGGGAGGTGGGCACATAGGGGTTGCGCGGATGAATCACCAGCGACAGTCCCACCGCCTGGAAGCTGCGCCCGGCCAGCTCGGGCCGGTGGGCGGTGGCCGAGGCCGGCAAACCCGGGCCGTGCACGTGGGAGAAATTGATGCCGGCCTTTTCGAACACCGCGCCTTCCTCCATCACCCGCGAGCGGCCGCCGCCCCCGCCCGGGCGTTGCCAGCAATCCTCGATGAAGGTCTTTTCGCCGTCGATATCGGCCAGTTCGCTGCAGATCCGTTCCTGCAGCTGCAACAGGTAGTCGATGACGGGTGTCGTGTCGATCTGTTCCATGGGGGGTCCAAGGGTTGCGGTCCGCGCCGCCCATGATAGCCCAAAGCCCGGGCCCGGTGGCGCGGAGGAACTAAAATAGGGGTAAAGGAGTCGGCAAGGCATGCAGCCAGGAGGTGCGCATGCACGACCTGTACGCCTTTCTCCACCAGCCGCGCCGCGAGGCCGGCCGCCAGCCGGTACAGGGCCGGTTGCGTCACTGGCACGAGTTCCTGGCGCCGATGCCGCCGGCGCAGGCGGAGACCCAGGCCGCGCGCTGCATGGACTGCGGCACCCCCTGGTGCCACCGCTACTGCCCGGTGCACAACCTGGTGCCGCAGTGGAACGAACGGGTGGCCGAGGACGACTGGCAGGGGGCCTGGGCGGCGCTGGAGGCCACCAACAACTTTCCCGAGCTGACCGGCCGGCTCTGTCCCGCCCCCTGCGAGGATGCCTGCACCCTGCGCCTGAGCGGCAGCCCGGTCACCATCCGCGACCTGGAGCTGGCCATCGCCGAGCATGCCTGGCAGGCCGGCTGGGTACGGCCCCGGCGCGCCAGGCGGCGCCACTTCCAGCGCGTGCTGGTGGTGGGCTCCGGGCCGGCCGGGCTGGCCTGTGCCCAGCAGCTGGCGCGGGTGGGTTACCGGGTGACCGTCCTTGAGCGCGACGATCGCATCGGCGGCCTGCTCCGCTACGGCATCCCCGATTTCCGCCTGGACAAGGCCATCCTGGACCGCCGCCTGGCGCAACTGGCAGCCGAGGGCGTGCGCTTCCGCACCGGCGTCGACGTCGGCCGCGGCCTGGGGCTCGACCGGCTGCGGCGCGAGGGCCATGCCATCGTCCTGGCCTGCGGCTCGAGGGTGCCGCGCGACCTGCATGTGCCGGGGCGGGGGCTGCGGGGCATCCATTTCGCCATGGACTACCTGGCCTGGCAGAACCGGCGCGTGGCCGGCGATGACCTGCCCCGGCGCCGGGGGCTGTCCGCCCGCGGCCTCGACCTGGTGGTCATCGGCGGCGGTGACACCGGCGCGGACTGTGTCAGCACCGCGCTGCGCCAGGGGGCGCGCAGCGTCACCCAGATCCAGTACCACGAACGTCCCCACCCGGCCGATGTCAGCGAGTACTGGCCCGAGCCGGTGC
>JALWSQ010000186.1:0-1444 GCA_026993645.1 Thiohalobacter sp.
TTTGCGGTTTGCGATCCGGGAGGGTGGCCGCACCGTGGGTGCTGGCGTGGTCTCCAAGATCATTGAATGAGGTGAGGGGTGAGGCGTGAGGGAGACGTTCCCTCACCCCTCACGGAAACAGGATACTGGCAGGTTGACACAGATGAAAAAGCAGCGAATTCGCATCCGTCTCAAGGCCTTCGATCATCGGCTGATCGATCGCTCGGCACGGGAGATCGTGGAGACGGCAAAGCGCACCGGCGCGCAGGTCCGGGGGCCGATCCCGTGCCGACCAAGAAGGAGCGTTACACGGTCCTGATCTCGCCGCACGTCAACAAGGACGCGCGCGATCAGTACGAGATCCGCACCCACAAGCGGTTGATGGATATCGTCGACCCGACCGACAAGACCGTGGACGCCCTGATGAAGCTCGACCTGTCGGCCGGGGTGGACGTGCAGATCAAACTGAATTGAACCTGGTGTGAGAGCGGGCGGCGCGGGCAGCGGGCCCGGCCGCGGAGACGGAAAGATGACGATCGGATTGGTGGGTCGAAAGGTGGGCATGACACGCATCTTCACCGAGGATGGCGTGTCGCTGCCAGTGACCGTGATCGAGGTGCAACCCAACCGGGTCACGCAGCTGCGGACCCTGGACCGCGACGGTTACCGGGCGGTGCAGGTGACGACGGGGACACGTCGTGCCAACCGCGTGACCAAGCCGCTGCGCGGCCACTATGCGGCCGCCGGCGTCGAGCCGGGCCGCGGCCTGTGGGAGTTCCGGCTGGCCGAGGGCGAGGGTGAGGACCTGGCCGCCGGCAGCGAGATCGGGGTCGACATCTTCAGTGCCGGGCAGAAGGTGGATGTCAGCGGCACCACGATCGGCAAGGGCTATGCCGGCGTGGTCAAGCGACACCATTTCCGCACCCAGGATGCGACCCACGGCAACTCCCTGTCGCACCGCGCGCCGGGTTCCATCGGCCAGAACCAGACCCCGGGGCGGGTGTTCAAGGGCAAGCGGATGTCCGGTCATCTCGGCAACGTGCGCCGCACCACCCAGAACCTCGAGGTCGTGCGGGTGGACACCGAGCGTAACCTGCTGCTGGTGCGGGGTGCCGTGCCGGGGCCCAAGGGTGGCGACGTCATCGTGCGCCCGGCAGTGAAGGCGTGAGCGGGGAGAGGGACGGCATGGAGATTCAGATGCAGGGCGGCCAGACGCTGGACGTGTCGGAGAAGGCCTTCGGACGCGAATACAACCAGGCGCTGGTGCACCAGGTGGTGACCGCGTACCTGGCCGGCGCCCGCGCCGGGACCAAGGCGCAGAAGTCGCGCTCGGCGGTGCGGGGTGGCGGCGTCAAGCCCTGGCGCCAGAAGGGGACCGGCCGCGCTCGCGCCGGCAGCATCCGCAGCCCGTTGTGGCGCGGCGGTGGTCAGGCGTTCGCCGCCAGCCCGCGCGATTACAGCCAGA
>JALWSQ010000186.1:1454-14849 GCA_026993645.1 Thiohalobacter sp.
AAGATGTACCGCGGCGCCATGGCCGCCATCCTGTCGGAGCTGGTACGGCAGGAACGCCTGGTGGTGGTGGAGTCCTTCTCCGTGCCGGCACCCAAGACCCGGGAGCTGGTGGCCCGGCTGCGGGAGCTGGCGCTGGACGACGTGCTCATCGTCTCCGACGAGGCCGACGAGAATCTGTACCTGGCGGCGCGCAACCTGTACCACGTGGGGGTCTGCGATACCGACACCCTGGATCCGGTCAGCCTGGTCGGGTTCGACAAGGTGCTGATCACGGTGGACAGCCTGCGCAAGCTGGAAGAGAGGTTTGCATGAACCAGGAGCGTTTGATGAAGGTGCTGCTGGCACCCATCGTATCGGAGAAGAGCGCCCGCCTGGCGGACGCCAACCGGCAGTTCGCGTTCAAGGTGCTGGGCGATGCGACCAAGCGCGAGATCCGGCAGGCGGTGGAACTCCTGTTCGACGTCAAGGTCACCGGGGTCCATGTCAGCAACCTCAAGGGCAAGCGCAAGCGGTTCGGCCAGATGCCGGGGCGGCGCTCCGACGTGCGCAAGGCCTACGTCACCCTGGCCGAGGGCCACGACATCGACTTCACCGGTACGGAATGAGGCGCAATGCCTGCACGCGGGCGTTGCACGGCAGGTAACGGACACGGGAACGGATAGAAGATGGCAGTCATCAAGTCGAAACCGACCTCACCGGGACGGCGCTTCGTCGTCAAGGTGGTGACCGAGGGCCTGCATCCGGGGCGCCCGGTCCCCGGCCTGGTGCAGAGCAAGCACCGTACCGGCGGGCGCAACAATGCCGGGCGCATCACCACCCGCCACCGGGGCGGTGGCCACAAGCGCTTGTACCGGGTGGTGGACTTCAAGCGCAACAAGGACGGCGTGCCGGGCAAGGTGGAACGGCTGGAATACGACCCGAACCGCAGCGCCAACCTGGCCCTGGTCCTGTACGCGGACGGTGAGCGCCGCTACATCCTGGCGCCCAAGGGGGTGACCGTGGGGTCCCCCATCCAGTCGGGATCGGATGCGCCCATCCGGCCCGGAACCGCCATGCCGTTGCGCAACATCCCGGTCGGCACCCAGGTGCACTGCATCGAGATGCGCCCCGGCAAGGGTGGCCAGATGGCCCGCAGCGCCGGGGCCAGCGCCCAGCTGGTGGCCCGGGAAGGGGATTACGCCACCTTGCGCCTGCGTTCGGGCGAGATGCGCAAGGTCCATGCCGAGTGCCGTGCCACCATCGGCGAGGTGGGCAACGCCGAGCACAACCTGCGCTCCCTGGGCAAGGCCGGGGCCAAGCGCTGGCGCGGGGTCCGGCCCACGGTGCGGGGCGTGGCCATGAACCCGGTCGATCACCCCCATGGCGGTGGCGAGGGCCGCACTTCGGGTGGCCGCCACCCGGTCTCGCCCTGGGGCATGCCCACCAAGGGGCACAAGACCCGTAACAACAAGCGCACCGACCGGCTCATCGTGCGGCGGCGCAACCGGAAGTAAGCGGATGACGGCCGGCGGTCGGGTGACCGGCGGTCGGCGAAGACGGAAAGACTGCGGAAGAGGACGCAAGAGTGCCACGTTCAGTGAAGAAGGGTCCGTTCGTGGATGACCACCTTCTCAAGAAGGTGCAGGCCGCGCTCGAGACCAACAGCAAGAAGCCGATCAAGACCTGGTCGCGCCGCTCCATGATCATTCCCGACATGGTGGGGTTGACCATCGCCGTGCACAACGGCCGGCAACACGTGCCGGTGCTCATCAGCGAGAACATGGTCGGGCACAAGCTGGGCGAGTTTGCGGTGACCCGTACCTTCCGCGGGCACGCGGCGGACCGGAAATCGAGATAAGGGGAGCGATCAGCATGGAAGTCAGTGCACGCTTGCGATACGCGCGGATCTCTCCACAGAAATGCCGGCTGGTCGCCGACCAGATCCGTGGCAAGGACGTGGAGCAGGCACTCAACCTGTTGACCTTCAGCGGCAAGAAGGCGGCACACCTGGTGCGCAAGGTGCTGGAATCCGCCATTGCCAATGCGGAGCACAACGAGGGGGCGGACATCGACGAGCTGCGGGTGGCCGCGGTCTGCATCGATGAGGGGCCGGTCTACAAGCGCTGGCGGGCACGGGCCAAGGGCCGGGCCAACCGCATCCTCAAGCGCACCAGTCATATCAGCATCACCGTGGCCGACTGAGTCGCCGACGGTCAGACAGAGAGCAGACGATGGGACAGAAAGTTCATCCAACGGGTATCAGGCTGGGGATCGTCAAGGACTGGTCGTCCAGGTGGTACGCGGATTCCAAGCATTTCGCGGATTACCTGATCGAGGACCTGGATGTGCGCCGGTTCATCAAGGAGCGTCTCGCCCACGCCTCGGTGAGCCGCATCCAGATCGAGCGTCCGGCTCGCAACGCGGTCATCACGGTTCATACCGCCCGGCCCGGCATCGTCATCGGCAAGAAGGGCGAGGACATCGAGCGCCTGCGGCGGGAGGTCAGCGCGCGTATGGGGATCCCGGTGCACATGTCCATCGCCGAGGTGCGGCGCCCGGAGCTGGATGCCCAGCTGGTGGCGGAGGGGGTCGCCCAGCAGCTCGAACGGCGCATCATGTTCCGTCGAGCGATGAAGCGCGCGGTGGCCAACGCCATGCGCCTGGGCGCGCAGGGAATCCGAATCAATGTCGCCGGGCGCCTGAACGGCGCCGAGATCGCCCGCAGCGAGTGGTACCGCGAGGGCCGCGTGCCGCTGCACACGCTGCGCGCGGACATCGACTACGGCTTCGCCGAGGCACGCACTACCTATGGGGTGATCGGCGTCAAGGTCTGGATCTTCAAGGGCGAGGTGTTCGAGGGCGCGGACGAGGCCAAGCCGGACAGCGGCAAGAAAGCCGCCAACTGATGGAGTCGGGCAACCATGTTGCAGCCAAAGAGAACCAAGTTTCGCAAGCAGCAGAAGGGTCGCAACCGGGGCCTGGCAAGCACCGGCAACCGGGTCAGCTTCGGTGAGTTCGGCCTCAAGGCGGTGGGCCGTGGCCGCATCACGGCGCGCCAGATCGAGGCGGCGCGACGCGCCATCACCCGTCACGTGCGGCGCGGTGGCAAGCTCTGGATTCGCGTCTTTCCGGATGTGCCGGTGACCAAGAAGCCCATCGAGGTACGCATGGGCAAGGGCAAGGGCAGCGTCGAGTACTGGGTGGTCAAGGTACAGCCCGGCCGCATGCTGTACGAGATCGAGGGCGTGCCGGAGGAGGTCGCACGTGAGGCGTTCCGCCTGGCGTCGGCCAAGCTGCCGGTGAAGACGGTGTTCGTGGAACGGACGGTGGCATGATGAAGGCGAGTGAGCTGCGACAGAAATCGGAGGCCGAGCTGCGGCAGGAGCTGCTGGAGCTGCTGCGCGAGCAGTTCAATCTCCGCATGCAGAAGGCGACCGGGCAGGCGGCCCGGCCCCATGAATTCAGCCGCGTGCGCAAGGACATCGCACGCGTGAACACGGTGCTCACCGAGAAAGCGAAGGCAGGTGATCGGGCATGACGGAAGAAACCAAGGTGATGCGCACGCTGACCGGCCGCGTGGTCAGTGACCGGATGGACAAGTCGGCCACGGTGCGGGTCGAGCGGCTGGTCCGGCATCCGCTGTATGGCAAGTACATCCGGCGTTCGACCAAGCTGCATGTCCACGACGAGGAGAACCAGTGCCGCAACGGCGACCTGGTGGTGATTCGGCAGTGCCGGCCCATCTCCAAGACCAAGGCCTGGACCCTGGTCGAGGTGGTCGAGCGTGCCGGCTGACCGGGCGCGGCCGTAGAGGCGACGGAGACAGGGTAGAGAGCCATGATTCAGATGCAGACGATGCTCAACGCGGCGGACAACAGCGGGGCGCGCCGCGTGCAGTGCATCAAGGTGCTTGGCGGTTCGCACCGGCGCTATGCCGGCATCGGCGACATCATCAAGGTGAGCGTCAAGGAGGCGATTCCGCGCGGCAAGGTCAAGAAGGGCGAGGTATACAACGCGGTGGTGGTGCGGACCCGCAAGGGCGTGCGCCGCCCGGACGGGTCCCTGATCCGCTTCGATTCCAATGCCGCGGTGCTGCTGAACAACCAGCTGCAGCCCATCGGCACCCGCATCTTCGGGCCCGTGACCCGCGAGTTGCGCAGCGAGCGCTTCATGAAGATCGTCTCGCTGGCACCCGAGGTGCTTTGAGTCAATCAACGGAATTACCAGGGGTTCTGGCATGCGCAGGATCAAGAAGGGTGACGAGGTCATCGTCATAGCCGGCAAGGACCGGGGACGGCGTGGTACGGTGCTGCACGTCTATCCCAACGACCGGGTCGTGGTCGAGGGGATCAACGTCGTCAAGCGGCATACCAAGCCCAACCCCAACCGTGGCATCTCGGGGGGCATCGTCGAGCAGGAGGCGCCGCTGCACCTGTCCAACGTGATGCTGTACAACCCGCAGACCAAGAAGGGTGACCGGGTGGGGTTCCGCATGCTGGAGGACGGTCGCAAGGTGCGTTACTTCAAGTCGACGGACGAGGTCGTCGACGCCTGAATCGGCAGGGCTGAGAGATGGCGAGATTGCAGCAACATTACAAAGACGTGGTGGTCGGGCAGCTGCGCGAGCAGTTCGGCTATGCCAACCTGATGCAGGTGCCGCGGATCACCAAGATCACGCTGAACATGGGTGTGGGCGAGGCGGTGACCGACCGCAAGGTCATCGAGCACGCCATGAACGACATGGCGCGACTGGCGGGGCAGAAGCCGGTGGTGACGCGGGCGCGGAAGTCGGTGGCCGGGTTCAAGATCCGCGAGGGATGGCCCATCGGGTGCAAGGTGACGCTGCGCCGGGAACGCATGTACGAGTTCCTCGACCGCCTGATCAGTATCGCCATCCCCCGCATCCGGGATTTCCGCGGCCTGAGCGCCAAGGCGTTCGACGGCCGTGGCAACTACAACATGGGCATCCGGGAGCAGATCATCTTCCCGGAGATCGACTACGACAAGGTGGACGCGCTGCGGGGGATGGACATCGCCATCTCCACCACGGCCGACACCGACGAGGAAGGGCGGGCCCTGCTGGCGGCCTTCGGCTTCCCGTTCCGGAACTGAGGTAGAGGACAGATGGCAAAGAAATCCATGATTGCCCGGGAGGCCCGGCGCATGCGCATGGTGGCGCGGTACGCGGAGAAGCGGGCAGCCCTCAAGGCGACCATCCGCAACCCGGAGACGGACCCGGAGCAGCGGGCGGCGGCGCTGAAGGCACTGCAGAGGCTGCCGCGGGATGCGAGCCCGGTGCGGCTGCAGCGCCGCTGCCGGCTGACGGGCCGGCCCCACGCCGTGTACCGCAAGTTCGGCCTGTGCCGCAACAAGTTGCGCGAGCACGCCATGAAGGGCGAGGTGCCAGGCCTGGTGAAGGCGAGCTGGTGACCGGGCGTCACGGCGTCCACTGAGTTGCAGAGGAACGGAATGTCATGAGTATGCAAGACCCGATCGCCGACATGCTGACGCGGATCCGCAATGCACAGCGGGCGCAGAAGGAAACGGTGTCCATGCCCGCGTCCAAGGCCAAGGTCGCCATCGCGGCCGTGTTGGCGGACGAGGGCTATATCGCGGGCCACGAGACCGCGCAGGAGGGCGCCAAGGCCACGCTGACGATCCGCCTCAAGTACTTCCAGGGGCGGCCGGTCATCGAGCGTCTGCAGCGGGTCAGCCGGCCGGGCCTGCGCCGTTACTGTGGCAAGGCGGAACTGCCGCGGGTGCTGGGCGGGCTCGGCATCGCCATCGTGTCCACCTCCAGGGGCGTGATGAGCGACCGCAAGGCCAGGGAACTGGGTGAGGGTGGCGAGATCATCTGCACGGTCAGCTGAATCAACGGCGGGACGACAGAACAATGTCTAGGGTAGCGAAGAAACCGATTGCATTGCCCAAGGGGGTCGAGCTGACCCTGGCGGGCCAGCGCGTGGCGGTCAAGGGGCCGAAGGGCCAGCTGGAACACGAGCTGCACGAGAGTGTCGCGCTGACGCGCGAGGGCGATCTGCTCAGCTTCTCGGTGCGGGACGACAGCAAGCGCGCCTGGGCCATGGCCGGCATGAGCCGCGCCCTGGTCAACAACATGGTGACCGGGGTCAGCCAGGGCTTCGAGAAGAAGCTGGAGCTGGTGGGCGTCGGCTATCGGGCCCAGGCCCAGGGCAACAAGCTCAACCTGACCCTGGGCTTCTCCCACCCCGTGGTGCACGAGGTGCCCGAGGGGGTGACGGTGGAGACGCCGAGCCAGACCGAGATCGTGGTACGCGGCGCCGACAAGCAGAAGGTGGGCCAGGTGGCGGCGGAGATCAGGGCCTACCGGCCGCCGGAGCCCTACAAGGGCAAGGGCGTGAAGTATGCCGATGAGATCATCCATCGCAAGGAAGCCAAGAAGAAGTAGGCGGCCTGGGGCGCGGGCGTAGAGAGACGAGCATTGGCCGGAACCGCGCCAGGGGTTCCGGCAACGGGGAAGACGAGATGGACAAACGAACAGCACGGTTGCGGCGGGCCCGGCGCGGCAGGGCCAAGATGCGGGAATTGGGCGTGTTCCGCCTGTCGGTGCATCGCACCCCGCGGCACATGTATGCCCAAGTCATCGCACCGGACGGGGCCCACGTGGTGGCGGCGGCATCGACGCTGGACAAGGGCCTGCGGGCGGAGCTGGCCGGCACCGGCAATCGCGCCGCGGCCGAGGCGGTGGGGCGGTTGATCGCGGAACGGGCACGGGCGGCCGGGGTCGAGCAGGTGGCCTTCGACCGCTCCGGATTCAAATACCATGGCCGGGTGAAGGCGCTGGCGGATGCCGCGCGTGAAGCCGGGCTTCGGTTCTAGCACACAGGATTGACGAATATGGCGAGCGTGGACAGTCAGACGCAGGGTGACGGCCTGCTGGAGAAGCTGGTGGCGGTCAACCGCGTGGCCAAGGTGGTCAAGGGTGGCCGGCAGTTCGGATTCTCCGCCCTGACCGTGGTGGGTGACGGCAATGGCCGGGTCGGGTTCGGCACCGGCAAGGCGCGCGAGGTGCCGGTGGCCATCCAGAAGGCCATGGAGGCGGCACGCAAGAACATGAAGGACATCCACCTCAACGGCAACACCCTGCAGTACGCGGTGGTGGGCCGGCACGGGGCGGCCAAGGTTTACATGCAGCCGGCCTCGGCCGGTACCGGCATCATCGCCGGTGGCGCCATGCGCGCCGTGTTCGAGGTGCTGGGCGTGCACGACGTGCTGGCCAAGTGCATCGGCAGCAACAACCCCATCAACGTGGTGCGCGCCACCATGCAGGGGTTGCAGCAGCTGCACTCGCCGGAGGACATCGCCGCCAAGCGCGGCAAGACGGTCGAAGAGATCCTGGGGTAAGCCATGACGGGCAACAAGACAGTGAAGGTGACCCTGGTGCGCAGCTTCCACGGGCGCCTCAAGAATCACAAGGCCTGTGTCGCCGGTCTCGGCCTGCGGCGCATGCACCAGACGGTCGAGGTGCTGGATACCCCGGAGAACCGGGGCATGATCGACAAGATCGCCTACATGCTGCGCGTCGAGGAGAATTGACATGCGCCTGAATGCCATTGCCCCCGCCACGGGGAGCCGCCGGGCGGCCAAGCGGGTCGGACGCGGGATCGGTTCGGGTCTGGGCAAGACCTGCGGTCGTGGCCACAAGGGCCAGAAGTCCCGGTCCGGCGGTTTCCACAAGGTCGGGTTCGAGGGTGGCCAGATGCCGCTGCAGCGGCGCCTGCCCAAGGTCGGTTTCCGCTCCCGCGTGAGCCTGACCCGGGACCAGGTGCGGCTGCACGAGCTCAACCGGGTCGAGGCCGACGTCATCGACCTGGCGGCCCTGCAGGCGGCCCACCTGGTGGCGCGCAACGTCCGCCAGGTGAAGATCATGCTGTCCGGCACCATCGACCGGGCAGTGACGGTGCGCGGTCTGCGGGTGACCCGCGGCGCGCGGGCGGCCATCGAGGCCGCCGGTGGCAAGGTAGAGGACTAGGTGGCGGCTGCGGGTACAGGTCTGGCCGGCGCGGTCAGCGACATCGGCCGGCTGCGGGAGCTGCGGCAGCGGCTGCTGTTCGTGCTGGGTGCCCTGCTGGTGTTCCGGCTCGGCTCCTTCATCCCCATCCCCGGCATCGACCCCCACGTGCTGGCCCAGCTGGCGGAGCAGCAGAAGGGCACCATCCTGGACATGTTCAACATGTTCTCCGGCGGTGCCCTCAAGCGGTTGTCGTTGTTCGCCCTCGGCGTGATGCCCTACATCTCGGCCTCCATCATCATCCAGTTGCTCGGTTTCACCGTGCCGGCGCTGGAACAGCTCAAGAAGGAAGGCGAGGCGGGGCGGCGCAAGATCACCCAGTACACCCGCTATGGCACCGTGGCCCTGGCCGGACTGCAGTCGTTCGGTATCGCGGTGGGCCTGCTGGGCCAGTCCATGGGCGGGCATCCCCTGGTGATCACCTCGGCGCCCACCTTCGTCGTCACCGCGGTGGTGACGCTGGTGACGGGCACCCTGTTCCTCATGTGGCTGGGCGAACAGATCACCGAGCGGGGCATCGGCAACGGCATCTCGCTGATCATCTTCGCCGGCATCATCGCCGGCCTGCCGCGCGCCATCGGTGGCACCCTGGAGCTGGCTCGCACCGGCGAGATGAACGTGCTGACGGTGCTGTTCCTGCTGGCCCTGGCCCTGGCGGTGACTGCCTTCGTGGTGTTCGTGGAGCGGGGCCAGCGGCGCATCACGGTCAACTATGCACGGCGGCAGCAGGGCCGGCGGGTGTATGCGGCCCAGAGTACCCACCTGCCGCTGAAGCTGAACATGGCCGGGGTCATCCCGCCCATCTTCGCTTCCAGTATCATCCTGTTTCCGGCCACTCTGGGCAGCTGGTTCGGTAACACCAAGGGCATGTCCTGGCTCAAGGACCTGGCCGCCACCCTGTCACCGGGGCAGCCCCTGTACGTGCTGGTATACGCCCTGGCCATCGTGTTCTTCTGCTTCTTCTACACCGCCCTGGCGTTCAACTCCAAGGAGACGGCGGAGAACCTCAAGAAGTCCGGGGCCTTCATCCCCGGGATCCGGCCCGGCGAGCAGACGGCGCGCTACATCGACGGGGTCATCACCCGGCTCACCCTGGCCGGTGCCCTGTACGTCACCGCGGTCTGCCTGATGCCGGAGTTCCTGATCCTGTACTGGAACGTGCCGTTCTACTTTGGCGGCACCTCGCTGCTGATCATCGTGGTGGTGGTGATGGACTTCATGGCCCAGGTGCAGGCGCACCTGATGTCGCACCAGTACGAGGGGCTGATGAAGAAGACCAATCTCAAGAGCCAGGGCAGCGCGGGCGTACTCAGATAAACGGAGCACCATCATGAAGGTAAGAGCATCGGTCAAGAAAATCTGTCGTCACTGCAAGATCATCCGCCGCAAGGGGGTGGTGCGCGTCATCTGCAAGGATGGCCGCCACAAGCAGCGGCAGGGTTGAGGCCGGGGGCCGGCGGCGCCGGCGTTGAAATTCCCCGCCAAACAGGATAAGCTTCCCCGCTTCACTCCGCCGGGAGTGGGCACGACATATTCACTATTTCAGGAGAGCGAGGCATGGCCCGAATTGCTGGCATCAACATTCCGGCCAACAAGCACACGGTCATCGGGTTGACGTCCATCTACGGCATCGGGCGCTCCCGGGCGCAGCAGATCTGCGCCGCCGCCGGTGTGGCGCCGGAGCGCCGGGTCAGGGAGCTCACCGAGGACGAGCTGGCCAGGATCCGCACCGAGGTCGGCAAGTTCACGGTCGAGGGCGATCTGCGCCGGACCGTGTCCATGAACATCAAGCGCCTGATGGACCTCGGCTGCTACCGCGGCCTGCGCCACCGGCGCGGCCTGCCCCTGCGTGGCCAGCGGACACGGACCAACGCCCGTACCCGCAAGGGGCCGCGTCGGCCGATCCGCAAGTGACCGGGTGTGCGGGACGGCCCGTGCGGGCCGGGTGATCGAAATTCGGAACTTAGAATCAGTTTGGAAGGCATATGGCAAAGGCACCGGCGAGAAGCCGCAAGAAGGTGAAGAAGAACGTGGTGGATGGCATTGCCCACATCCACGCCTCCTTCAACAACACCATCGTCACCATCACCGATCGCCAGGGCAACACCCTGACCTGGGCCACGGCCGGGGGTTCGGGGTTCCGCGGCTCGCGCAAGAGCACGCCCTTCGCCGCCCAGGTGGCGGCAGAGCGCGCGGGCAATGCGGCCCAGGAGTTCGGCATGAAGAATCTGGAGGTCATGGTCAAGGGGCCGGGGCCGGGGCGCGAGTCGGCGGTGCGGGCGCTGCATGCGGTCGGCTTCAAGATCACCAATATCCAGGACGTGACGCCCATTCCCCATAACGGTTGTCGTCCCCCCAAGAAACGGCGTGTGTAGGCGGTAGCAGATATGGCAAAGTACAGCGGTCCCAAGTGTCGTCAGTGCCGCCGCGAGGGCGGCAAGCTCTTCCTCAAGGGAGAGAAGTGCTACACCAGCAAGTGCCCGGTGGAAAACCGCGCGTTCCCGCCGGGTCAGCACGGCCAGCGCCGGATGCGCCTGTCGGACTACGCGCTGCAGTTGCGCGAGAAGCAGAAGCTGCGCCGCATCTACGGCGTGCTGGAGGGCCAGTTCCGCCGCTACTACAAGGAAGCGGCCCGGCGCAAGGGTTCCACCGGCGAGAACCTGCTGCAACTGCTGGAGTCGCGCCTGGACAACCTGGTGTACCGCATGGGGTTTGCGGCCTCGCGGGCCGAGGCGCGCCAGCTGGTGCGGCACAACGGCGTGCGCGTGGACGGCAAGAAGATGAACATCCCCTCGGCCCAGGTGCGGCCGGGCGCGGTGATCGCCGTCAGTGACAAGGCGAAGGAACAACTGCGGGTCAAGGCTGCCATGGAGCTGGCCCAGCAGCGGGGTCTGGCCGAGTGGCTGGACGTGGATGCGAAGAAGCTGGAAGGCGTGTTCAAGGCGTGCCCCGAGCGGAGCGATCTGCCGGCGGAGATCAACGAGCAGCTGGTGGTGGAGCTGTACTCCAAGTAAGGGAACCAGGAGCGGGGAGATTCGATGCAGGTTTCGGCGAGCGAATTTCTTAAGCCCCGCACCGTCCATGTCCAGGCGGTGGGGGTGAATCAGGCACGGGTGACCATCGAGCCGCTGGAGCGCGGCTTCGGGCATACCCTGGGCAACGCGCTGCGGCGCATCCTGTTGTCCAGCATGCCGGGCTGCGCGGTGGTGAGTGCCGAGATCGAGGGCGTGCTGCACGAGTATTCCACCATCGAGGGTGTGCAGGAGGACGTGATCGACATTCTCCTCAACCTCAAGGGGGTGGCGGTACGCATGCACAGCCGTGATCAGGCGACCCTGACCCTGAGCAAGGACCAGCCGGGTCCGGTGACGGCGGGTGACATCACCCTGGATCACGACGTCGAGATCGTCAATCCGGACCACGTCATCGCCCACCTGGCGGAGGGTGGCCGGCTCAACATGAGCCTGCAGGTACGGCGCGGCCGGGGTTACCAGCCGGCCACGCAGCGTGACGGGGCCGGCGAGGATCATCCCATCGGCACCCTGCGGCTGGATGCCTCGTTCAGTCCCATCCGCCGGGTGGCGACGCGGGTGGAACATGCGCGCGTCGAGCAGCGCACCGATCTCGACAAGCTGATACTCGAGATCGAGACCAACGGCACCATCGACCCGGAGGACGCAGTGCGCCGTTCGGCGGCCATCCTGCAGGATCAGCTTGCGGTGTTCGTGGACCTGCAGGGACGCGAGGAGGCCGAGCCGGAGCGCGTGGCCCCGGACATCGATCCCATCCTGCTGCGGCCGGTGGACGACCTGGAGCTCACGGTGCGCTCGGCCAACTGTCTCAAGGCGGAGAGTATCTACTACATCGGCGATCTCATCCAGAAGACCGAGGTCGAGCTGCTCAAGGCGCCCAACCTGGGCAAGAAGTCACTCACCGAGATCAAGGACGTGCTGGCCTCCCATGGCCTGTCCCTGGGCATGCGGCTGGAGAACTGGCCGCCGCCCGGTCTCAAGGATCGCGAAAAGGCCACCGCCTGATCCGGGGCGGGGCAACGGAATCGAACATAGACACCAGGGTTTGCCATCATGCGACATCGCAAGTCGGGACGTCATCTGAATCGTACCAGCAGCCACCGCAAGGCCATGTTCCGCAACATGGCGGCCTCGCTGTTCCGGCACGAGGTGATCACCACCACCCTGCCCAAGGCCAAGGAGCTGCGACGGGTGGCCGAGCCCCTCATCACCCTGGCGCGGAACAACGACAGCGTCCACGGCCGGCGCATCGCGTTTGCCCGCCTGCGCGACCGGGAAGTGGTGACCAAGCTGTTCGACGAGCTGGCGCCGCGCTACCGGGAACGCCCGGGCGGCTACCTGCGGGTGCTCAAGATGGGCTTCCGCCCGGGTGACAACGCCCCCATGGCGCTGGTGGAACTGGTGGACCGGCCTCAGGCCGCGGCGGAAGGCGAAGCCGCCGACTGAGCCCCACCGGGATGCACCCCCTGTCGAGGCCGGACATCCACGGGTTGTCCGGCCTTTTCATTGTCCACGGGTGGATTCCGGCCGCCCGGCGCCGGCGCCCATGACCCGACTCATCGCCCTGTACACGGATTTCGGCATCGGCAGCCACTATGTCGGCCAGGTACACGCCGTGCTGGCGGCGGCCCGTCCCGGCGTGCCGGTCGTCGACCTGTGCCACGATGCGCCCTGCTGGGATCCGCGGCGGGCGGCCTACCTGCTGCCGGCCCTGGTGCCGGTACTGCCGGCCCGGGCCCTGGTCATGGCCGTGGTGGATCCCGGCGTGGGGGGCGAGCGGGCCGGACTGATCCTGCGCCAGGGGGAGCGGCTGCTGGTCGGGCCGGACAACGGCCTGTTCGAGCTGCTGCTGCGGCGCGGCGGGGAGGCGGCCGTCTGGCGGATCACCCAGCCGCCCCGGCCGGCACCCAGCCGGACCTTCGACGGCCGGGACCTGTTTGCGCCGGTGGTGGCGGCCCTGGCCGGGGGGGTGGCACCGGACCGGCTGGGGGTGCCGCATGCGCCCCGCCGCCAGCCGGACTGGCCCGACGACCTGGCGGAGATCATCCACGTGGATCCTTACGGCAACCTGGCGACGGGCCTGCGCGCGGAGCGCCTGGATCCGGGGCGGCGGCTGCGGGCGGCGGGCCTGAGCATCGCCCATGCGCCGACCTTCGCCGCGGTGCCCCGGGGCCAGCCGTTCTGGCACGCCAATGCCAACGGCCTGGTGGAGATCGCGGTGAACCAGGGCCGCGCCGACCGCCTGCCCGGCCTGGCGCCGGGCGTACCGGTGGTGCCGGAATAGGGGCGGGGTCAGCCCACCGCGCGGTCGGGGTGGGCCTGGTCCAGCACCGG
>JALWSQ010000187.1 GCA_026993645.1 Thiohalobacter sp.
CGGTTCGCCCAGGGTCTCCAGCAGACCCAGGGCGATGCGGTTGTCCGGCACCCGGATGCCCACCGTCTTGCGGCGCGGGTGCTGGAGCCGGCGCGGCACCTCGTGGGTGGCGCGCAGGATGAAGGTGAAGGGCCCGGGCGTGAGCTGCTTGAGCAGGCGGAAGGCGGGATTGTCCACCTTGGCATAGGTGGCCAGCTCCGACAAATCCCGGCACACCAGGGTGAAATTGTGGTGCCGGTCCAGCTGGCGGATGCGGCGGATGCGTTCCATGCCCTCCTTGTTGCCCAGCAGGCAGCCCAGGGCATAGGAGGAATCCGTCGGGTAGGCGATCACCGCCCCGCCGCGCAACAGGGTCACCGCCTGGGTGAGCAGCCGCTTCTGGGGGTTCTGGGGGTGGATCTCGAAGTACTGGCTCATGCCGGCGTCCCCAGGCCGGCGGCCGCGGCCGGGGCCGCCACCGCCCAGTCGGCCCACACCGGGACACAGCCGTTGGGCAGGGGGGGCAGCCGGCCCAGTTCGAACCAGTTGAGTTCGGGGCCGTGATAGTCGGATCCGCGCGAGGCGCGGAGCCCGAAGGCCCGGGCCAGCCGGGCCATGCGCCGCACCGCGTCCGGCGGGTGGCTGCCCGAGACCACCTCCAGGGCCACGCCCCCGGCGGTCCGAAAGGCCTCCAGCAGGCGTTCCAGGTCCCCGCGCCGCAGCCGGTAACGGGCCGGGTGGGCCAGGACCGCCTCGCCTCCCGCGGCCCGAATCCAGCCGATGGCCTCGCCCAGGCCGGCCCACTGGACGCGCACGTAACCGGGCCGGCCCCGCACCAGGTAGCGGCGGTAGACGTCGCCGACCCGCCGGGCCCGGCCCTGGGCGACCAGGAAGCGGGCGAAATGGGTGCGGCTCAGGATGGGTCCGCCGGCCAGGGCCCGCACCGCGTCCAGGGCGCCCGGGATGCCGGCCGCCTCCAGGCCCCGCGCCATCTCCAGGGCGCGCCAGTCACGTACCTTGCGCAGCCGCCGCAGACCTTCGTCGAGGGCCGGTGCCGCCGGGTCGATCCCGAGCCCCACCAGGTGGATGGTATGGGCCTCCCAGGTCACCGAGATCTCCACCCCGGGCACCAGCCGGATGCCCTGCCGGACCGCCTCCGCCGCCGCCTCCGCCAGGCCATCGGTGCAGTCGTGGTCCGTGACCGCCAGCACATCGATGCCCGCGGCCGCGGCGCGGGACACCAGCGCCGCGGGCGCCAGGGTGCCATCGGACAGGCAGGTATGGGTGTGGAGGTCGTACTGGGTCATGGGCGCCTATTCTAGCAGGCCGCCCGGGCCGGGCCGCTGCCCGGGCCCGGAACCCGGTTCGCGTCCACCCCGCCGGGGCTGGTATACTGCAGCGATGAACGAATGCCGCCCCGCCCCTGCGGTCCAATCCCGGGCGGCCGGGGGCTTCGCCCCCGCAGGGTATGATCGACAACGGCTTGCATGAAACTTCTCTTCGATTTCTTCCCCATCATCCTGTTCTTCGCCGCCTACAAGCTGGCGGGTATCTATACCGCCACGGCCGTGGCCATCGTCGCCACCGCCGGGCAACTGGGCTGGGGCTGGTTCCGCCATCACCGGGTGGAGAAGATGCACCTGGTGACCTTCGCCATCATCCTGGTGTTGGGCGGCGCCACCCTGATCTTCCGCGATCCCACCTTCATCAAGTGGAAGCCGACGGTGGTCTACGGCCTGTTCGCGGTCACCTTCCTGGGCAGCCAGTTCATCGGTGAGCACACCCTGGTGGAACGGATGCTGAGCCACGCCGTGAAGGCACCGCCCTTCGTCTGGCAGCGGCTCAACATCGCCTGGGTGTTCTTCTTCCTGTGCATGGGCATGGCCAACCTCTACGTCGCCTACAACTACTCGGAGGCCTTCTGGGTCAACTTCAAGCTGTTCGGGTTGCTGGGCTTCACCGTCCTGTTCGTGTTGCTGCAGGGATTCTTCCTGGCGCGCTACGTGGAGGAAGCCAGTGACGAGCCCCAAAGCGGGAGCGGAAGCTGAGCATGTGGTACGCGATCCTGGCCGAGGACGTGGCGGACAGCCTGGCGGCCCGGCGCCAGGCCCGGCCCGCCCATCTGGCGCGGCTGGAGGCCCTGCGCGACGCGGGGCGCCTGTTGCTGGCGGGGCCCCATCCGGCCATCGACGCGGAGGATCCAGGGCCGGCGGGCTTCAGCGGCAGCCTGGTGGTGGCAGAGTTCCCCTCGCTGGCGGAGGCCGAGGCCTGGGCCGCGGCAGATCCCTACGTAGAGGCAGGGGTCTACGCCCGGGTACAGGTGCGCCCCTTCCTCAAGGTCCTGCCATGAATACCGACGGCGATCGCGTGGCGCGCATCCGCGCCCGGCTCAAGGAAGCCCTGGCCCCGGTCGAAATCGAGATCGAGGACGATTCGGCCCGCCACGCCGGCCATGCCGGCGCCCGCGGTGGCGGCGGCCATTTCAACCTGCGCATCGTCAGCGCGCGTTTCGCCGGCCTGTCGCCGGTGGAACGGCACCGGCTGGTCTACCAGGCGCTGGCCGACATGATGCCGGCCGAGATCCATGCGCTGGCCATCGATGCGCGCGCGCCGGCGGAGACGGCACACCAGCCCTGAAACCATGACCCAAGCAACCGGGCCCCGGGGGTTCCGGTCTTCAAACACCAGAAGAGGACAAACCACATGAAGTGCTTGCCACGTATCAGCCTCACCTGCCTGTTCGCCACCGTCCTGGCGCTGGCCGCACCGGCCACCCAGGCCGGCGACAGCGGCAAACCCCTGGCCACGGTCAACGGGGAACCCATCACCGAGTCGATGTTCCACGTCTACTCCGAGCAGCGCCAGCGCAAGGGCGGGCCCGGCGACCATGACCAGATGGTGAAGGAGCTGGTGGACATCATGCTCGTGACCCAGGACGCCGAACGGGAGGGCCTGGACAAGAACCCCGCGGTCAAGAGCCAGCTCGAGTGGCAGCGCCGGGCGCTGCTGGTGCGGGCCGCCATGCGCAACTACCTGGCCAAGCACCCCGTCACCGACGAGGAGCTGAAGAAGGCCTACGACGATTTCGTCAAGCACTACGACACCACCGAGTACAAGGCGCGCCACATCCTGGTCGGCACCGAGGACCAGGCCAAGGCCGTCATCGCCAAGCTGGATAAGGGTGCCGATTTCGCCAAGCTGGCGGCCAAGGAATCCATTGGGCCGAGCAAGGCCAAGGGCGGGGAGCTGGGCTGGTTCAGCCCCAGCCGCATGGTCAAGCCCTTCTCCCAGGCCGTGATGAAGCTCAAGAAGGGTGAGATCACGCACCAGCCGGTGAAGACCCGTTTCGGTTGGCACGTCATCAAGCTCGAGGACACGCGCAAGGTCGAGCCGCCCAGCCTGGACGAGGTCAAGAGCAAGCTCAAGGCCCGCATCCAGGCCAAGCGCCTCGATGCCTACGTCAAGGGGCTGCGCAAGTCGGCCAAGATCAGCTACGCCAAGTAGCGGCCGACTTCCCATGATGCGCACGGCGCTGCGCGCCTTTGCGCATCCTACGGTGCCGTTTCCAACCCGGTAGGGTCATGGCACCCGTAGGTTGGGCAAAGCGAGCGCAGCGAGTGTGCCCAACAACGGGAGCGCCACCAGCCGCAACGGTGGCACCCCATGGTACGCACGGCGCTGCGCGCCTTTGCGCATCCTACGGTGCCGTTTCCAACCCGGTAGGGTCATGGCACCCGTAGGTTGGGCAAAGCGAGCGCAGCGAGCGTGCCCAACAACGGGAGCGCCACCAGCCGCAACGGTGGCACCCCATGGTACGCACGGCGCTGCGCGCCTTTGCGCATCCTACGGTGCCGTTTCCAACCCGGTAGGGTCATGGCACCCGTAGGTTGGGCAAAGCGAGCGCAGCGAGCGTGCCCAACAACGGGAGCGC
>JALWSQ010000188.1 GCA_026993645.1 Thiohalobacter sp.
GGTATTGAAGGCGGTATCATGCGCCAGGTCGCGGCGCCGTATGTTGCCGTCGAATGCCTCGCCCAGGCCGTAGATGACGGTGGGATCCGTCTGCAGGCGCATGCCGCGCTGCAGCCGCCGGATGAACACCCCGGCGATCAGGGGGCGCTCCTCGTCCCGGGCGGTTTCCTTCTCGATGATGGAGGCCAGGATGAGCGCCTGGTAAGGGTTCTTCAGCGGCAGTCCCGGGGCCCGGCCGGCCCATTCGCTGCGCAGCCGCTCCGCCATGGCATCGTAGGCACGTTGCAGGAAGGCGATGTCGGTGGTGCCGCGCGGGAAGCGGTAGGTCTCGGGATAGAACCGGCCCTCGGGTTTTTCCCCCGGATGACCGATGGCGGCCATGATGGCGGCATCGTCCAATCCCCGCAGGCGGTGCACCAGGGCCGGTTCGGCCTCGACCGCCTGCATCATGCGGTGGAAGGTCCAGCCCTCCACCAGGGTGAGCTGGTGCTGGACCACCTGCCCCCGTACCAGCCGGTCCAGCAGCCCGTCCGGCCGCAGGCCCTGACCGAGGGCATACTCACCGGCGCGGATGCGCTGGGCATCGCCCCGCCAGCGGCCCAGCCAGACCAGCAGCGCGGGGTGGCGCAGGATGCCATCGCGGTGCAGCCGGGCCGCCACCTGGCGCAGGCTGGCGCCCTGGGGTACCAGCAGGCGGTAACCCTTGGGCCCCACCGGCAGCGGTGTCCGGCGGAAGTCCCGGTACAGGTAGCCGGCCCCCATGGCCGCCAGCATCAGGCCGAGCGACAGGGCGATCAGCCAGCGCCGCCAGCGGCCGGAGCGGCCTTCATGCATCCTCGAGCACCTCATGAAGAAGATCTTGTAATCTACTGATCACAGAAAGTGCATTTTGTCCCGGTGACCAGGCCGGCAGCTCCCGGATCCCGGCCACCGGCCGGATGCCCAGCAGGCTGCTGGTCAGGAACAGCCCTTCGGCGCTGGCCAGATCCGCCAGCGGCAGGCGCACCTCCGCCGCCTGGATGCCCAGGGCCGGCGCCAGCCGTTCCAGCACCAGCCGGCGCATGACCCCCGCCACCCCGGCGCGGTCCAGGCGCGGGGTCAACAGCCCGCCGGCCCGGACGACGAACAGGTTGGCGGCGGTGGCCTCGACCAGCTGGTCCTCGTGGTCCGCTAGCAGGCCCTCGTCGATGTCCGGGTCATCCCACTCCCGCCGCGCCAGCACCTGGTCCAGGCGGTTGAGGTGCTTGATCCCCGCCAGCGGCGGGTGCAGGGGCAGGCGGTGGCGGCAGAGGCAGACCCGCAGGCCCTGGCCGGATGCCCGTTCGAGCCGTTCCGGCCAGGGATGGAGGGCCAGCCGCAGCCGTGGCACCAGGTCCCGTCCGCGACCATAGCCGCGCCCGCCGCACCCGGCGGTCCAGACGAGCTTGAGCACCGCCCGCGCCTGGCCATGGCACAGGGCCTCCAGGCGCCGTTCCAGCCGGGGCCGGTCGGGCAGCGGCAGCCCCAGGCGGTCGCAGCCCAGCGCCAGCCGCTCCCAGTGCCATTCCCAGAGCCGCGGCCGGCCCTGGCACACCGCCAGGGTCTCGAACAGGCCGTCGCCGTAGTGCCAGCCGCGATCGCAGGCAGGCACCGCCGCCCGCGGCCACCAGCGTACCCCCTCAGGCATGGCGCGCCCGGGGACCGCGGGCCGGCTCCGCGCCCAGTGCCAGCAGGAAACCGCGCGCCTTGGCCCGGGTCTCCGCCAGCTCCTGCTCCGGCACCGAATCCGCCACGATACCGGCCCCGGCGCGAAACAGGAACCGGTCGCCGCGCCGTTCCAGGGTCCGGATCAGGATGTTGAGATCCATGTCGCCATCCCGGTTGAGATAACCCATGGAACCGGTGTAGGCGCCCCGCGGGGCCCCTTCCAGTTCGGCGATGACCTCCATGCAGCGCACCTTGGGACATCCGGTGATGGTACCGCCGGGGAACAGGGCCCGGATCACGTCCACCGGGGTCCGGTCGGCCCGGCATTCACCGGCCACCGAGGATACGATGTGGTGGACATGGGCGTAGGATTCCAGGGTCATCATCTCCTCCACCCGCACCGTGCCCGGCACGCAGACCCGGCCCAGGTCGTTGCGCTCCAGGTCGATCAGCATGACATGTTCCGCCTGCTCCTTGGGGTGCGCAAGCAGTTCCGCCGACAGTGCCGCGTCCTGGTCCGCCTCCCCCCCGCGCGGCCGGGTGCCGGCGATGGGCCGGGTGCAGAGCCGAGGTCCCCGCCGTTCCACCAGCCGTTCCGGCGAGGTGGACAGGACGGCCAGGTCCGCCCAGCACATGAGGCCGTTGAAGGGGCCGGGATTGGCATCGCGCAAGCGGCGGTAGACAGCGGCCGCCGAGCCCGCCTGCCACTGTCCCCACCAGAGCCGGGACAGGTTGGCCTGGAACAGGTCACCATCACGGATGTAGGCCAGTGCCCGTTGCACCGCATGGAGATAACGCTGCGGCGGTTCCTCCTGCGGCTGGCCCAGGCGCCAGGGAGCATCCGCCGGCGGCGGCCCCTCGCGCAGGCGCTGGATGTCCCCGGCCATGGTGGCCAGCCGCCCGGCATCGCCCGCTTCATCGACCAGCCAGGTGTGTCCCGTGTCCCGTTCCCGGATCACCGCCGCGGGCACCGGTACCGCCAGGGCGGCCAGTGCGCCGCTGCCCGCGCCGGGCAGGCGCAACACCGGTTCAATGGCACCGCCCAGCTCGTACCCAAGGAACAGGAACCAGCCGCCCCGAAACGGCAGCCGTCCCGCCGCGCCGGTGGCCGGCGGCCGCCGGCCCTGGCGCCAGGCCCGTTCCAGTCCCGCCAGAAAGGCCGCCCCCCGGGCGGCGTCATCCCCCTCGCGATACCAGCTCAGGGCGGCACCGGGAAAGGCGAACAGGATGTCGTGGCCGGGCGGGCCGCCTGCGCCGCCCGATTCCAACAGGAAGGGATAGCGCCGGGGCCAGGCCGCGTGCAGGGCCAGCAGGTCCGGAAGGGCGGCGACGGGCCGGGCGACGGCGGCAGCGGGGTTCATGGAACCGGGGGCAGGCACCGGGGCCCCGGGGGCCTCAGACCAGGCGGCGGAAGACGATGGTGCCGTTGGTGCCCCCGAAGCCGAAGGAGTTGGACATGGCGATGTCGATCTTCATCTCCCGCGCCTCGTTGGGCACGTAGTCGAGATCGCACTCTGGATCCGGGGTCTGGTAGTTGATGGTGGGCGGTGCCACCTGGTCGCGGATGGCCAGGGCCGTGAACACCGCCTCGATGCCGCCGGCGGCACCCAGCAGGTGGCCGGTCATGGATTTGGTGGAACTGATGGCCAGGGTCCGGGCATGATCGCCGAAGGTGGCCTTGACCGCCTCGGTCTCGGCCCGGTCGCCGGTGGGCGTGGAGGTACCATGGGCGTTGATGTAGTCCACCTGTTCCGGGTCGATGCCGGCATCGCGGATGGCGTTGCGCATGCAGCGGACCGCGCCCTCCCCGCCGGGCGCCGGCTGGGTCATGTGGTAGGCGTCCCCGCTCATGCCGTAGCCGATCAGCTCGGCGTAGATCCGCGCACCCCGCTTGCGGGCATGCTCGTATTCCTCCAGCACCAGCACGCCGGCGCCATCGCCGAGCACGAAACCGTCGCGGTCCGCATCCCAGGGCCGGCTCGCCGCCGCCGGATCCTCGTTGCGGGTGGAGAGCGCGCGGGCCGCCGCGAATCCGCCCAGCCCCAGCGGCGTGGCCGCCGCCTCGGCCCCGCCGGCCACCATCACATCGGCATCGCCGTAGGCGATCAGCCGCGCCGCCTCGCCGATGCTGTGGGTGGCCGTGCTGCAGGCGGTGACCAGAGAGATGTTGGGCCCCTTGAGGCCGAACATGATGGACAGGTTGCCCGAGACCATGTTGATGATGCTGCTGGGCACGAAGAAGGGTGAGATCCGGCGCGGCCCACCCTTGAGCAGGCTCTGGTGGGACTTCTCGATACTGCCCAGGCCGCCGATGCCCGAACCGATGGCGACCCCGATGCGGTCGGCGTTGTCCGCGGTGATCTCGATGCCGGAATCACGGATGGCCTGGGTACCCGCCGCCAGCCCGTAGTGGATGAAGGGGTCCATCTTGCGGGCCTCCTTCAGTGGCAGGTAATCGGTGACATCGAAGTCACGCACCAGGCCGCCGAACCGGACCGAGAAGGCCGAGACGTCAAAGCTGTCGATGGGGCCGATCCCGCTCTTCCCCGCAAGGATACTGTCCCAGGCGCTCGCCACGTCCAGACCCACCGGGCACAGGATGCCCAGCCCCGTTACCACCACTCGTCGGCCACTCAACATGCCTCGTCCCATCCCATGGTTGCAGCTTGACCGGCGCCGGCCGCGGTCGAAACCTCCGCCCGCAGCCGCCACCATACAAATGAAAATGCCGCACCCAGGCGAACCATGGTGCGGCGCGCGGCATCCAGCCGGTAGTTGCGATCAACCCAGATGGGCGTTGATGTAATCGATCGCCTGCTGGACCGTGGTGATCTTTTCCGCTTCTTCATCCGGAATCTCGCACTCGAATTCCTCTTCGAGCGCCATCACCAGCTCCACCGTATCCAGGGAATCGGCGCCAAGGTCGTCCACGAAGGAAGCGTTGTTGGTCACCTCGTCCTCCTTGACACCCAGCTGATCAACAACAATCTTCTTGACGCGTTCTTCGACGTTACTCATGACGAAATTTTCCTCCAAGAATCAAGGCCCGAACAGGCTGCGGCGGTATTGTATTGAAAACTGTGCGGGCATGCCAGCATCCATCCCTGCCTGCTGCCAGCGGCGGACCACCGCATCCAACCCTTCGCCCGGTCCCGCCGGGCACCCTGGAGGGCCTGCGGGTCCTGGGCATTAACACCGAGCAAACAGCGTATTACGTAACCAACCTGGAACCGGCTTCAGGCCCCTCAGGCCATGTACATGCCACCGTTGACGTGCAGGGTGACGCCGGTGATGTAACCCGCCCGCGCCGAGGCCAGGAAGGCCACCGCCTCGGCCACGTCCTCCGGCCGGCCCAGGGTGCCCAGGGGGATGCCGGCCAGCAACGCTTCGCGCTGGGCCTCGTCCAGCCCCCGGGTCATGTCGGTCTCGATGAATCCCGGGGCCACCACGTTGACCGTGATGCCGCGCGAGCCCACCTCCCGCGCCAGGGCGCGGGAGAAACCCATCATGCCGGCCTTGGCCGCGGCGTAGTTGGCCTGCCCCGGGTTGCCCATGGCACCCACCACCGAGGCGATGCTGATGATGCGCCCGTGCCGGGCCTTCATCATGCCGCGCAGGCAGGCGCGGCAGAGCCGGAATACCGAGGACAGGTCGGTGGAGATCACCGCGTCCCACTCCTCCGGCTTCATGCGCATGAGCAGGTTGTCGCGGGTGATGCCCGCGTTGTTCACCAGGATGGTGGGGGCGCCCAGGGTCTGGCCCAGTTCCCGCACCAGGGCATCCACCCCCTCTGGATCGTTGACGTCCAGGACCCGGCCCGCGCCTTGCCAGCCGGCCGCGGTCAGGCGTTCGCCGATGGCCTGGGCGCCGGTCTCGGTGGTGGCCGTACCCACCACGGTGGCGCCGCCACGGGCCAGGGTCTCCAGGATCGCCCGGCCGATGCCACGGCTGGCACCGGTCACCAGGGCCACCTTGCCGGAAAACTCGTTCATCGCACTGCCTCCAGGGCCTTGGCCAGGGAATCGGGATCGAATACCGGGATACAGGTCATGTCACGGTCGATGCGGCGGTTCAGCCCGGCCAGCACCTTGCCAGGCCCGGCCTCCACCAGCCGGGTCACGCCCTCGGTCGCCATGCGGCGGATGGTGTCCACCCAGCGCACCGGTCGATACAGCTGCTGCTGCAGCGCGGCGCGAATGGCCTCCGGTTCCGCATGGGTCGCCACGTCGGCATTGTGCAGCACCGGGATGCGGGGAGACGTGAAGGCCGTGGCCTCCAGTGCCGCCGCGAAACGTTCCGCCGCCGGCTGCATCAGGCGGCAGTGCGAGGGTACGCTCACCGGCAGCAGCAGGGCACGCCGGGCGCCGGCCGCCTTGGCCGCCGTCACCGCGGCCTCCACCGCCGCCCGGTCGCCGGCGATCACCACCTGGCCCGGGGCATTGAAATTGACCGGCTCCACCACCTGGTCGGCGGCGTCGATGCCGGCACAGACCTCCGCCACCACCGGGTCGTCGAGCCCGAGGATGGCGGCCATGGCACCGGCCCCTTCCGGTACCGCCGCCTGCATCAGGCGCCCCCGCTCGGCCACCAGGCGCACCGCGTCGGCAAAGGCCAGGCTGCCGGCCGCCACCAGGGCACCGTATTCACCCAGGCTGTGGCCGGCCAGCCAGGCCGGCGCGGGACCGCCCTGCGCCTGCCAGACCCGCCACACGGCGACGTCGGCGGTGAGCATGGCCGGCTGGGTGTTCTCGGTCCGGTCCAGGGCCTCGGCCGGCCCCTCCGTCACCAGCTGCCAGAGATCCAGGCCCAGGGCCTCCGTGGCCTCGGCGTAGGTCTCACGCACCTCGGGAAAGGCCTCCGCCAGCGCCGAGGACATGCCCAGGGCCTGCGAGCCCTGGCCCGGAAACACCATACCCAGTATGGATGCGGTTGTACCCATCGCCTCCCCCGTCAGAACTTCAGCAAGACCGAACCCCAGGTGAAACCGCCGCCGAAGGCCTCCATGAGCAAGGTCTCCCCGCGTCGTACCCGGCCGTCACGCACGGCCACGTCCAGCGCCAGCGGCACCGAGGCCGCCGAGGTGTTGCCGTGGCGGTCCACGGTGACCACCACCCGTTCCATGGACAGCTTCAGCTTGCGCGCCGTGGCCTGGATGATGCGGATGTTGGCCTGATGGGGAATCAGCCAGTCCACGTCGCCCTTCTCCAGCGCATTGGCGGCCAGGGTCTCGTCGACGATGCGGCCGAGGGTGTTCACTGCCACCTTGAACACCTCGTTGCCCTTCATCTGCACGAAGGCCTCCCCCGCACGCAACCGGTCGTAGTGGGAGGAGACGCCCGCCGGTACCCGGAGCAGCTGTTCGTAGCGCCCGTCGGCGTGCAGATGGCTGGACAGGATCCCCGGGGTCTCGCTGGCCTCCAGCACCACCGCCCCGGCGCCGTCACCGAACAGGACACAGGTGCCACGGTCGGTCCAGTCGACGATGCGGGAGAGTGTCTCTGCCCCCACCACCAGCGCCCGGCGCGCGCCCCCGGTACGAATGAAACGGTCGGCCACGCCGAGGGCGTAGATGAAGCCGGTGCAGACCGCCTGGATGTCGAAGGCGGCACAGCCATGGATGTCGAGCCGTTGTTGCAGCAGGCAGGCGGTACTGGGAAAGACCTGGTCCGGGGTGGTGGTGGCGACGAGGATGAGATCGATATCATCGGGGCCGACACCGGCCGCCTCCATGGCCCGCCGCGCGGCGGGTTCCGCCAGGTCGCAGGTGGTCTCGTCCGGCGCCGCGATATGACGCTCGGCGATGCCGGTCCGCTCCCGGATCCATTGATCCGAGGTCTCGACCATCTGCTCGAGATCCCTGTTGGTCAGCACCTTCTCCGGAAGATGGCCACCCGTCCCTGTGATGCGCGAATAGATCAAATCGCCTGCCTTTGGGTCAGTAAACGTTCCAGTTGGGCCGTGATGCGCTGGGGCACTGCCTTCTCCACCTCCAGCGCCGCCACCTGCACGGCGTTGGCAAAGGCCAGCTGGTCGGCGCCGCCGTGGCTCTTGATCACGATGCCGCGCAACCCCAGCAGGCTGGCCCCATTGTAGCGGCGCGGATCGAAGCGACGCTTGAGGGCGCCCAGCACTGGCATGGCCACCAGGCCGGCCAGCCGGGTCCAGGCCGAGCGTGAGAACTCCTCGCGCATGAAGTGGCCGATCATGCGCGCCACGCCCTCGCTGGTCTTGAGCGCGACGTTGCCGACGAAGCCGTCGCAGACCACCACGTCGACCCCGCCCTTGTAGATGTCGTCGCCTTCGACGAAGCCGATGTAGTTGAGGCCGCTGGCTGCCAGCAGCGTGGCCGCCTCCTTCACCTGCTCGTTGCCCTTGATCTCCTCCTCGCCGACATTGAGCAGGCCCACGCGCGGCTTGTCCACGCCGTCCACCGCCGTGGCCAGCACCGAACCCATGACCGCGAACTGGAACAGATGCTGGGCCGAGCAATCGACGTTGGCCCCCAGGTCCAGCACCAGGGTGTGGCCCTGGATGGAAGGCAGGGCGGTGAGGATCGCCGGGCGCTCGATGCCGGGCAGGGTCTTGAGCACGAAACGCGCGATCGCCATCAGGGCGCCCGTGTTGCCGGCGCTGACACAGGCGTGCGCCCTGCCCGCCTTGACCAGGTCGATGGCGATGCGCATGGAGGAACGTTTCTTGGCGCGCAGGGCGCGCGACGGCGGATCCTCCATGGTGACCGTCTCGGGCGCATGCTCCAGGACCAGGCGCTCACCGGTCCGCAGGCCAGCCTGGGCCAGCCGCGGTTCCAGCACCGCCAGGTCCCCGACCAGGATCAGGCGCAGGTCGGCCCGCTCCCGCAACACCCGCGCCGCGGCCGGTAGCACGGCATCGACCCCGAGATCGCCGCTCATGGCATCCAGGGCTATCACCTTTTCCGCGCTCATCGCGCCTGCTTCCCGTCACTCATCCTGCGCCTCAGTCCGTGCCGCGAGGCGACGCCAGTCCACCCCGCGGCGCCCGGGAACCAAAGCAAGCGGGGCACGCCCAACCGGCCCTGCCCCGCGTATCCATGTCGATCCTGGTGGGTCGATCCGGGTCGATCGTTGCCGCGGGCAACGATGGATCAGATGTCGTCGCGCGTGATCACCTGCCGGCCACGGTAATAGCCATCGGGCGTGACGTGATGCCGCAGGTGCGTCTCGCCGGTGGTGGGGTCGATGGAGAGGGCCCGTGCCTTGAGCCGGTCGTGGGAACGGCGCATGCCGCGCTTGGACGGCGTCTTGCGATTCTGCTGTACAGCCATGTCGTCTAAACTCCTGCAAGGAATGTCGTGTTCATTCGGGTCCCGCCGCCGTCAGCCGTCCTTGAGCCGGGCCAGCACGCTGAACGGGTGGGGCCGTTCCACCGTCGCCTCCGCCGCGCCGGCCATGGCCGGTGCCTGGCAGCTGCCGGCCGGATGGCGCGGCACCGTGGGCACGGCGAGGATCAGCTCGTCCTCCAGCAGCTCGGCCAGGGCCAGCAGGTCACCGCTCATGAGCCAGGGCTCGCGCCCCTCCGGAACGCGCCGGGCCACCGCCTCCGTGGTCACCAGGTCCAGGGCCAGGGTAACATCCACCGGCACCTCGACCTCGCCCAGGCACCGCTGGCAGACCATGGTGACGTGGCCCTGGAGGTGCCCGTCCAGCCGCAGCGGCGCCCGTTCCGCCTCCTGGCTCAGGGCCAGCTCCGCCCGCACCTCGCCACCCGGCGCCAGCAGGCTGCCCAGGCGCGCCATGCCGGCCACGGGCACCGCCCCGGACAGCCGTCCGCCGCGCTGCAACCACACGCGCGGGTCGATCCGGTCGGGAAGCCAATTCTGCATAAGCGCGCCAATATAGCCGGTACAAGGGCTTGTGTCAAAAGGGATAAGGGGGGGCTGCGGGCCTGTTGACAACCCCCGGGGAAACCCGTAGAAGTCAGGCGTCAGCCGGCCACCGGCCCGAATCGCCACGCGGAACCAGCCCCTTGATCAAGAAGATACTCATAGCCAACCGGGGCGAGATCGCGGTACGCATCGTGCGTGCCTGCCGCGAGATGGGCATCCGCTCGGTGGCCGTGTTCACCGACGCCGACCGCCACGCCCTGCACGTCAAGAAGGCGGACGAGGCCTACAACATCGGGCCGGATTCGGTGGCCGCCTATCTCAATGCCCACCGGCTGGTGAACCTGGCGGTCAGCGCCGGCTGCGATGCCCTGCATCCGGGTTACGGCTTCCTGTCCGAGAACCCCCAGCTGGCGGAGACCTGCCGTCGCCGCAACGTCCGCTTCATCGGCCCGCCGGCCGACGTCATCCGTCGCATGGGGGACAAGATCGCCGCCCGCCGCGCCATGCAGGCGGCGGGGGTGCCGGTGGTGCCCGGCTCCGAGGGCAACGTCGCCGACCTGGACCAGGCCCTGGCCATCGCCGGAGAGATCGGCTACCCGGTCATGCTCAAGGCCACGTCCGGTGGTGGTGGCCGTGGTATCCGTCGCTGCGACAACCCCCTGGTGCTGCGCCGGCAGTTCGACCGCGTGGTATCCGAGGCCACCAAGGCCTTCGGCAGCGCCGATGTCTTCGTGGAGAAATGTGTCGAGAACCCACGCCACATCGAGGTGCAGATCCTGGCCGACGACCACGGCCACGTGATCCACCTGTTCGAGCGCGACTGTTCCATCCAGCGACGCCACCAGAAACTGGTGGAGATCGCTCCCTCACCCCAGCTCGACGACGACCAGCGTGCCCTGCTGGGCGACTATGCGGTACGTGCGGCCCTGGCCGCGGACTACCGCAACGCCGGCACCGTGGAGTTCCTCATGGACCGGGACGGCCGTTTCTACTTCATGGAGATGAACACCCGGCTGCAGGTGGAACACCCGGTGACCGAGACCATCACCGGCATCGACATCGTGCAGGAGCAGATCCGCATCGCCGCCGGCCTGCGCCTGCGCTACCGCCAGCAGGACGTGGAGCGGCGCGGCTACGCCCTCGAGTTCCGTATCAACGCCGAGGATCCGCGCAACGATTTTCTGCCCAGCTTCGGCCGCATCAGCCGTTACTTCGCCCCCGGTGGCCCGGGCGTGCGCACCGATGCCGCCATCTACAGCGGCTACGAGATCCCGCCCTACTACGATTCCATGTGCGCCAAGCTCATCGTCTGGGCCCTGGAATGGGACGATGCCCTCAACCGCTCCACCCGGGCGCTGCTGGACACCGGGGTGTACGGGGTGCGCACCACCATCCCCTTCTACCTGGAGCTGCTGAAGAACGCCGACTTCCGCGCCGGGCACTTCGACACCGGTTTTCTGGACGCCCACCCGGAACTTGTTGAATACTCCGAGACCCGCCCCACCCGCGAACTCGCCACCGTGGTGGCGGCGGCCCTGGCGGCGCATTTCGGCTTCTGACCGGCGAGCGACGAGGAACGGACGAACCCACCATGGCAGACATAGGCATCACCGAAGTCGTCCTGCGCGACGCGCATCAGTCGCTGATCGCCACCCGCATGCGCACCGAGGACATGCTGCCGGTCTGTGACCGCCTGGACAGCGTGGGCTACTGGTCACTGGAGGTCTGGGGCGGGGCCACCTTCGATGCCTGCATCCGTTTCCTCAAGGAGGATCCCTGGGAACGGTTGCGCCGCCTGCGTGCCGCGCTGCCCAACACCCGCTTGCAGATGCTGCTGCGGGGCCAGAACCTGGTGGGCTATCGCCACTATTCCGACGACGTGGTCCGGGCCTTCGTCCAGCGGGCCGCCGCCAACGGCATCGACGTCTTTCGGGTGTTCGATGCCCTCAACGACATCCGCAACCTGGAGACCGCCATCCAGGCGGTGAAGGCGGCCGGCCGCCATGCCCAGGGGACCATCTGTTACACCACCAGCCCGGTGCACTCGGTGGAGCAGTTCGCCGAGATGGCCCAGGCCCTGCAGGCCATGGGATGCGACAGCATCTGCATCAAGGATATGGCGGGGCTGCTGACGCCCTATGCGGCGGCCGATCTCAGCCAACGCCTGTGCGCCGCGGTGGACATCCCGGTGCAGCTGCACATGCACGCCACCGCCGGGGTGGCGGAGATGTGCCAGCTCAAGGCCATCGAGAACGGCTGCCTGCGCATCGACACGGCCATCTCCTCCTTCGCCGGCGGCGCCAGCCATCCCCCCACCGAGAGCATGGTCGCGGCCCTGCAGCACACCGAGTACGATACCGGCCTGGACCTGACCCTGCTGCAGGAGATCGGCTTCTATTTCCGCGAGGTGCGGCGCCGTTACCACCAGTTCGAAAGCGAGTTCACCGGGCTCGACACCCGGGTGCAGATCTACCAGGTGCCCGGGGGCATGATCTCCAACCTCTATGCCCAGCTGCGGGAACAGGGCGAACTAGCACGCATGAACGAGGTGCTGGCCGAGATCCCACGGGTGCGCCAGGATCTGGGTTACCCGCCCCTGGTCACCCCCACCTCGCAGATCGTGGGCACCCAGGCGGTGCTGAACGTGCTCACCGGCGAGCGCTACAAGACCATCACCAACGAGGTCAAGCTGTATCTGCAGGGGCGCTACGGGCGGGCACCGGGGCCGGTCAATCCCATGGTGCGACAGCAGGCCATCGGCAACGAGGCGATCATCGACGTGCGCCCCGCGGACCTGCTGCCGGACGAGATGGAGAACCTGGCCGAACAGATCGGCGAACTGGCCTGCTCGGAAGAGGATGTGCTCACCTACGCCATGTTCCCCGAGATCGGCCGCGAGTTCCTCGAGCAGCGCGCCCGCGATGCCCTGGTGCCGGAACCCCTGGAGCCGCTCAACAGTGGGGACGGCGAGGAGATCCGGCCGGTGGAGTTCAATGTCACCCTGCACGGCGACAGTTACCACATCCGCTTCACCGGCTCGGGCCATCGCCACCAGGACACCCGCCCCTTCTACCTCACCGTGGATGGGGTGCCGGAGGAGGTGCTGGTGGAATCGCTGGAGGAGCTGCAGGAAGGGGCCGAACCCGCGCGCCGCCATGGCGGCAGCCGGCGGCCGCCCGCCACCGGGCCGGGTGACGTCACCACCTCCATGCCGGGCACCATCGTCGAGGTGCTGGTGGAGGAAGGCAGCGAGGTGCAGGCGGGGGACCCGGTCATCATCCTCGAGGCCATGAAGATGGAGACCGAGATCCAGGCCCCCATCGGCGGCCGGGTCGGGGCGGTGCATGTGCAGAAGGGCGACAGCGTGAACCCCGACGAGACCCTGATCGCCATCGCGCCGGCGGACTGAGCGGGGGCGGACAGGGCGCCCGCCCCCTGGGCTGCCGTCAGCGCAACAGCAGGAACAGGGCGCCGTTGCCGCGCTGGATGTTCAGCAACACCGTCTTGCTCGAACGCAGGGCCGCGCGTGCATCGTCGATGGTGCCCACCGGGTGGCGGTTGATGGAGGTGATGACATCCCCCTTGCGCAGGCCCGCCGCCCAGGCCGGGCTGCCCGGCTCCACCGCTGCCACCATCACCCCAGTGACCTTGCCGTACAGCGGATGGTTGTCCGGGATGTTGGCCAGCACCGCCCCTTCCAGGCGGGGGTTCATCTTGCCGGCATCCAGGGTCGTCAGCTTGGGGGCCTCGATACGCGCCTCGATGTTCAGCCGGCGACCGTTGCGCAACACCTCCAGCCGCAGCCGTTCACCCACCCGCATGACGCCGATGCGGTTGCGCAGCTCGGCCGCATTGTGCACCTTGTGGCCATCGATGCTGAGCACGATGTCACCCGGGCGCAAGCCGGCCTTCTGGGCCGGGGAATTGGGCGTGACCTGGGCGATCACCGCGCCCTGGATACGGCCGGTACCGAAGGCCTCCGCCAGTTCCGGGGTCAGGTCCTGAGCATAGACCCCCAGCTGGCCCCGGCGCACCTCGCCGTACTGGATCAGCTGCTCCATGACCTGGCGCACCATGTTGCTGGGGATGGCGAATCCGATGCCCACGTTGCCCCCGCTCGGCCCCACGATGGCGGTGTTGATGCCCACCAGCTGGCCACGCAGGTCCACCAGCGGGCCACCCGAGTTGCCGGGGTTGATGGAGGCGTCGGTCTGGATGAAGTCCTCGTAGCCCTCGATGCCGAGCCCGGTCCGGCCCAGGGCGCTGACGATGCCGGAGGTCACCGTCTGGCTGAGCCCGAAGGGATTGCCGATGGCCACCACGAAGTCACCCACCCGCAGCCGGTCGGAATCCCCGAAGGGAATCTGGTGCAGGTCCTTGGCCCGGATCTGCACCACCGCGACATCGGACTGGGGGTCGGTGCCCACCAATCGGGCACGGAACTTGCGCCCGTCGCGCAGGGTCACCGTGATCTCGTCGGCCTTGTCGATCACGTGGTTGTTGGTGACGATGTAGCCATGGGCCGCATCCACGATCACCCCGGAACCCAGGCTCTGCTCCTCGCGCGTGCGGGGCGCGGTCTGCGGGATATTGAAGAAATGGCGGAAGAAGGGATCGCTGAGCAGCGGGTTTTCCTGCACCCGGATCCGGGTGCGGGTGGAGATGTTCACCACCGCCGGCATCACCTGGTCCAGCATGGGCGCCAGGGTCGGTACCTGGCCGTCGGACGTCGCCAGCAGGGGCAGCGCCGCCTCCACCCGGACCGGGCCCGCGCCCAAGCCGATCACCAGCACGGACAGGAACAGGAAGAGGCGCAGCAGGGGCTGTCGGGGCATCAGACGTTCTCCTGGGTAAAGTAAAAATCACCGCCTCTGACCGAAACCGGCGCGGGAGCAAAATTGCCCCGTTTCAATTGCGCCGTCAGCCAGGCGGACGATAGCTGGTCGCCCAGCAGCACCAGCACGATGGACGGCGGAATGATCTGTCCCAGCGTGCCGGACG
>JALWSQ010000189.1 GCA_026993645.1 Thiohalobacter sp.
AGCTGAAGTCCCGCTTCGACACCAGCGCATAGCCGGACAGGCCGAGGAAGATCAGCCCGGTGCCCCCCAGCGCCATGGCCACGATCTGGGGCCCGTTGGGCAGGCGCAGGTAGAGGTCGATGATGGGTCCCAGGGTCAGGCCCATGAAGCCGGTGAGGGCGAACACGAACAACAGCCCCAGCCCGCTGTTGCGGAAACGGGTGGTCAGGAACAGCAGCCCGAAATAGCCACCGAGCGTGAGCCAGGGGTTCATGGGTGGCATGCCCGTCACCATGGCGATGCCCGCCGTCCCGGCACTGAACAGCAGCGTCAGCGACAGCAGCAGATAGGTGTTGCGCAGCACCCGGTTGGTGGCCAGCACACCGGCCTGGGGCCGCTGCAGGATGCGTTCGGGAGAATGAGCCATCGGTCGTTGCCTCCGCTTCGATTGAATCTTCGTGCCAGGTCACCGCGTTCGACCACGGCCAGGGGCACGGGTTCAGCATACCAGTTGGCGGCCGCCGGACAAGCCCCCCAACCCTGCAATCCGTAGGGCGGTCGGATCCTCCAGGGGTTCACCATATGAAAAAGGGAACCTTTCGGTCCCCTTTTTGCTTAGCGGAGAGGGTGGGATGACTCGCCTACGGCTCGCCCCTTCGGGGCCAGCGTCGCTGCGCGCCGCTGTTCTGTGCGGCTTCGCCGCTGGTCCGATTTGGATCCTCCGTGGGTTCGAATCCCACCATTGTGAAAAGGGGACCGGAAGGTCCCCTTTTTGCTTGGCGGAGAGGGTGGGATTCGAACCCACGGAGGGTTGCCCCTCGCCGGTTTTCAAGACCGGTGCCTTCGACCGCTCGGCCACCTCTCCCGGGGCCGAGAGAATACCCCAGGCCTCGGTTCGAAGACCAGCGTCCCCTAGGTTGGGCAAAGCAAGCATGCCCAACGACGGGGTGCCATCATCCGCGACGGCGGCATCCCATGATGCGCACGGCCCTTCGGGCCTTTGCGCATCCTACGGGGGTTCACCCGGGTCTCCTAACCCCTCACCCCTCACTTGCAATTCCGTGTGTTTCGGTTTGCTTACGTGAAACATACATCCCGGGCGTGGGGGCGCTGTTGCGCCCCCGTTGTCTCAGGCCGCCTGCCGCCGCTTGCGGGTGGCGATCAGGCCCAGGCCACTGCCGAACAGCCAGATGGCCGCGGGCAGGGGGACGGCGGCCACGGTGTAGCCGATGTCGGCGAAGGACATGCGGGTGGTGTTGCTGACGAAAGTGGGACTATTGAGCCAGCCCGTCATCAGCTCGTTGCGCATGTCTCGCCCCTGGTGGTCGACGATACCGGTCAATCCGGCGCCACCATCGACCTCGTTCCAGTGGCCGTCGGCAGTACCCGTGCCGCCCCCCAGCTCCACCGGAACGAAGGCCGCATTGGCCTGGCCGACGAATTCCTTCTGGTAGGCGGCGAGGGCATTGGCCCCGGTGTACTGGCCGCTGCCATTGACATAGACGCCATTCAGATCCCAGAGGGTGCCGAAGCCCAGCACGTGCGCCATTTCGTGCTTGATCACGCTCACCAGGGTGCCATTGGTCTGCATGTTGGCGAGGTCGGCCGTGTCGAACTGCATGGTGCCGGTATCGGCCAGGACGTAGCCGCCCTGATTCACGATGGTACTGGGCCCGGCCTGGCCGAGGATACCGCCCACGCCATCGATGGCCGCACCGCTGGCATCGATGGTGATGCCGGTGAGGCTGATGCCGGCCTGGTAGCCGGTGATCACCGATTGCCAGAAGTTGGCCGCCTGGGTGAAGGCCCCCTGCTGACTGGCGGTGAGGCCGCCGGTGAAGTTGACATTGATGGAAAAGGCGAAGGCGCCGGGGGCTGCGGCCAGGAGCAGGCTGGCCAGCAGGGTGCGCCGAAAGGGGGTGGTTAGGGGTCGTTTCATGTTCGGTCTTCTCCTCCGCAATGACACTTGTTCTGGCCCCGCCGGATGCTGCGCGGGGCATTATTCAGCACCAAAATACATGCAATATCAGTACCATATTTAGAGGCATCGGCAAAACAGGCAGTTATGGCAAAACTTTCCCATTTTCGCCGGCAGGACTGTCAGGTTTTCCATAAAATTCTGCCATTTTTGTCGGTAAACCTGACATTTTGACGCAGTGGGAACCCGCCCTATTCGTGTCAGCTTATGCTGATAAAAAATGTCGACGATGGCGATTGTCTTGTCGGCTGCCGGGGCTATGATGGGCAGGAGGGAGGCAGGACATTCAGGGACGAATACCCGCCGGGCGGGAGAGGGAGAGTGCAGATGCCAAGAATCAAGCTGATGCTGGTGGACGACCACGAACTGGTGCGGGCGGGGTTGCGCCGGTTGCTGGAGGACGAGAAGGACCTGGAGATCATCGGCGAGGCGGGGTCGGGGGAGGAGGCGATCCAGAAGATTCGCGACAACCGCCCCGACGTGGTGCTCATGGACATCAACATGCCCGGCATCGGCGGCCTGGAGACCACCCGCAAGCTGTTGCATCTCTACCCCGAACTGAAGGTCATCATCGTCACGGTGCAGACCGATGAGCCCTATCCGACCCGGCTGCTGGAGGCAGGGGCCACCGGCTACCTGACCAAGTCGGCCAAGGTGGAGGAGATCGTGGAGGGGATCCGTGCCGTCCACCGCGGTGAGCGTTTCATCGGTTCGGACATCGCCCGCCAGCTGGCGCTCTCCATGCTGCCCGGGGGCAAGAAATCGCCCTTCGAGCGCCTGTCCCAGCGGGAGATGCAGGTGATGTTGATGGTGACCCAGGGGCACAGCATCCAGGACATCTCGGACCGCCTCTGCCTCAGCCCCAAGACCGTCTCCACCTACCGCTACCGGCTGTACGAGAAGCTGGGGGTGGACAACGACGTGGAGCTGACCCACCTGGCCATGCGCCATGGGGTGATCGGCCTCGAGTCGACCAGCCCGTGAGCGGGCCGGGCGGGGCCTTCGATGCCGGCTGCCGCCGTTGCCCGCGGCTGGCCGCCTTCCTGGACCAGGTGCGACGCGACCACCCGGACTACCATGCAGCGCCGGTGCCTCCCTTCGGCGATCGGGATCCCCGGCTGCTGATCGTCGGCCTGGCCCCCGGGCTCCATGGCGCCAACCGCACGGGGCGGCCGTTCACCGGCGATCATGCCGGTATCCTCCTCTATCAGGCGTTGTTCGAGGCGGGATTCGGCAGCCGGCCGGAATCCCGCTCGGCCACCGACCGGCTGCGGCTGCGGGGCTGCCGCATCACCAACGCCGTGAAATGTGTGCCGCCGGGCAACCGCCCCACCACCGCCGAGATCCGCTGCTGCAACAGGTTCCTGGCCAGGGAGCTGGAGGCCCTGGGCCCGGGGCGGGTGGTACTGGCGCTGGGGCGCATCGCCCATGACGCGGTGTTGCGCGCCCTGGGCCTGCGGCTGTCCGCCCATCCCTTCGCCCACGGGGCCGAGCATGATTTGCCAGGGGCGCTCCGGCTGATCGATTCCTACCACTGCAGCCGCTACAATACGCATACCGGTCGGCTGACCGAGGCCATGTTCCAGCAGGTGATGGCCCGTGCCCGGCGCCTGGCCGGCTGAATACGCGAACCCCCTGTCTCCCGCACGCCAGGGCATCATGACCGAGACCACCGCCGGGGCCTTCGACCCCCGTGATTTCCTGCGCCATCTCACCACCCGCCCCGGGGTCTACCGCATGCTGTCGGCCGAGGGCGAGGTGCTGTACGTGGGCAAGGCGCGCAACCTGCGCCGGCGCGTGGCCAGCTATTTCCGCCGCAGCGGCCTCTCGCCCAAGACCCGGGCGCTGATGGCGCAGATGCACCATGTGGAGGTCACGGTCACCCACACCGAGGCGGAAGCCCTGCTGCTCGAGAACAACCTCATCAAGGCCCACCGACCGCGTTACAACATCCTGCTGCGGGACGACAAGAGCTACCCCTGCATCTTCCTCTCGCGCGGCGAGACCTACCCCCGGCTGGCGCTGCACCGCGGGCCGCGCAAGGCGCGCGGCCGCTACTTCGGGCCCTATCCCAGCGCCCATGCGGTGCGCGAGAGCCTGAGCCTGCTGCAGAAGGTGTTCCGGGTGCGCCAGTGCGAGGACGGTTTCTTCCGCAACCGCTCCCGGCCCTGCCTTCAGTACCAGATCCAGCGCTGCAGCGGCCCTTGCGTGGGGCTGATCAGCCCCGAGGACTATGCCGAGGATGTGCGCCACACCGAGCTGTTCCTGGAAGGGCGCAGCAACGAGCTGGTGGAGGTGCTGGCACAGCGCATGGAGGCTGCCGCCGCGGCGCTGGCGTTCGAACGGGCGGCCCTCTACCGTGACCAGATCCAGAGCCTGCGGCGGGTGCAGGAACGGCAGTACGTCAGCGGCGAGCAGGGCGACCTGGACATCGTGGCCGCGGCGGTGGAGGGCGGGGCCGCCTGTGTCCAGGTGTTCTTCGTGCGGGGCGGGCGCAACCTGGGCAACAAGGTGTTCCATCCGCGGCTGCCGGAAGGGGCCGCGCGGGAGGATGTGCTCGGCGCCTTCCTGGGCCAGTTCTATCTCGCCCACGAGGTGCCGCGCGAACTGCTGGTGAACGCGGACATCCCGGAACGGGCGTTGCTGGAGGCCGCGCTGGCGGAGCGCAGCGGTCATGCCCTGGCCATCCGCCACCGGGTGCGCGGCGAGCGGGCCCGCTGGCTGGCCATGGCGGAGCGCAATGCGGGCGAGGCCCTGCGGGCCCGGCTGGCCAGCCGGGCCGGGGTCGCCGAACGCCTGGAGGCCCTGCGCGATGCACTGGGCCTGGAGGAGACACCGCGGCGCATGGAGTGTTTCGACATCAGCCACACCCGCGGCGAGGCCACCGTCGCGTCCTGTGTGGTGTTCAACGAGGAGGGGCCACTGAAATCCGACTATCGGCGGTTTAACATAGAGGGCATCACGCCCGGGGACGACTACGCTGCCATGGAACAGGCCTTGACCCGCCGCTACACCCGGCTCCAGGCGGGCGAGGGCAAGCTGCCGGACCTGCTGGTGATCGATGGCGGGCCCGGGCAACTGAAGGCGGCGGCGCGGGTGCTGGCATCGCTGCAGGTGCCCGGGGTGCGTATACTCGGGGTTGCCAAGGGCGAGGGCCGCAAGCCCGGACGGGAGACCCTGCACCTGCTGGGGCAGAGTGCGATCCGGCTGGCCCCGGACGCCCGTGCCCTGCACCTGGTACAGCAGATCCGGGACGAGGCCCACCGCTTCGCCATCACCGGCCATCGCCAGCGCCGCGGCAAGGCCCGGCGGACCTCGCCCCTCGAAGGGGTGCCGGGGATCGGCCCACGCCGGCGGCAGCGCCTGCTGGCCCAGTTCGGCGGCCTGCAGGAACTGGCGCGGGCCGGCATCGAGGACATCTGCCGGGTGCCGGGCATCAGCCGTGCCCTGGCGGAGCGGATCTACGACCTGTTTCACGGCGAGGAGACCTGAGGGGAATGCGCTTCAACCTGCCCAACCTCCTGACCCTGCTGCGCATCGCCCTGATCCCGGTGTTCGTGCTGATGTTCTACCTGCCGTTTCGCTGGGCCCATGTGGCCACTGCCGCCATCTTCGGCCTGGCGGCCCTCACCGACTGGGCGGATGGCTACCTGGCCCGCCGCCTGGAACAGCTGTCCGCCTTCGGCGCCTTCCTGGATCCGGTGGCGGACAAGCTGATGGTGGCCACGGCCCTGGTGCTGCTGGTGGACGTGAACCCCACCAGCTTCAACGGTTTCTTCATGGCGGTGCCGGCGGTGGTCATCGTCGGGCGCGAGATCGCCATCTCGGCCCTGCGGGAATGGATGGCGAGCGTGGGCGAGCGGGCGCGGGTGGCGGTCTCCATCATCGGCAAGGTCAAGACCACGGTGCAGATGATCGCCCTGTTGCTGCTGCTCTACCGCGAGCCCCTGGCCGGGTTGTCGACGGCGGACGTCGGGCTGCTGCTGCTGTACCTGGCGGCGGGCCTGACGCTCTGGTCGGGGCTCATCTACCTGCGCGCCGCCTGGCCCCACCTGACCGCCAACGAGACCCCCGGGACGGGCCCTTGAGCGACGGGCAGGCGGCTTGACAGCCCGGGCCCGATGATTAGAATAGGCCCACTACGAAATGCGGGAATAGCTCAGTTGGTAGAGCACAACCTTGCCAAGGTTGGGGTCGCGAGTTCGAGTCTCGTTTCCCGCTCCAGTTTCGCGTGGCTTCGCGGCAAACCCCGGTCGTGGTCCTGGCGACCGGGGTTTTTCGGTCAGGGGTTCCGGCCGCGGGGCCGACACCGCCACGGGCTGGGTGGCAGAGTGGCTATGCAGCGGACTGCAAATCCGTGTACCTCGGTTCGACTCCGGGCCCAGCCTCCATCTCACCGCCACCAGGGCACCTGAACCGGCATTCCCCGGTTCCCCCTTCATCGCACCCCCATGGCCTGGTACCACCTCGGCTCGAGACGCTACAATCGCCTCACCTTTCTCCTTGGCCATTGTGCCTGGCCTGGCATTTCTGAGATCCTGCGCCGGCCTGCCGTGGCCGGCATCCTCGACCGCCCCGCGCCCGGGTGGCGGAACTGGTAGACGCAAGGGACTTAAAATCCCTCGGTGGCGACACCATGCGGGTTCGATTCCCGCCCCGGGCACCATTCCGCCGCAGGCGCCGGTGAGGTTGTTGGGCACGCTCGCTGCACTCGCTTTGCCCAACCTACGAGGTAGGCGAGGGATGAGGAGGCGTAGGATGCGCAAAGGCGCGTAGCGCCGTGCGCATCGACCTCGTCATTCCCGCGCAGTCCGGCTGCGGCCCGCTAATCCCCGGCGGGTTCCCGCTGCTCGATGGGCACGTAATCACGCTGGCGCGGGCCGACATAGAGCTGGCGCGGCCGGCCGATGCGCTGGTTCTTCTCACCGATCATCTCCATCCACTGCGCCACCCATCCCACCGTACGGGCGATGGCGAACATCACCGTGAACATGTTGACCGGGATACCAATGGCCTTGTAGATGAGGCCGGAGTAGAAATCCACGTTGGGATAGAGCTTGCGTTCGATGAAGTACTCGTCCTGCAGGGCGATCTCCTCCAGGCGCAGGGCCAGCTCGAAGCGGGGATCCTGGCCGTCGTCCAGCTTGTCCAGCACCTCGTGACACATGCGGCGGATGATGCGGGCGCGGGGATCGTAGTTCTTGTACACCCGGTGCCCGAAGCCCATGAGCCGGAAGGGATCGTTACGATCCTTGGCGCGGGCGATGAAGCGGGGCACGTTGTCGACGGTGCCGATCTCGTCGAGCATGCGCAGCACCGCCTCGTTGGCACCGCCGTGGGCGGGACCCCAGAGGGCGGCGATGCCCGAGGCGATGCAGGCGAAGGGATTGGCGCCGGAGCTGCCGGCCAGGCGCACCGTGGAAGTGCTGGCGTTCTGCTCGTGATCCACGTGCAGGATGAAGATGAGATCCAGGGCCTTTTCCGCCACCGGGTCGATCTCGTAGGGCTCACAGGGCACCGAGAACATCATGTTCAGCAGGTTGCCGGTGTAGCTCAGGCGATTGTCGGGATAGACCTGGGGTTCGCCGATGGAGTGCTTGTAACTGGCCGCCGCGATGCTGGGCATCTTGGCGATCAGGCGGTGGGCTGCGATCTCGCGGTGACGGGGATTGGTGATGTCGGTGGAGTCGTGGTAGAAGGCGGACAGGGACCCCACCACCCCGACCATGATGGCCATGGGATGGGCGTCGTGGTAGAAGCCGCGGAAGAAGCTCTTCAGCGCCTCGTTGAACATGCTGTGGTGCAGGATGATGTCGGTGAACTCGTCCAGCTGGGGGCGGGTGGGCAGTTCGCCGTAGAGCATGAGGTAGGCCACCTCCAGGAAGCTGCTCCGTTCGGCCAGTTGTTCGATGGGGTAGCCGCGGTACTGCAGCACCCCGGCCTCGCCATCGATGAAGGTCAGCTCACTGTGGCAGCTGGCGGTGGACAGGAAGCCGGGGTCATAGGTGAAGTAGCCCAGTTCCCGGTAGAAACGGCCGATGTCCACGGCCGCCGGTCCCTGGGTGCCCTCCATGATGGGCAGCTCGATGCGGCGGCCACTGCGGTTGTCGATCAGGGTCAGGCTGTTCTTTTCCGTCATGCCTCGGCTCCTCGGCAGGTGGTTTCCGGGTCATGGCCGGGTATCGGCCGTTCAGGGCAGGCGCTGGATGTCCGCCCGCACCATGTCCGCCGAGGCCTGGAAGGCCTGCCGTTCCTCAGCGGTGAGCTGGAGCTCGATCACCCGCCGCAGGCCGCTCTCGTCCAGCACCGCCGGCACACCCATGGCGATGCCCTGCTGGCCGTATTCACCGTCAAGGATGCTGACGCAGGGCAGGATGCGCTTGCGGTTGTGACCGATGGCATCCACCATGGCGGCGATGGCCGCGGCCGGGCTGTCGTAGGCGCTGCTGTGCTTCTTCAGGCTCAGGATCTCACCGCCGCCCTGGCGGGTACGCTCCACGATCTGTTCGATCTGTTCGTCGGTCAGGAAATGCTCCAGCGGGATGCCGGCGATGTCACTGAAGCGGGGCAGGGGGACCATGGCATCGCCGTGGCCGCCCAGCACCAGGGCGGAGATGTCCTTCACCGAGTAGCCGGTCTCCAGCGCGATGAAGGCGGTCATGCGGGCGGTGTCCAGGGCGCCGGACTGGCCGAACACCCGGTGCCGGGGCCAGCCGGTGCGCTGGTAGCAGAACCAGGTGAGCACGTCCACCGGGTTGGTGACCATGAGCAGCATGGCGTCGGGGGCGTGCAACAACACCTGGTCGACGATGCCGCCGATGATGCCCAGGTTGGCCTCCAATACATCGGAGCGGGACATGCCCGGCTTGCGCGGATAGCCGGCGGTGATGATGACCAGGTCGGATCCGGCCATGGCACCCGGATCGGTATCGCCCCGCACCCGGGTATCGAAACGCAGCAGGGAACCGGATTGCTGGATGTCCAGGGCGACGCCCTGGGGTACGCCGTCCTGCACGTCGAGCAGGACCAGCTCGCGGCAGAGTTCCTCCTTGGCCAGGATCTGGGCCGTGGATTCCCCCACCCGGCCCGCGCCCACGATGGTGATCTTCTTCATACTGCCTCCTCCCGGTGGCCGATGACTCTCCTGTTGGACCCCGAAACGGGGGATAGTTTCATGATTATAGTGGGGTGCGAGAACTTGACCTTCGTCATGGTCATCCCCCGGCAGAGGTTCTAGTCTCAAAACGGAGGAGGGGGACAGCCATGAAGACACTCAGCGAACTCAAGCGTCACAACGGCGAGATCCGGGACCTGATGGACGTCCTGGAGGTGCTGGTCGCCCGCCAGGCCCTGCGTCACAACACGGTGGTATGCCAGCTCGTGTCCGAGTTCCACGACCGGGTCTGGACCCACCTGGTACTGGAGGACAACGAACTCTACGGCGAGTTGCTGCGCCAGGCCGACCCGGCGACGCGCGACCTGGCCAAGCAGTTCCACGAGCGGGCGCGGGAGCTGAAACGACGGTTCGCCGGCTACATCCGCCACTGGTGCCGCCCGGCGGACGACGACCAGGCGGCCTTCGTCGAGGAATCCCGCGAAATCTTCCGCCTGGTGCGGGAACAGATGGCATTCGAGAACGAGCGCATGTTTCCCCTGGTGGAGGCCCACTACGGGGTCCGCTCCGGCACCGGGTGAAGCGACGGGTCGCCCCTGCTAGACTCTCACGGCCAAGGTTCCCCAGCCACAAGAGGATCCCGCGTGGACGATCTCGCCCTCATCATCCGGGCACTGAGCTTCGCCGCTGCCCGCCACCGTGATCAACGCCGCAAGGATCCGGCGGCCTCGCCCTACATCAATCATCCCATCGCCCTGGCCGACGTGCTGGTGAACGAAGCGGGCGTGCGCGATCCCGAGGTCATCGCCGCGGCCATCCTGCACGATACCCTCGAGGACACCGCCACCACGCCGGCCGAGATCGAGGCCGCCTTCGGGCCCCGCATCCGCGCCATCGTCGAACAGGTGAGCGACGACAAGCGTCTGAGCGCCGAGGCCCGCAAACGGGCCCAGGTGGAACATGCCGCGGAGGCCTCCGACCAGGCCAAGCTGGTCAAGCTGGCGGACAAGATCTGCAACCTTCGCGACGTGCGTACGGCGCCACCGGTGGGCTGGACGAACGCGCGGCGCCAGGCCTACCTCGACTGGGGCAAGGCGGTAGTGGACCGGCTGCGCGGGGTTCACCCGGTGCTGGAATCCCTGTTCGACCAGGAATACCGGGCCGGGTTGGAGACCGACGGCGAAAAAACTTGACTAAAACACTCAGGTAATGTCCAATAGGGGCTGCCGGTGGCTGCGACCCCCGGCATTTTTCACTGGATTCGAGAGAGCACAATACGATGACATTACCTGAACGCGATGGAGACGGTTACCTTCTGGACATGAACGCCTGGACCCCCGAGATCGGGCGGGCCATGGCCGAGGCCGACGGGATCGAGCTGGACGACACCAAGTGGTCCCACATTCTCAAGGCGCGGGAATATTTCGAGATGCATTCGGTGGTGCCGCCCATCCGCAAGTTCGCCAAGTTCGTGGGTGAGGACCAGAAGGTACTGTTCAAGTTGTGGATGACGGGGCCCATGAAGCCCATCACCAAGTACGGTGGCCTGCCCAAGCCCACCGGTTGCGTCTGATTCGGAACCCGGCCGATACGTGGCACCCCATGGTGCGCACGGCCACCGATGCGCACGGCGCTGCGCGCCTTTGCGCATCCTACACATCATCAGGCGTAGGGCGGACACCCGTAGGTTGGGCAAAGCGAGCGTAGCGAGCGTGCCCAACAACGGGATGGCATCACCCGCAACGGTGACACGACATGATGCGCACGGCCACCGATGCGCACGGCGCGTTCCGCGCCTTTGCGCATCCTACACATCACCTTGCGCATGGCGGACACCCGTAGGTTGGGCAAAGCGAGCGCAGCGAGCGTGCCCAACAACGGGATGGTATCACCCGCAACGGTGACACGACATGATGCGCACGGCGACCGATGCGCACGGCGCGTTCCGCGCCTTTGCGCATCCTACACATCACCTTGCGCATGGCGGACACCCGTAGGTTGGGCAAAAAGCGAGCGCAGCGAGCGTGCCCAACAACGGGGCGTCTGCGCGGGAATGACGGGTGGATTTTCTCACCCCTCACCTCGAGCGCAGAATCCGCTGCCATTCGGGGTGATCGGCGATGCAGCGCAGCGCCTGGTCGAGCAGCGAGCGGCCGGGCTCGGTGCGGTGCCAGGTGGAGGCCCCCGAGGGATGGGGCAGGGGGACCAGGTCCACCGGCCTGCCCTGTAGCCGCACCCGGTGACACCGACCGATGACCTCGACCAGCCGGGTCACTGGCATGAAGGCGCCGATGGCCAGCTTGCCCACCGGCAGGATCAACCGCGGTCGCAGCAGTTCGAGTTCCGCGTCCAGCCAGGGACGACAGCGCGCCACCTCCTCGGCCGAGGGTACCCGGTCGCCGCCGCGGGGTTTCTTGCCCGGAAAGCAGCGGCACACGGCGGCCATGTAGATCCGCGCCCGGAAGGCCTCTTCTTCCTCCAGCCCGATACGGGCGAACCAGCCGAACAGGGTCTTGCCCGCGGTCCAGGCGAAGGGCCGGTGGAGGGCGATCTCCTTGGGCCCCGGGGCCTGCCCCAGCAGCAGGATGCGCGACACCACCGCTGCCCCGGTGACCGGCGGTCCCTGCATGTCCGGGCAACGGTGACAACGGCGCAGGCGCCGCTGGTGTTCACGCAGTTGGCGCTGGGAGGCGGGCATGGCGCCATTATGCCATGCGCCGCCGGCCGATCAGTGACTGCGCCGGAAGTGGTATTCGGAGCCCTCGCGCTTCACCGTCACCCCGGTACGGTCGAAGCGGATTTCCTGCCCATCCTCGATGTCGGCCACGTCGCCGGCCACCGCGATGAAGCCCTCGCGGGTCACGCCGCAGTGCAGGATCCCGAGCTTGCCGTGCTGATGCGGCGTCAGCGTCAGGGTTTCCGTATCGGTCATGGTGGTATCCTCCGCTTGTGTTTTCGTGGGAACGCCCACGACATGGGGTGGTGACCGCCGTTTTCAACCAATGACACGGGATTCACGGGGATATTCGTTGTCGGCCGCGGACCGGCACCAGCTGGCGGACCTGCTGGGGCGGGCCGCCCGCGCCCGCCGGCGGTTGGTGGTGCTACTCGCCGGTCCCCGTCCCTGGGGGCTCGCCACCCTGGCGGCCCTGCCGCGGCCCGCAGGGGGGCGCGATCTCTGGTTCTCGGACCGGCGCCCGCCGGGCGTGGCCCCGGATGCGCCGGCCGGGCACTGCGCCGGCGTCCTGGGCCGGGAATACGACCGCCTGATCTACGATGCCCACGCCGGCTTCGATCCCGATGCCTTCGGCGCCGCCTGCGGCACCCTGGTGGCGGGCGGGATGCTGTGCCTGCTGGTGCCGCCGCTGGCGGCCTGGCCCGGCTTTCCCGATCCCCAGCGGGTTCGCATCCAGGTATGGCCGGAGGGCCCCGAGGCGGTCGGTGGTCGGTTCCTGGGCCGGCTGGCCCGTATCCTGGCGCGAGCGCCGGACCTGGTGCGAATCACACCCGCCGGCATCCACTGGCCGACGCCCCCAGCGGCGATGGATGGCGCCGCTGATTCCGAGGCGCCGCCAGAGGCGCCCACGCCGTTGGATCCCCTGTGCCGGACCCCGGACCAGGCGGCCGCCGTCGCGGCCCTGGTCCACCTCGCCCGGGGTCACCGCCACCGGCCGCTGGTGCTGACCTCGGACCGGGGACGCGGCAAGTCGGCCGCCTTCGGTATCGCGGCGGCGCGGCTGCTGGCGGAGGGGGTGAGTCCCATCCTGGTCACGGCACCGGCCTTCACTGCCGTGGAGACGCTGTTCGAGCGGGCGCGCGAGGCGTTGCCCCAGGCCGAGCGCCTGGGCCACGAGCTGCACCTGGGGGCACATCGGCTGCGCTTCCTGGCGCCGGACGAACTCCTGGCGGAACGGCCTGCCGCCCGCCTGTTGCTGGTGGACGAGGCGGCCGCCATACCGACCGGCCTGCTGACCGCCATGCTGACGCATTGGTCGCGCATCGCCTTCGCCACCACGGTGCATGGCTACGAGGGCACCGGGCGCGGCTTCGCCATCCGCTTCCAGGCGGTACTGGACCGGCGCACGCCGCACTGGCGCGCCCTGCGCCTGGAGACGCCTATCCGCTGGGCCCGGGGCGATCCGCTGGAGGCCCTGGTGTTCCGCCTGCTTCTGCTGGATGCCGGCGTGGCGGACGCGGTTCCGCCGGGGCCATGCGCCATCACCCGGCTGGACCGGGATCGGCTGGCGCGGGACGATGCCACCCTGGGGCCCCTGTTCGGGCTGCTGGTCCAGGCCCATTACCGCACCCGGCCGCTGGACCTGCGCCACCTGCTGGACGGGCCCAACCTGGAGGTCTGGGTGGCGCGGCGTCAGGGGGCCATCGCCGGCGTGCTCCTGGCCGCCCGGGAAGGGGGCTTCGATCCGGCCACCTGCCGGGCCGTCTGGGAGGGACGGCGCCGCCCCCACGGCCACATGCTGCCGGAGACCCTGGTGGCGCACCTGGGGCTGGTCGCGGCCGGCCGTGCCCGCGGCTGGCGGGTGGTGCGCCTCGCCGTCCATCCGGATGCCCGTCGCCAGGGAATCGGCAGTGCGCTGATCGCCGCCCTGGCCCGGCACGCCCGGGACGCCGGTGGTGACTACCTGGGGACCGGCTTCGGCCTGGATGCCGGGCTGGTACCCTTCTGGCGGACCAATGGTTTTCACCCCCTGCGCCTCGGTGTGCAGCGGGGCAGCAGCACCGGCGCCCATGCCCTGGTGATGCTGCGTCCCCTGGGTCTTGCTGGCGAGCGTCTGCTGGGGGCGGCGCAAGCGCGCTACCTGCGTCACCTGCGCTGGCAGTTGGCCGGGCCGCTGCGGGACCTCGACGGGGCCGGCCTCGGGGCGCTGGTGCCCGCCAGGGAGGCGGTATCCCCGACGCCGGCGGACCGCGAGGATCTGGAGGCGCTGGCCCGGCACCGGCGCCTGCCGGAGGCCGCGGCCGGGGCGGTGGCCACCCTGGCCTGGCAGGCGTTGCTGGATCCCACACGCTGGGCGCGGCTGGAGGACGAGGAGCGGGTGGTGCTCGTCGGCTGGGCGCTGCAACACCTGGGCTGGGGGGAACTGGCGGCACGCACCGGGCTGGCGGGGCGGCGCGAGGTCGTGGCGGTACTGCGGCGGGCGGTGGGGCGGCTGCTGGACTGAGCCGGGGGCCGGTCTCAGCCGCGGGCCCGCCGTCGCAGCAACTTGTGGATGGCCCGGCTGGCGGCGACGAAACCGAAGCTGGCGGTGACGAAGGTGGCGGAGCCATAGCCGTAGCGGCAGTCCAGGTGGACGCCATGGATGCCGGGCTTGCGGGTGTCCACCGTGCCGTCGGGGCGGGGATAGACCGGCTGCTGGGTGGAGAACACGCATTCCACCCCGAAGTAACGGCGCGGGTTGCGGGAGAAGCCATGTTCGGCCCGCA
>JALWSQ010000190.1 GCA_026993645.1 Thiohalobacter sp.
CGCCAGGAAGTTCACCGATATTGCCCCCGGCGGCCACCGCGGATTCGCTCGATGGCCCGCAAATGTTCCTGATAAGTGCGCGTGAACTGATGGTAGCCACCGCCGCGAGCGACGTAGAAAAGGTAGTCGTGCCTGGCCGGGCGGAGGGCGGCCATCAGCGACGGCAAGCCCGGCGAGCAGATGGGGCCCGGCGGCAGACCTGCGTGAAGATAAGTGTTGTAGGGCGACGGCGTCAGCAGGTCTTTGTACAGCAGGCGCGGCTTGTGTTTCTTCAGCGCATACTGCACGGTCGCGTCACATTGTAGCTTCATGCCGCGGGCCAGGGCCAGGCGCAGTCGTGGCGCCGGTCCCTGCCGCGCTGCCAGTTCCGCCCGCAGCAGGGCCAGACCGCCGGGCTGCAGGACCACCTCCGCCGGCTGCAACCGGTGCGCGCCGCGCTGGTGCAACACCCAGAAGGCGGCGCCGAACAGCAGCGCCACCAGCCCTGGCAACCACAGGGGGAACAGTCGCTTACCTGCAGCGGAGCCGGACATCGCCGGTATCCCCATGGCGGAAGGACAGCACCAGCCGGTCGCCGCGGCGCCGCGCCCGGCCCCGGTCCGCCCGGCAGCCGCCGGCGCCGGCCAGCACCAGGCGCACCGGCACATGGCCGCTCAGGCGGAACCGCAACCCGTCCGCCTCCCGCCACCAGCTGCGGATGCGGGCATTGGCGGCCTGCAGGCGCGGACCCTGCGCCTTGCCCCCGGGACGAAAACGCAGCAACACCCGCGGCCGGCCGTCCAGCGCCAGGTAGCGGCCCTGGGGCAGGTCGCGCCAGCCCGCCAGCCCCACCGAACCCTCGAGGTCGGGCGTCCCCCAGGCGCGGGGCACCCGCAGGCTGCGCTGGGCGCTCAGGGGCCCGATCAGCCAGCTGCCGTCGGCACGGCGGGCCAGGGCCGTGTGCTGGAACTCCAGGGGCTTGGTGACGTATTCGCTGATCCACAGCGGCAGCGGCCGCTGCTTCAGGACCCAACGATAGACCGTCTCCAGGGCACGCAGGGAGGCCACCTTGGCGCCGGAGTAGAAGTGGTAATAGATGGAGATGGGCTTGAGCCGGCGTGGCCGGTCGGTCAGTTCGAAGGCCTCGATGACGCGGCGGTAGCCCCAGTAGGGACCCAACCACTCGTGGGTGAAGATGTTCTCGTTCTGCACCGGGGCATAGGGCTGGTACCAGCGGCCCAGGGGCCGGCCCATGGGCGACACCCGGCTCAACAAGGGCGCGCTGCGGTCGATGGTGGTGTCCCCGCCGTTGAGATTGGCCACCCCCACCCGGACCGCGATGGCCAGCGCCCGTTCCGTGGGCAGGGCATCGCCGGACCAGAGCATGACCCGCACCTTCTTGCCCGGCGGCAGCAGGCGCCGATCGATGTAGGCGATGGAACCGGCGACCTCCCGCTCCAGGCTCAGCCGGTAGCCGGGAATGGGCAGATGGTAATGACCGGGGCCGGCCTTGTAGGCATCCTTCCTGGCGGCGGCACGCCCGGAGCCGGCCGGAACGGCACCGGTACCATCCTGTGCCGCCGCCACCGCCCGGGCCCAGTCGAAGGGATGGGAGTAGGTATGGCTGGCGGCCTCCACCCAGGGCAGGCGGAAGATCCGCCGGGCGATGGCCTCCAGCCGGGGAGAGAGATCCGGGCGCAGGCCGTCCGGCCCGATCTCACCCTCGATGACGGACACCGTGTGCGGCAGGTGGAAGCGCCGCAGGATGCGGTCCAGGATGACCTGGCCCGAGAACGGGTGCCCCGCCACCTCGGACCGGTTGTAGAAACCGTCGCCGTCGATGTGAATGGTCAGCAACCGGCGCCCGTTCTCGGTGGTGACGTCCGGCACCGGGATCCGTGGCAGGTGCAGGGCACTGCGCAGCAGGGCGAAGGGGTCGGGGATCCAGCGGTCCTGGGCATCGTCGGGCTGGTCCAGGGGCTGGTAGCTGGCCAGCAGGTAGGGTGCCAGCGCCATCCCACCCCAGGGGGCCACCAGCACTGGGTCGCGGTGGTGACCGGCGGCATCCTGCAGCCGCAACCAGCTGTGGACCGTAGAGGCCACGGCCCGGTAGCCGGGAACCCCCAGGCGACGCGCCCGCGGCCGGGCCTCGAACCCCATGGCCGGGTGCCGGCGAGCGATCCGCACCCCCTTCCCAAGCGCCGCCGACGACCTGCTGATTCCAAGTTCCTTCAATAGGTTGTCAGAGGGCTGGAAGCCCCACTGTCCGAGCACCAGGAAAGGGGTACCCTCCCGCACCCGCTGCGCCAGCCAGGCCTCCAGCCGCCGCGGATGGGACAGCGTTCGTTCGGGCCAGAGAACGACCCCGGCATAGCGCCCGCGCAGGACGCCCCGGGGCAGACCCTCCTCGAGGGCGCGGTAGACCGGGTGATAGCCCAGGTATTCCAGGGGCAGGGCCAGGAAACGGTGGATGTCGGTATAGGGCAGGCGTTCCGGCGGCGCATCGTAGAGCAGCAGCACGTCGCGGGGCATGATCTCCTGGCTGCCGACCCCAAGACTGGCCAGGTCCGGCGTCGCCACCCAGGGCAGGAAACCCAGGCCGGCGATCCGCCGGGCCAGCGCGCGCGCCTGCTCGCGCCGGGCCGGGGGCAGGTAGTCCACCACCACCACCGGCAGCTTCAGGTCGTCGCGCGCATGGCGCAACCGCTGCAGCAGCCAGTCCCGGGCCGCGGCCGGCACTTTCTCATAGCGGTGCTCCGCCGCATTCCAGCCGGCGAAGAGCGATTCCGCCACCAGGCCGACACAGTCGTGGGCGATGCGGTCCAGGGCCGCGAAGCCCCGGTTGGGCAGCAGGCGGATACCCGGGAAGCGCTGGTGCAGAAGCCGGACCAGCCGGACCAGTCCGTCGACCTGGGCGGCCCAGCGGGCCTTGGGCAGGACCGCCTGGTAGCTGTCCAGGGTGTCCAGGAAGAAGGCGTGGTAACCGGCGTGCCAGAGGGGTGCGAACCGCCGTTCCACCAGGAACCGGCGCCAGCCAGGGGCGGAGAGGTCCATCACCCGGCTGTGCCAGGCCGGGTTCCGGCCCAGGATCCATCGGGAATCCAAGGCCTTGGACCAGGGGCGATCATCGGAGACCTCACCCAGCCCGACATAGGCGAAGGGCTCGGCGCCCTGGGCCCGGAGCCGGCCCAGGTCGGCGGCGGTGAAATGGTCCGGTTCCCCCACCACCCAATCGAACAGGCCGAGGGCATCCACTGGCGGGTCGGCACCATACCAGAAGGCCACGCTGGCCGGCCTGGAGGCGCCGGCCACGGCCAGCAGGCTCCAAGACAACAGCATGCAGCAGGCCAGACCCATGGCCCGCCACCGTCCCTGGCATCTCTTGGCTGACATCTCCGTATCCGTTCGCCCAGGCGTCCTCGGGATGAACCCGTTCGCCTTGCTATCGTCCTGATTCGACGATCCCTTGAACGCGAACGCGGGGAAGGCCGGCGGCCGGGTTGGGGCGGGGCGCGACAGGGGTTATGCTTGGCGGCATGAGTTACTACCGCCATCACCTGTTCTTCTGTACCCACGAGCGGGGACCGGGCGAGGACTGCTGCGGCCGCTTCGGCAGCGCCGCCTCCCGCGCCTACGTCAAGCAGCGGGTGAAGGCACTGGGACTGAACGGGCCCGGCGGTGTTGACCCGCACGCCGCCGGCTGCCTGGACCGCTGCACCCAGGGGCCGGTGCTGGTGGTCTACCCGGAGGCCACCTGGTACAGCTACGTGGACCAGGCGGATCTGGACGAGATCATCACCCGACACCTGCAGCAGGGCG
>JALWSQ010000191.1 GCA_026993645.1 Thiohalobacter sp.
ACTTCGGGAGATGTCGCCATGTTTCTCGATCCCTTCTTCCTCGCCGGCGCCGTTGGCGGCCTGGCCATCGCGGGTATCGTCCTCTGGCTGTGCCGCACCCAGGGTTGTCGCCTGCGCCGCTGAGCCACCGTTCCCCTGTTCGCGCGCCGGTTGAAAAGGCGTGAAGACACCCTCATCCTTGGCGGCGACGCCATCGGATGAGGACGATCCTGTCATGATGAACGGTTTTCGGACCACCCTGCTCCTTGCCGCCCTGACCGGGCTGCTGCTGGTGGCCGGCCAGGCCATGGGCGGCCACCAGGGCATGGTGATCGCCCTGGTCATCGCCGCCGTGATGAACCTGGGCAGCTACTGGTTCTCGGACCGTATCGTGCTGACCATGTATCGCGCCCGGCCGGTGGGACCGGCGGAGGCCCCGGTGCTCTACCAGACGGTGCGGGATCTCACCCGCCGGGCCGGCCTGCCCATGCCCCGGGTCTATCTGGTACAGAGCGATGCCCCCAATGCCTTTGCCACCGGCCGCAACCCGGCCCATGCCGCGGTGGCGGCCACCACCGGGCTGCTGCGCCTGCTGGACCGGGAGGAACTGGCCGGCGTCCTGGGACACGAGCTGGCCCATGTCAAGCACCGGGACACCCTCACCGGGGCCATCGCCGCCACCATCGCCGGGGCCATCGCCATGCTGGCCAACATGATGCAGTGGGCGCTGATCTTCGGGCTGGGGCGCGGGGACGACCGCGACGAGGGCGGTGGAATACTGGGCGCGCTGGTCATGATGATCGTCGCGCCGCTGGCCGCCAGCCTGATCCAGATGGTGATCTCGCGCTCACGGGAGTTCGCGGCCGATGCCGAGGGCGCCCGCATCGCCGGCAATCCGCTGTGGCTGGCCAGCGCCCTGCGCAAGCTGGAGGCGATGAACCGCCACGTCATCATGCCCGAGGCCGAAAGCCATCCGGCGGCGGCTCACCTGTTCATCGTCAATCCCCTCAAGGGGCGGGACATCGCGCGGCTGTTCTCCACCCACCCGCCGACGGAGGAACGCATCCGCCGCCTGGAGGCCATGGCCATCCAGGCCATGCGCGGCTGACCGGTTCAGCGCCCGCCGCGGGCCGCCGCCCTGAGGCCGGACCAGAGCAGGGACAGCTGCTGGCGGTAGGCGCTGGGCAGGTGCGCGGCCTGGGCCGGCAACAGCGCCATGGGCACCCCGTAGAAGATCCCCGCCAGCGACATCATCACCAGGGGCAACGGCGTGTTGGCCGGCAGCTCCTTCTTCTGCATGGCCTGTTCCAGGTTGGGCACCAGTACCGATTCCACCCCGCCGCTGGCGACGTCCTCGATGCCCTCGTGTTCCGGGAAGGCGATCAAGCGTTCCGCGAGGGGGATATCCGCCGGTTCCGGCTTCTCGCGGGACTGGGCATGCAGCGCCAGGATCTCCATCATGGCGCCCGGGTGCTGCTGACTCTGCTCGGCCAGCTTGTCGTAGACGGCCTCGACGGCCTTGAGACCCGGCTGATCCTCGGCCACCCGCCGCCCCCACCAGACCAGCTCCAGGGCCCAGACGTCGCGCAGGTAGCCCAGCAGCTCGGTCTTGCGCGAGAAGTAGTTGAAGAAGGTGGCCTCGGAGACCTCGGCGTGATCGCACAGGTCCCGCACCGCCACGGCATCCAGGGGCTTGTCCCGCAGTTCCTGCAACAGGGCCTGCAGCAGCGCGACGCGGGTCTGGGCATGCTTGCGCACCCGCAGGGGAATCTTCCGCAGCCTGGGATCCCGCACTCTCACCCTCCTCGGAAGCATGATGTATAATTGGAGCTTAATCCAAAAGTCACTGCCTCATCAAGATTGACCCTTTCATTATCGGCACTTCTGACGGAAAATCGTCAACGGAATGAAACAATCTGTGCGAGAAAGCCTGGCCGTCGCCGTCATGCGCATCCTGCGCCCCATTGCGCGCATCCTGCTGCGCAACGGGGTCAGCTACGGCACCTTCTCCGAGTGGGCGCGGCATGCCTTCGTCGAGGTGGCCCGGGACGACTTCATCCCCCCGGGCGGGCGCCAGACCATCTCCCACATCTCCGCCCTCACCGGCCTCACCCGCAAGGAGACCCGGCGCCAGCTCGACCTGACGGTGGAGGCCAGCATCGAGGCGGAGGAACGCTACAACCGGGCGGTGCGGGTGATCGGCGGCTGGCTCAACGACCCCCTGTTCACCGATGCCAAGGGCATGCCCAAGCCGCTGACGGTGGATGGTGGCGAGGATTCCTTCGCCTCCCTGGTGCGCCGCTACAGCGGCGACATCCCCACCCAGGCCATGCTGTCGGTGCTGGTCGCCGCGGGTACCGTGGTGCGCAAGGGCGACCGGGTGGTGCTGCAGGAACACGCCTATGTCCCCGGCGACGACCCCGTGGAAAAGATTCACATTTTTGGGACGGACGTCGCCGAACTGGTGAATACCATCGACTACAATCTCCATGCTGGCGACCAGCCCCTGCGTTACCAGCGCAAGGTCTCCAATCCGCGCCTGCGGGAGGACCAGGTGGAGCGTTTCCACCAGCTCGCTTCGCGCAAGGCCCAGATCCTGCTCGAGGACCTGGACGAATGGCTGACGCGGCACGAGGCCAACGTGGACGAACCCGGGCGTTTCGTGAGCCTGGGCATCTACTATTACCAGGAAGACGAAGAAGACTGACCATGAAGCACCTGCGCAACTGGCTCGGCCCCCTGGCGATCGCCGCCCTGGCCCTGGTGCTGGCCCATTGCGGCAACGGCAGCGGCACCCTGGCTGGCATCGGCGGCACCGGCATCACCACCTCCGGCACCATCACCGCGCTGGGCAGCATCTTCGTCAATGGGGTCGAGTACGACACCACCCAGAGCACGGTCAAGCTCAATGGTTCCAGCGGGGATGCCAGCGCCCTGCAGGTGGGCATGGTGGTCAGGGTCCAGGGCACCTTGGCGGCCGATGGTATCCATGGCACGGCCAGCAGCGTGGAATTCGAAGACAGCCTGACCGGACCAATCACGAATGTCGCCACGCCCGGTGGAACGAAGAAGACCCTGACCGTGCTGGGGGTCCAGGTCGAGGTCGACAGCACGACCACCCGGTTCAGTGGCACCCGCTTCACCGGCCTCGCCATCGATGACGTGATCGAGGTCAGCGGCTTCTACGACCGCCTCAACGACAAGCTGGTGGCAACCTTCGTCAAGAAGGAAGGCACCTTCACCAACGGGGATTCGGTGGAGATCAAGGGTACGGTCAAGACGATCGGCGCCAACAGCCTGGCCCTGGACCGGTCCAGCCTGGCCATCGATGCCTCTTCCAGCCTGCTCGGGACCGTCAAGGTCGGTGATTTCGTGGAAGTGCAGGGCACCTTGGACAGTGGCAGTGCAGGCCCCCTCACGGCCACCGGTATCGAGTCGAAACAGGAAGGGCTGGGCAGCGAGGTGGAGAATGCCAGCCTCGAAGGCATCATCACCGACTACGTGAATGACAGTGACTTCCGCATCGACGGCCAGCGGGTGGATGCCAGCCAGGCGACGCTGAACCCGAGTGGCTTGAGCCTGGGGGATGGCCTGCGGGTGGAGGCCAAGGGCCCCATCCGTGGTGGCGTGATGCAGGCGACCGAGATCAAGCAGGAGAATTGACCCACGGCCGTCGATGCGCACGGCCAATGATGCGCACGGCCCTTCGGGCCTTTGCGCATCCTACACATCACCGTGCGGATGGTGGGCAGCCGTAGGTTGGGCAAAGCGAGCGCAGCGAGCGTGCCCAACAACGGGATGTCACCACCCACGA
>JALWSQ010000192.1 GCA_026993645.1 Thiohalobacter sp.
GGCGCCGGGTGGATGCCGCGCAGGTGGGTGTCGGCAGCGACTATTTCCTGTTGCGGGCCCGGGTGACGGTGGGGTCGGGGCGCACGACGCTCTACAGCATCATCCACCGGCACAAACAGGCGGTGGAGACCCTGCGGCACAGCTTCGGCACTTGGTGAGGGGTCGGCGCCATCGCTTTGCGCCCGCTTCGTCTTTTGGGTAAGGTCTGGCCTGATCAGGCCGTTCCAGGGGTTCCGGCAGGGGCCCGGGCGGCGCGGCCTGCCGAGTGGAGGGGATGAGGCATTGTACGAGTTGACCGCGGGCAGCATGGGGCCACCGGTGCGGGGGACGGTGGCCGATGCGTGAAAGCCTGGTCGTCCGCCTGGGACAGGATGCGGCCGAGCCGGTCGGGTTCGCCATCCGCAGCGGCGAGGGCCGGCTGCTGGACTCGGCGGCGGCCGTACCGCTGAGCGAGGTGGCGGCCCAGGGCATCGGGCGCCGCATCCAGGTGCTGGTGCCGAGTACGGACATCCTGCTGGCCGAGGCCCGGGTGCCCAGCCGCCATCGCCAGCGGGTGCTCAAGGCGGTCCCCTTTGCCCTGGAGGAGCAACTCACCGACGAGGTCGATGCACTGCACTTCGCCCTGGGCGAGCGGCAGGACGACGATGCCTGGCCGGTGGCGGTGGTGGCACGCAGCCGCATGGATGCCTGGCTGGCGCAGTTGCGCGCCGTGGATCTGGTTCCGGAGTCCATGGTACCCGATGTGCTTGCGTTGCCCTGGACCGAGGGACGCTGGACCCTGCTGGTGGATGGCCAGCAGGCCTGGCTGCGGCATGCCGCCCATGGCGGCTTCGCCTGTGAACTCGCCATGCTGCCGGTCCTGTTCCAGGCCCTGGTCGACCAGAACGAATCGCGTACCCCGCTGGAGGTTCTGAACTGCGGCGCAGGCGAGGTCGCCGGGCTGCTGGAACTGGACACCGAGATCGAACATCGCCCCTGCCCCGATGGCACGATCGGCACCATGGCGCGTCAGCTAGGGCAGTCACCGCTGATCGATCTGCTGCAGGGCGCCTACAGCCGGCGGCAGGCGTTGGGGCGGTTGTGGCGGCCCTGGCGGGCCACCGCTGCGCTGCTGGGCCTGGTGGTGGCGCTCGGCCTGGCGGATGCCATGCTCGAGATCCGGCAGTTGGCGGCCGAACAGCAGCAGCTCCGGCAGCGCATCGAAGCCCTCTATCGCCAGGCCTTTCCCGACGCCAAGCGGGTGGTCAATGCCCGCGCGCAGATGGAACAGCGGCTCAAGGCATTGCGCGGCTCGGCCCGGGCGGGCGGCAGCGACTTCCTCCACCTGCTGGCCGGTGCCGGCCAGGCCCTCCAGGGCATGCCGGCCGTGCACCTCCGTGCCCTGGCCTATCGCCAGGGGCGGCTGGACCTGGAACTGACCGCCGCCAGCGTGCAGGCCATCGACCAGCTCAAGCAGGCGCTGGCCCGGCAGGGTGGACTCAAGGTCGAGATCCAGTCCGCCACCGCCAGCGGTGGCCGGGTGCAGGGACGGTTGCGTATCGAGGCGGCGTCATGAAGGACTGGTTCCTGGGGTTGCAGGCCCGCGATCAGCGGATCCTCCTGGTCGGTGCGCTGGTCCTGGGCCTGGTGCTGGCCTGGGCGGCCATCTGGCTGCCCATGGTGCGGCACCGGGCGGCCCTGGAGCGGGGCGTGGCCGCAGAGCGCAAGACCCTGCACTGGATGCAGCAGGCAGCCACCGAGGTGCGGGTCCTGCGCCAGCGCCGGCATGCGGCGCCCGCCCGCGGCGGGCGTTCCCTGCTGGCCATCATCGACCAGTCGGCCCGGGCCGCGGGCCTGGGGCCGGGCATTCGCCGCATCGAGCCCGAGGGCCCCCAGCGTATCCGGGTGCGGCTGGAGAACGTGGCCTTCGACAAGCTCATGTTGTGGCTGGACGACCTCCAGCGCCAGAGCGGCGCCCTGCCCGAGGCGGTGCGCATCGAGCAGGGGGAGGGGGCCGGCCTGGTCGATGCCCGCCTGACCCTCACGGCGGCGGGATCATGAGGGCTGGGCTGCGCTGGTCGGCGGCCTTTGCCGGCCTCTACCTGCTGATGTTGCTGTTGACCCTGCCCCCGGCCCAGCTGTTGCGCTTCGTGCCGGCCCCCGTGCGGCCGGAGCGTGCCACCGGTACCCTGTGGCACGGCACGGCCGAGGGTCTGCGCCTGGGCCGGGCCGCTATCCAGCGCCTCGCCTGGCGCTGGCGGCCGGCGGCGCTCCTGCGCGGGCGCCTGGAGTACCGGCTGTTCTTCCAGACGGCGGCGGGCGGCGGCGAGCTTCGCGCCGGGCGCCCGCTGTTGGGTACTCCCTACGTGGCGGACGTGCGTGCCCGGTTCGGCGCCGGGGAACTGGCGGGCTGGCTGGGTCTGCCGGGCGGTCTCGGCGGCATGCTGGATCTGGATCTCGCGGAGGCCCGCTTCCAGGCCGGCCGGCCGGTTGCGGTCCGGGGTGAGATCACCTGGAAGCCCGCGCGGCTGCTGCAGCCGGTCGCCCTCGATCTCGGTGGCATCTATCTCCAGTTGACCACGCCCCGGCCCGCGCACATCCAGGGCCAGTTGCAGGATACCGGGGGTCCCCTGGAGATCCGTGCCCGGCTGCACCTGGACGACGGGGCCTATCGCATCGACGGCCAGCTGCGGCCACGGCCCCAGGCGCCGGCAGACCTGGTGCAGAACCTCGGTCTGCTGGGGGCGGCGGATGCCCAGGGGCGTTATCGTCTCCACTACGCGGGCCGGTTGTAGCCCCCGGCCACGCCGCTGGACAAGGGCGGACGCAGTCCCTAAAATTGCGGCTCCTTGCAGGCCGGACCGCCGCCAGGCCGGTCGCCATCTAAAAAGGCTACGTAGCTCAGCTGGTTAGAGCACATCACTCATAATGATGGGGTCGGTGGTTCGAATCCACCCGTAGCCACCATCCATCCTTCCCTCGGACCATGTTCGTCTGCCTGTATCTGGCCGGGGCCGGTCCGGCCGGTATCCTCCCGGCAGCCGACCGGCCGTGGCATGATCCCGTTGTTGAGGCGCGGCGAACACCGTGTTAGCGTTCGAAGGGGCTTTCGACTACGGGCCTACCCTGGCCGGTGCCTTCGTCGGCATGCTCTGGGCATTCGTCGACGGCTATATCGCCGGGATCGTCATCGCCTGGATCTACAACAGGCTGGCACGCTGAGCGGGACAGCGTTCCGTTGAGCAGGCCTGCGCACCGCCGTGTGCGGTACCGCCATCGGTGGGGCGTCGTGGCGGTCTGTTCGCGCAGGGAAACCCAGAGGGAAGGTGATCGATGACGGTCGACAGGATCTTCCGCTATTTCGAGGCATTCATTTCCATGATCCTCGTCCTGCTGATGGGGATCGTGGTCGTTTCCTCCATCCTGGAGCTGGGTCATGTTCTCTACCGCGATCTCGTCGCGCCGCCCGGATTCTTTCTCGGGCTCGACGGTCTCTATGATACCTTCGGGCTGTTCATGTTGGTCGTCATTGCGCTCGAACTCATGGGCAGCATCTACGCCTACTGCAATAACAAGGCGGGCTATATCGAGATCATGTTCCTGATCGCCATGACGGCCATCACGCGGAAGATCGTGATCCTGGATTCCAAGTCCACCGATCCGATGACGCTACTGGGTATCGCCGCCGTCCTGGTGGCGCTGGTGGCGGGGCTCTACGTACTGAAGCAACAGCGGCGGTCCGGGAGGGATGCGCCGGACGCATGAGGGCAGATGCCGGGGGGCGGGTCAAGGGGATGCGGTGGTCGGCGAAGGCCTGGCCGGGCCTGGTTTCAATCGTGGCCGGCGAGCGGTTTTTGCCAGGCGGTAGTCGAATTGCAGCCGTTGTCCCTGACGCAGCACTTCCAGCCGGGCCCGGCCGCGGGCCAGCAGGCCGGCCAGGTCGCCCTCGCCCAGTTTTGTCACCTCGCGACCGGCAACGCGGGTGATGATATCGCCGGTGCGCAACCCCAGCCAGGGTTGCAACGGCGGGGCCAGGCGGTTGACATAGTAGCCCACGGGCTTGCCTTCCTGCTGGTGGGGCAACAGTTCCACGCCGGCCAGGATATCGGGAATACGATCGGCAGGGATGCGATAGCTGCGGGCAGATCGTGGAGTGGATCGGCTGATGGGAGCGCCGAACTCGACCCGGAACCGCTCCCTGCCCCGTTGCAGCAGGGCATGATCCGGGTGGACCGCCACCAGTCGAAGGCCGGGCAGGATGGGTTCACCGGTGTGGTATTCCCGTTGCTGCCCGCTGCGCGGATCCTCCACGATGGCGTAGCCGGCCGGTTCCCGTACTACCAGCGTACCACGCAGTACCAGCGGTGGCGGATCCCCGGGCGCGGCCGGTAGCCGGGCGGGGAGGAAGCAGCCCAGCAGGAGCAGAAGCGCCATGGGCCAGCCGTTGCCGGCTGGCCCATGGTCGGTCCTGCGTCGTGCCGGTCGGGGCATCTCAGTGCAGGTTGGGCTGCTGCATCAGCACGATGAGGGCCTTCTTCTGTGCTGGACTGATGGGGGTGGTGCCGTCCGTGGTGCCACCGATCAGGCTGGCGAGATGGGCCAGGCCGTTGGCGAAATTCACCCGCGCCTGTTCCTGCTGGGCCGCACTCGGCTGCTGGTTGTTGGCCCAGATGGCCCGACGCGTCTCCTCCACGATCTGCACGTCCTCCATCAGGCCCATGAGGGCGGCAAAGCTCGCCGGCATCTGGGTGGTGAAGTCGTGACGCTGGCCGTCGATCCCGTTGCTGGGATTGTCGTCGCTGTCCAGCCACTGTTGCATGGGGGCCGGTACCGGCGTGGTGTCACGGGTGAAGCTCAGGCTGCCGCCGGCATTCAGGATGTTGGCGACCCAGGTGACCGCCACCGTCTGCGGGATGGGCCAATTGACCATGTTGCCGTTGGCATCGCGTTCCTGGCCCACGCCCTGCAACTGGCTGGTAGTCATGCCGGTGGCATTGGCCACCGCCGTCAGCATGGTCTGGATCTCGGCGTTTTTGGACCGGATATCGGCCTGGAACTGGGTCCAGGCGGACTGGAACGCCGTATCGATCGCCTGCTGGATCTGCTGCTCGGTCTGACCGGGATGGCTGGCCAGATAGCCCTGCGGATCCATGAAGTACTGGCCGTACTGGGTATCCAGGGCCTGCTGGGCCTGGACGAAGGCCTGCACGCCGGCGTTGAAACGGGCGATGAGGGCCTGGTTGCCCCCCAGGGTGGCCAGGGCATCGCTGTAGGTCTTTTTCAGTACCATGGACGACAGCCGGGTTTCGAAACCGGAGACCGCGGCCTGGACGGCACCCTGGAACGAGCTGGACAGGGAGCCCATGGCGGCCTGCAGCCCGGGTGCGCTGCCCGCGGCATCGAATGCCGCCAGCAGGACCTGCTGGTCGATGCCGGCCGCCGCCGCGGCGTCCACCATGATGTCCGCCATCAGGCCGCCGGCGATGGCCAGATCGTCGTTGCTGCCGTTGTCCACCGCATGTTTGAAGTAGGCCACGTAATCGGACAGGTCCTTGCTGCCACTGGTCGGGTTGTCGATGATGCGGTCCTTGAAGGTGGCCAGGGCGGCCGTGCTCACCCCGTGCTGGCGCAGGAAGTCCTCCAGGCCGCCGGTGCCGCGGATGGCGGTGGCCATCATCTGGCCCAGGCCGCCGATGTCACTGGCGGCGAGATTGGCCGAGCGGACGAACACCAGGCCGAAGGCCGCTGCCAGCGGATCGTCGGTGTGGTTGCTCTGCATGCTGCCGAGCAGTGCCTCGGCCTGGACGTGGGACAGGGGGTTGATGCCCACCTGGTTGGTCCCCGAGGCACTGGGGGCCGGGGCGATACCCTGCCGTACCACCTGGCCATTGCCATCCTTGACCTGCAGCAGCAGAAAATGGACCGAACTGCTGGCGCTCGGCAGGCTGCTCAGGCTGAACTGGATCTTGCCATTGGCGTCCGCCGTGGTACTGGTGGAGGTCAGTGCCTGCAGGGTACCATCCGGGTTGATCCGGGATACCACGACGCTGTAACTGGCGCCGGCGGTCAGCGCACTGGCCACCGGGCTGGCGATGGCACCCAGGGTCAGGGCCATGGCCAGGGCTATGGGACGCATGAAACGATGGGAAAACGGGTTCATGGTGATTGCTCCTCGATGCGCTATCAGTTGCCGCTGCCGGTGATGGCACCGCCACTACCGGAGCCGGTGCTGCCGCCGTTGCCGCCGCCGCAGGCCGCGAGGCCGCCGGCGAGCAGCAACAATAACGTGAACAGGGTCGCTAGGCGACGAATCGGATGTCTTGTATGCATGGACTTGTCCCCCTTGGATTGGCCGTGATTGCAGTGCCCCCTCCTTGGTGTCAGGGGATGACGATCGAACAGATGTATCGGCCGGCAGGCGCAGCGGCTTGAGGTGAAAGGGGGTTTTTCCGTTCCAGGCTGACAGGTCGTAGGAAATTTCCGGCGCATGGCGGTCGCCGGGCGGGCCTCTTCGGCCCGACGGTTGATTGCCCCGGTGCGACCGCGCACAATACGCCCCCGAATCGCGGGGTCGGGCCAGGTGCCCGGGCCGTCAGCGGAACATGATTCCAATGCGACGACGAGAGGACGAGCAATGAAACTGATTCTGTTGGGTGCGCCGGGTGCAGGCAAGGGGACGGTGGCCAAGATGCTGACCAAGCTGGACGGTTCCGTGCAGATCTCCACCGGCGACATCCTGCGTGGTGCGGTGCAGGCGGGTACCGAGCTGGGCAAGCAGGCCGAGGCCTACATGAAAGCGGGTGACCTGGTGCCGGATGACCTCATCATGGGCATCATGGAGAAGCGCCTGCAGGAGCCGGACTGTGAGCAGGGTTTCCTGCTGGACGGGTTCCCGCGCACCATCCCCCAGGCCGAGGCGCTCAAGGCGCTGTTGGAGAAACTCGGCATCCAGCTCGACATGGCGGTCAACATCGACGTGCCGCGCGAGGTCATCCTGGATCGGCTGACCACCCGCCGCACCTGCTCCAACCCCGAGTGTCAGGCCATCTACAACGTCAAGAGCAACCCGCCCAAGGTCGAGGGCGTGTGCGACAAGTGTGGCAGCCCGGTCATTCAGCGCGAGGACGAGACCGAGGAGGCCATCAGCCACCGGCTGGAGACCTACAATGAGAAGACGGCGCCCCTGATCGGTTTCTATGAAAAGGAGGGGCTGCTGGTGAACGTGCAGGCGACCTCGAGCGAGGCGGTCATCGACGCCATCAAGCAGCGCCTGGGCATGGCCTGAAACGCTGCCCGCGTAGCCACAAGGCAACGGCGGCCCAAGGCCGCCGTTGCCTTGTGGGGACTTGCAACCCCGGGCCGGTCCTCAGCGGGCAACCAACAGGTGGCGCCGGTACCAGTTCAGGCGCTGGCGGGCATCCCGGCTGCTGCTGCCCAGCAGGAACAGCGCCAGTGCCAGCAACAGCAGGGTCGCGGGGTGCTGTCAGCGGGCACAATGTTGCGGTGCTGCCACCATTGGGGATCAGCTGGTGGTTTCCGCCAACACCTCCCGGGCGGTGGCCTGGATCTCCGGGTCCGGGTCCCGGGCCAATGCCTTCAGCCGGTCCCGGGCCGCGGGCGTGCCGGCCAGTCCCAGGTAGTGGATGGCATCGATTCGGACCGGCCGCGCGGCTTCCCGGGCCAGCGCGGCGAGTCGGTCGACCGCCTCGGCCAATATCGGTGTACCGGCCAGCTCGTCGAAGATGGCGTCGACACCGAGGCGCAACGGCAGCTCGCTGTCGGTCTCCGTGAGCAGGGCCAGTAGGGCATCCATGGCCTGTGGGGTGGTCTTCACCAGGCGGGTGGCGGTGGCCAGGTCACCGGCCCGGAGCCGGTCACGCAGGTATTCGGCCATGCCGTCCACACTGCCGGTACGCTCCACCCACTGGCGCAGCTCGGCCAGGCGGTGCAGGCCCTGGAGTTCGAATGGTCCGATACGGATCCAGGGTACCTGGCGGATGCCGAGCCGTTCCGCTTCCTCGGGGTGGCGGCCCAGATTGACCACGGTCAGGCGGCCGATCTCACCACCCTTGACCAGTTCACCCAGGGCCTGCAGCACCACCGGGCAATGAGGGCAGCCGGTGGCCAGGGCGAGAAAGGCATCTGGCGGGTTGTCGTTCATGGGGACCGAGTGTACACCCGCCGGGGGAAAGATGCCTGCGGGCCCATCCGGGGCCCGCAGGTGCCCGAAATACAGCCGCCAGTCCTACTGGTCGACGCGCCTGGGCAGTACGGGGGTGTGTAACCCTTTCTGAGTGCTGAAATAGGCGGCCAGATTGTCGATGTCCTGGTCGCTCAGGCTGGCAGCGAACCCCTTCATGATGGGGTTCTTGCGCCGGCCGCTCTGGTAGTCGTGCAATGCCTTGCGGATGTAGCTGGCGTACTGGCCCGCCAGGCGGGGATACTGGGGGTTGGTGCTGTTGCCGTCGGCACCATGGCAGCCCTTGCAGATGGCCTCGGCCTTGGCCTTGCCGGCCGCGGCGTCACCCGTGGCGGCAGCAGGCCCGGCGGCCATCAGGCTCAGCAGGGCGATGGTGAGGGTGATGCGCTTGTTCATGTCGACCTCTTGTTCTCTGATCCGGTCCCGGCCCGGGGCCGGGTGACTGCCCTGGGGGCTGGAATCACCGACCCTGGCTTTCGAAGAAGGCGGCGATGTCTTCCATGTCCTGGTCGCTCAGGCTGCTGGCCTGGGCGCGCATGGTGGCGTGGCTGCGCTTGCCCGCCTTGTATTCATGCAGTGCGGACACGATATACTGGGCGTGCTGCCCGCCCACCTTGGGCACCCGGTACTCGGGGTAGGCATTGGAATAACCCGGGATGCCATGACATCCCAGACAGGTGAAGGCCTTGAGCTTGCCGGCCGCCGGATCCCCGGCGGCACTCGCGATCCGGCCCACGGCGAGGCCGCCCAGCAGTGCCAGGGTGAACAGATGTCGTATTTTCATGATCCTCTCGATTCCGATGGTGGTTCCTGGAGGCCTACGCCCGGCCTCTCTCAAGCGCGAGGGCAGGCGGGGCGAACCTGGGTCCGGTGCCTGCCCGGCGTAGGCGGCGGTGATTATAGCGGCTTCGTTCACGGCCGGCCAGCGGACGGCGGGTGGTCGCCATGAGCGGGTGTCGGAGACGCTATCGAGGATCCTGGCTGCTCGTGGTGCTGCTGATCGTCCTGGGACCGACCGGCGTCCTCGCCGCCACCGACGACTGGGACGAGAACGCAGACATCCTCAGCGACCAGGTGTTGTCGGAGCCCCTCGAGTTCCCCTCCTGGTTCAAGCTCAGCTTCCTCGATCTGCGCGAGGACCTGGCCGACCTGCGCCAGGACGGCAAGGCCGCGCTCATCCTCTATTTCGGCCAGAAATACTGTGCCTACTGCAAGGCCCTGCTGGAGAAGGATTTCGGCCTGCCCGACATCCGCCGCTACACCCAGGTCCACTTCGACGTCATCGGGCTGGACATCCATGGCAGCCGGATGGTGACGGACCTCTCGGGCAAGGAGATGACGGAGAAGATGTTCGCCCTGGACCGGCATGTGAATTTCACGCCCACGCTGGTGTTCATCGACCCGCGGGGTCGGGTCGCATTGCGTCTGAACGGGTACTACCCGCCGTACAAATTTCGCGCCGCCCTGGAGTATGTCGCAGACGGTTACTACCGCAGTGAGCGGCTGCGCGACTACCTGGCCCGTGCCGACGTGCCGCTCAACTTCGGTGACGGCAGCCTGAGCATCGAGGACTTCTTCCAGCCGCCGCCCTACAATCTGGATCGCAGTCACTGGCCGGCGCAGCGCCCGCTGGTGGTCTTCTTCGAGCGTCCCGACTGCCACGCCTGCGACGTACTGCACACGGGGCCCCTGCAGGAACCGGAGATCCACGACCGCCTGCGGGACTTCGATGCCGTCCAGCTGAACCTGGTGCGGGACACGCCAGTGGTGACGCCCGCCGGCAAGCGACTGACGGCACGGCAATGGGCGGCGGCCCTCAACATCTTCTACACGCCGACCCTGGTGTTCTTCGATCGCCACGGGCACGAGATCCTGCGGGTCGATTCCGTGGTCCAGTTCTACCGCCTGCGCAATGTGCTGGACTACATCCGCAGTGGCGACTGGCGCCGCTACCCCAACTTCCAGCAGTGGCGCGAGCGGCATACCGCGCCCAGGCCGCCGGCAGGCAGGCAGTAGCAGGCGCCGACGAAGGTGGAGGATCACCTGGCCGACGACTGGCGCCGGCAGCTGGACGGGCTGCTGGTGCGGGACCGGGAGCGGCTGGCACCGCGCCTGCTGCGGCTGGCGCGTCGCCGCCGGCCCTGGCCCAGGGCCCTGGCGCGGCAGCTGGCCGAGGCCTGTGCCCGCGCCGAGGCCAGGCGCCAGGCGTTGCCCCGGCCGCGCTTCGACCAGGAGCTGCCGGTGGTGGCGGCGCGGGAACGCATCGCGGCAGCGATCGCGCAACACCAGGTCGTCGTGGTCTGTGGCGAGACGGGTTCCGGCAAGACCACCCAGCTGCCCAAGATCTGCCTGGCCGCGGGGCGGGGCAGCCATGGCTTCATCGGCCACACCCAGCCGCGCCGGATCGCCGCCCGCAGCCTGGCCCTGCGCATCGCCGCCGAACTGGATTCGCCGCTGGGCCATGCCGTCGGTTACCGCATCCGCTTCACCGACCGGATCGGCAGCGACAGCTACGTCAAGGTCATGACCGACGGCATCCTGCTGGCCGAGATCCGCCGCGACCCCCGCCTGCTGGCCTACGATACCCTGATCATCGACGAAGCCCATGAGCGCAGCCTCAACATCGATTTCCTGCTGGGCTACTTGCATCGCCTGTTGCCCAGCCGGCCCGACCTGCGTCTGATCCTGACCTCCGCCACCATCGATCCCGAGCGCTTTGCCCGTCATTTCGGTGGCGCGCCGGTCATCGAGGTCTCCGGGCGCGGCTACCCGGTGGAGCTGCGCTACCGGCCGCCGGCCGCGGACGGGGAGAACGAGGACCCACTGCAGCCGCTGGTGGAGGCCGTGGTCGAGCTGGGACGGGAAGGGCCCGGTGACATCCTGGTGTTCCTGCCCGGGGAGCGGCAGATCCGCGAGGCGGCCGAGGCCCTGCGCAAGCACCATCCACCGGAGACGGAACTGCTGCCGCTCTACGCGCGCCTCTCGGCCGCCCAGCAGCAGCGGGTGTTCGCACCCCACACCGGCCGGCGCATCCTGCTGGCCACCAACGTGGCGGAGACCGCCCTCACGGTGCCGGGCATCCGCTACGTGGTGGATACCGGCCTGGCACGGATCAGCCGTTTCAGCCACCGGACCAAGGTGCAGCGGTTGCCCATCGAACCCATCTCCCGGGCCTCGGCGGATCAGCGGGCCGGGCGCTGCGGCCGGGAGGCCCCCGGCATCTGTATCCGCCTCTACGCGGAAGAGGACTACCTGTCCCGACCGGCCTTCACCGAGCCCGAGATCCTGCGCAGCAACCTGGCGAACGTCATCCTGCAGATGCTGTACCTGGGCCTGGGGGACATCGACCGCTTTCCCTTTCTGGATCCGCCCGATCCCCGCCAGGTGCGGTCCGCGCTGCGGCTGCTGGCCGAGCTGGGGGCCCTGGACGGTCGCCAGCGCCTGACCGAGACCGGCCGGCGGCTGGCACGGCTGCCGGTGGATGCGCGCCTGGGCCGGATGCTGCTGGAGGCCGCCGGCCAGGGGGCCCTGGAGGAGGTCCTGGTCATCGTGGCCGCGCTGGCCGCCAACGACCCGCGGGAGCGGCCACTGGACCGGGCAGAGGCCGCCGATGCCTGCCACCGGCCCTTCGCCGACGAGCGTTCCGACTTCCTGTTCTTCCTCAACCTGTGGCGGGCCTGGCGGGAACAGGCCCGCCACCTGTCGCGCAACCAGCTGCGGCGCTGGTGTCAGGCCCGTTTCCTGTCCTGGATGCGCATGCGCGACTGGGAGGACATCTGGCGCCAGCTGCGGGGCCTGGTGGCGGACATGGGGCTGCAGCGCAACGAGGCGCCGGCCGGCTATGCCGCCATCCACCGCTCGCTGCTGGCGGGCCTGCTGGGCCAGGTGGCGCAACACAAGGAGCGCCACGACTACCTGGGCGCCCGCGGCATGAAGCTGCAGATCTTTCCCGGCTCGGTACTGTTCCGGCGCCGGCCACGCTGGATCCTGGCCGGCGAGATCCTGGAGACCGGTCGGCGCTACGCGCGCATGGCCGCCATCATCGAGCCGGAGTGGGTGGAGGCCCTGGCCGGCCACCTGGTCAAGCGCAGCTGGCAGGATCCCCACTGGGCACAACGGCGCGGCCAGGTGGTGGCCTGGGAACAGGTGACACTCTATGGACTGGTACTGGCGTCACGCCGGCCGGTGGACTTCGGTGCCATCGATCCCGCAGCCGCGCGCGCTATCTTTCTGCGCGACGCCCTGGCGCGGGGTGCGCTGGGCGGTCGGCTGGGGTTCCAGGTCCACAATCGGGCCCTGCTGGCGGAGGTGGCGGATCTGGAGTCACGGGTGCGGCGGCCGGACATCGGCGTGGACGAGGACTGGCTGGTGGATTTCTACCAGGCGCGGTTGCCGCCCGAGGTGCGGGACCGTCGCAGCCTGGAACGCTGGTACCGGACGGCATCGGCGGAGGACAAACAGGCGTTGTATCTCGACCGCGAGGCGGTGATCCGCCACAGCGGTCGCCTGCCCGAGGCCGCGGCCTTTCCCGATGCCCTGCAGCAGGGCGGGCTGTGCCTGCCCCTGGCCTATCGCTTTGCCCCGGGCAGCGAGGACGACGGGGTCACGGTGACCATTCCCCTGCTGGCGCTCAATCGCCTGGAGGTCTGGCCCTTCGAACGCCTGGTGCCGGGGTTGCTGGCGGGCAAGATCGAGGCCCTGATCCGTTCCCTGCCCAAGGCCCAGCGGCGTCACCTGGTGCCGGCGCCGCGGTTCGCCGAGGCGGCGCGACAGGCGCTGGTGGAGCGGCCGGGCCCGCTGCTGCCGCTGCTGGCCGAGCTGTTCGAACGCATGAGCGGGGTGCGTATCGAGCCCGGGGACTGGCGCCTGGACCGGGTGCCGGACCATTTCTTCATGCGCTTTTCCATCACCGACGCGGATGGCCGGATCCTGGGCAGCGGTCGGGACCTGGAGGCGCTGAAGGCGCGCTGGGGCGGCGAGGCGCAAACGGTTTCGCTCGCATCTTCCCCCGGGTCGGACTTGGAACGACGGGACCTGCGCCGCTGGTCCTGTGGCGAGTTACCGGAACGGGTGGAGATCGAGCAGGGCGGCCTGCGCCTGGCCGCCTTCCCCGCCCTGGTGGCGGCCGGGGAAGGTCGGGTGGATCTGCGCCTGCTGGACGATCCGGCGGTGGCGCCTGGCCGTCACCGGGAGGGGGTGCGGGCCCTGTTCCGGCGCATGGAACAGGCCTTCGTGCGGCGCCTGGAACGCCAGCTGCCCGAGCGCCAGCGGCTGTGCCTGCACTACGCGCCCCTGGGCGGGTGCGAGGAACTGGTGCGGCAACTGGTCGACCAGGTTCTCGATGCCTGCCTGTTCGCGGACGGCGTGCCGCGGTCGCAGCAGGCATTCGAGGCTGCCGCCGTGGCCGTGCATGCCGAGGCCACGGCACTGGCCGGGCGCCTGGCGGGCCAGGTGGCGACGGCACTCGAACTCTGGCAGGGACTGCACCGGCAGTTACGGGGCCGGGTGCCACCGGCCTGGCTGCAGGCCGTGGAGGACATGCAGCAGCAGCTCGATGCCCTGGTCTACCCCGGGTTCGTGGCCGCCACGCCGATCGACCGGCTGAGCCAGCTGCCGCGCTACCTGCGGGCCATGGTGCGGCGCCTGGAGCGGTTGCAGCAGGACCCGGTCCGTGACCGCCGGCCCGCGCTGGAGGCACAACGGGTCAGCCGCCGCTGGCGGGATCACTTGGCCCAAGGCCGGCCACAGACGCCCGGTTTCAGGCGCTACCGCTGGCTGACGGAGGAGTACCGGGTATCGCTCTTCGCCCAGGCGCTGGGGACGGCGGAGCCCGTATCGGCCCAGCGCCTGGACCGGCTCTGGGCCGAGGTGGAGCGGGGGGGCTAGGCGCCTGCACTCGGACAGGCGCCCAGCCCTGCCTCAGTCGTCGAAGCGGCGGAACACCAGGGTGGCGTTGGTGCCGCCGAAGCCGAAGCTGTTGGACATCACCAGCCGCAGATCGGCATCGTCCCGGCGCTCGCGGACGATGGGGATACCGGCGGCGGCCTCGTCCAGTTGCTCGATGTGGGCCGAGGCGGCGATGAAGCCCTCCTGCTGCATGAGCAGGCTGTAGATGGCCTCGTGCACGCCGGCGGCGCCCAGGGCATGGCCGCTGAGGGACTTGGTGGAACTCACCGGTGGCACCCGGTCACCGAACACCGCGCGCAGGGCCTCGAGTTCACGCGCGTCCCCGACGGGGGTGCTGGTGCCATGGGCATTGACG
>JALWSQ010000193.1 GCA_026993645.1 Thiohalobacter sp.
AGGCCGGGGCACGATGGAAGCGCAGCGTGATCGCGGTCTTGAAGGGTTCGATCTCGGCATAGCGCTCGGCCAGCGGCAGGTCGTACAGGAACAGGCCCAGCAGCAGGAGCAGCAATACGTACTTCAATGCCCACAGCCGCTCGTGGATGATCGCGGGCAGTTCCAGCTGGGGGAGGCCGAGGCGGCGGCCGGCCTGGTTGAGCAGTTCCTGCAGGGCACCGAAGGGACACAACCAGCCGCAGTAGACACCGCGGCCCCAGAGCAGCAGGGTCAGGGCCACGAAGCCCCACAGCAGGAACATGGCCGGCTCCACCAGGAAACTGTCCCACTTGAAGGAGCCGGTGAGGGCGTGCACGAAGGTCCAGACATTGATGATCGACAGCTGGGCCAGGGCGAACCAGCCGATGAACCCCAGGGTGAACACCAGGTAGGTCTCCCGCACCAGGAACAGCAGCCGTGGTCGGCGCGAGATGGGGTCCTGAAACAGCAGGATGCCCAGCAGGGCGGCGAGGGCCGTCACCAGGACGGCGATCTCGGGCCGGCGCCGGCGCCATACCTGGCGCCACATCTCCTGGTCCGCCGCCGCCTCGTCGGTGGGCTCGGGGCCCAGACCGACGGCGGCCGCCACCCGTCGCAGGGAACGCTGGATGGAGGCATCCAGGACCATCATGGTGATGGTGGCGCCACTGATGGTGTCGATGACCGTCTTGCCCGGTTCCGGTGTCCCGCCCACCACGATGTGTTCGCCCACCCGGTGCCCCACGTACTGGCCGACGAATCGCGCCAGGTCGGCGTTGGACACCCCGGCACGCAGGATGGGCTCGTCGTGATGGTGCACCTCGACCCCCTTGATCAGGCCCCGGGTATCCAGGGCGACCAGCACCGACAGGGGCTTGCCCGAATAGGCCGGAATGGGCTTGATCCAGTCGGTGAGATAGGCATAGCCCAGCAGCCGACCCTGGCCGTAGACCAGCCCCACCGGCACCGGCTCGGTCATCATCTCGATGTGGTCGGCACCCGGGAACCAGGCCAGCGCATCCGCCTCCGGCAGGGGGCGCAAGGGGGTGGCGGCGACTGCCGACAGGGCCAGCCACCAGGACAGGAGAAGGCACAGCAACGCCAGCGCCGGATGGCGGGGAGATCGCGGGACGGGGGACGGGGCCATGATCCGCCTTGTACCGGCTCCCCGGCGCCGGCGCATTGACAAAAATCAAAGGCTGAACGGCAAGGGCGCTTTGGTCAGGGCCACGGAGACCACGTAGCCATACACCACCAGCGCCGACAGCCAGGCGCTGCGGCGCCAGAACGGGGCCTGGCGCGACCGCAGGGCCAGGTGCCCCAACAGGATGTAGAGCAGGACGGCACCGAGCTTGTAGCCGATCCAGGCCACCCGGCCCGGATATTGCCGGGTGAGCACCATCATGCCGATGCCGGTGGCAAAGAGCAGGGTATCGATGACATGGGGACTGATCCGCACCCAGCGGCGCTCCAGCAATGGCGTGCCGCGCCACATCCAGACACCGCGGAGAAAGAAGAAGGCTCCGGTGGTCACCGCCATGGTGACATGGACCAGCTTGACCCAGTGCCAGTTCACCGGCATCAGGTCCATGCGGAATCAGGGCTGGCGCGGCACCAGCCGCTCCAGGCGGCGGTGATCGAGAATGCGGATCCGGCGTCCATGGACCCGAATGATACGATCATTCTCCAGCTGTTGCAGCGCCCGGCACAGGGTTTCCGGGGCCATGCCGAGGAAGTTGGCCAGCTCGGTGCGCGTCATCGGCAGGTTGAGCTGGCTGGAGGTATCCTTGACCTTGCCGATGCGACCGGCGAAATCGAGCAGGATGGTGCTCAGCCGCGCCATGACCTGCAGGCCGCGGAGGGCGATGTAGCTCGACTGCAGGCGCTGGAAATCCTCGCTCATCAGGCGCAGCAGCGCGGCATAGAGCCGGCGCGAACCGGAACGCCCCTGGGCCAGGGAACGCAGGTCGAAGGCACAGAGGATGGTGTGCTCCAGGGCGCGGATGGCGTAGGGATAGTAGCCCAGCCCCAGGGCCTCCATGCCGAGCCGCTCACCGGGAAAGGCAAAACCCAGCACGTCCACCGGCCCGTCCTCGTGTGGCAGGCAGATCTCCATGGCACCGGTGCGCACCGCATAGACGTAACGGAATGGCGCCCCGGCAGTGACCAGGAAATCCCCCCGCGGCGCGTGCAGCGTCTCCAGGTGCGGGGGCCGGATGCGGCGGCCCTCCATGCGGCCCTGGGCATCCTGCAGGCACAGGTGATACAACCCGCAGTCCTCACAGGCGATGGCCGGCTTGCCCAGCGCACATTGCAGGCTGCGCTGGCGCGCCTGTTTGTCGGGCGTGGCTGCCATAGGACTCCGAACGCGGGGCATACGTCATCTAAGACCAGCTGCGCCGACACTGCATTGATCCTGGTCAAGCCGAAGGCATATGCCAAGGGAAAGCGGCCGCTTCAGGCGGTCAGCCGGGCGTAGAGCAGCGGCAGGCGCGACGGCAGCTGCAGCGGGTGGCGGATGACCAGGTAGTGCCCCGTGCCGAACAGGTAGGGCAGGTAGTCGGTGCCCTTTTCGTCCACCGTGATGCAGAACGGCAGGATGCCCTGGCGGCGCGCCTCCAGCACGGCGTGGCGGGTATCCTCCACCCCGTAGCGGCCCTCGTAGCAGTCGATGTCGTTGGGCTTGCCGTCGGTCAACAGCAACAACAGGCGGCGGTTGGCCGGCTGTTGGGCCAGGCGTTGGGCGGCATGACGGATGGCGGCCCCCATGCGGGTGTAGAAGCCGGGCCGGAGGGCCGCGATGCGGCCGCGTACGCGGGCATCGTAGGCCTCGCTGAAGCCCTTGATGAGGTGGAAGCGGACGGGATCGCGCCGACGCGAGGAAAATCCGAACAGGCCGAAGCGGTCGCCGGTGGCCGCCAGGCTCTCGGCAAACAGGAACAGGCTGTCACGAATGACGTCGATGACCCGGAAACGATCGTCCACCCAGGTGTCGGTGGAGAGGGAGAGATCCGCCAGCAGCAGGCAGGCGAGGTCCCGGCCACCGGGCTCGAGGCCGCGGTACAGGTTGGGCGCCAGGGTCACCCTGCCGGACTGGCGATCGACGCGATACCGCAGGTAGGCGTCGATGTCCAGTTCCTCGCCCTCAGCCAGGCCATGCCGCCACACCCGGGCCGGCGCCAGCGCCATGAAACGCCGGCGCAACCGCCGGGCGGTCGCGTGCAGGTGGGCCGGCAGTTCGGCTGGTGGCGCATCCAGTGCCACCATCGGCTGGATGCGGCAATGGTCCCGGTGCAGGCATTGGTGTTTCCAGTCCCACTCGGGCACCCGGATTCCCGGTCCGATGCAGGCATCGTCGTCGGCGGCCGAGGGCAGGTCCAGGTCGAAACGCAACCGGGACGCGGGGCGTTGGTGGTCCCGTGCCAGGCTGAGCTGCTCCAGGTCATCGGCATCGCGGCGTGCCTGGTCGAGATCCTCGTTGTCCTCGGTGCCGCGGTCCAGGTCGGCATATTCGGCCCAGCCGAAGATGGACTCGAAGCGCAGGGCCAGCAGGCCCTGATCCCGCCGGGGCATCGCCACCCGCTCCGCGCGGCGGCGGCGCCCGTCCCGGGCATCGCGGGTGGTCCCCGCGTTCGGCGCTGTATCCTCCGGGGCCGCCTCGCCATGCCGGCCCGCGGCTCGGCGCAGCGGTGGCAACGGATGCAGCCACAGGGGGACCGG
>JALWSQ010000194.1 GCA_026993645.1 Thiohalobacter sp.
GGGGGCCGACATCGCGGTGGGGGAGGGCCAGCCCCTGGGGATCCCGCTGTCCTCCGGCGGGCCCTATTTCGGCTTCATGTGCACGCGCAAGGCGCTGGTGCGGCAGATGCCGGGTCGGCTGGTGGGCCGTACCCGGGACCGGGACGGCCGCGAGGGGTTCACCCTGACCCTGCAGGCGCGGGAACAGCACATCCGCCGGTCCAAGGCGACCTCCAACATCTGCACCAACCAGGGGCTGATGGTCACCGCGGCGACCCTCTATCTGGCCCTGATGGGCGGCGAGGGGTTGCGCCGGGTGGCGCTGGCCTGTCACCAGCGGACGCGGCAGCTGGTGGATGCGCTGGCGGCGCTGGATGGCGTTCGGCCACGTTTTGCGGGGCCTTTCTTCCACGAATGCCTGCTAGAGTTCGAGTGGCCCCTGGCCGGCCTGGTACGGCCCCTGGTGGCCCACAACATCGCCCCTGGTTATGCCGCCGGTGAAGACTATCCGGAGCTGGCCAACAGCCTGCTGGTCTGTGCCACCGAGACCCGGACCGAGGACGACATCGCCACCTATGCCGGCCACCTGCAGCGGCTGATCGAGCGCCAGCGGGGGGCGGGCTGCCCGGTCAAGCCCAGGATGGATTGAGCCGGCGGCGGAACCGGAAACCGGAGAGAGGAGAGAGAAAGATGGCCGAGATCACCCTGGGCGGTACGCCCATCCATACCAACGGCGAGCTGCCGGCCGTGGGCAGCCAGGCGCCCGATTTCAGGCTGGTGGACGCCGAACTCAACGACCGCACCCTGGCCGACTTCGCCGGCCGGCGCAAGCTGCTCAACATCGTGCCCAGCCTGGACACGCCGGTCTGTGCCGCCTCCACCCACCGCTTCGACGAGGCCGCCGCCGGCCGGGACGACCTGGTGATGCTGGTGATCTCCGCCGACCTGCCCTTCGCCCAGGCCCGCTTCTGCGGCAGCGAACAGATCGGCAAGGTGGTGCCCCTGTCCATGATGCGCGACCGGAAGTTCGCCAAGGACTACGGCGTGCTGATCACGGACGGGCCGCTGGCCGGCATCACCGCCCGCGCGGTGGTGGTGCTGGACGAGAACGATCGCGTCCTGTACCGGGAACTGGTACCCGAGATCAAGCAGGAGCCCGACTACGACCGGGCCCTGGCGGCGCTGGGCTGAGAGATGCTGATCTTCCACCAGTCCCGGCCGGGACGGCGCGCGGTGGGCCAGTGGCCGGCGCCCGCCGGCGCGGCGGCGGACGACATCCCCGGGCATCTCCTGCGCGGGGCGCCGCCGGCGCTGCCGGAACTGTCCGAACTCCAGGTGGTGCGGCACTACACCCGCCTGTCGCAGCAGAACTTCTCCATCGACACCCAGTTCTACCCGCTGGGTTCCTGCACCATGAAATACAATCCCCGGGCCGCCAACCGTCTGGCCATGCTGCCCGGCTTCCTGGGGCGCCATCCCCTGGCCGCGGAGGTGAGCAGCCAGGGGTTCATGGCCTGCATGTACGAGCTGCAGGAGATCCTGCGCGAGGTCACCGGCATGCGGGCGGTGTCGCTCACGCCGGCGGCCGGCGCCCAGGGGGAATTCGCCGGCGTGGCCATGATCCGGGCCTATCACCGCGCCCGGGGCGATGAGGCGCGGTGCGAGATGCTGGTGCCGGACGCCGCCCACGGCACCAACCCGGCCAGTGCCACCATGGGCGGGTTCCGGGTGCGCGAGATCCCCACCGACGACCAGGGCGATGTCGACCTCGATGCCCTGCGCGAGGCAGTGGGCCCGCAGACCGCCGGCATCATGCTCACCAATCCCTCGACCCTGGGGGTGTTCGAGCGCCGCATCACCGAGATCGCCCGACTCGTGCACGACGCGGGCGGGCTGCTCTATTACGACGGCGCCAATCTCAACGCCATACTGGGCCGGGTGCGCCCCGGCGACATGGGGTTCGACGTCATCCACATGAACCTCCACAAGACCTTTTCGACCCCCCATGGCGGCGGTGGGCCGGGGGCCGGGCCGGTGGGCGTGTCGGAGCGCCTGGAGCCCTTCCTGCCGGTACCGCGGGTGGCCCGCGACGGGGACGACTACGTCTGGTTGACGGAGGCCGACTGCCCACAGAGCATCGGCCGGCTGTCCGCCTTCATGGGCAATGCCGGCGTGCTGCTGCGGGCCCATGTCTATGCCCGCATGCTGGGGGCCGAGGGGATGCGACGGGTGGCGGACTTCGCCACCCTCAATGCCAACTATCTCATGGTGCGGCTGCGCGAGGCGGGGTTCGAGGTGGCCTTCCCCGAGCGCCGCGCCACCCACGAGTTCATCGTCAGCCTGCGGCGGGAGAAGGCGGCGTTCGGCGTCTCGGCCATGGACTTCGCCAAGCGGCTGCTGGATTACGGCCAGCATGCGCCCACCACCTATTTCCCTCAGCTGGTGCCCGAGTGCCTGCTCATCGAGCCCACGGAGACGGAGAGCCTGGAGACCCTGGATGCCTTCGTCGATGCCATGGTCGCCATCCGCCGCGAGGCCGAGCAGCAGCCGGAACTGCTGCGGGAGGCGCCGCACAGCCTGCCCGTGCGGCGCCTGGACGAGGTGCGGGCGGCCCGCACCCTGGATCTGGTCTATCAGGAGGAGGAAGCAGGCTCGTGTCAGCCCTGATCTGCGGTTCCTTTGCGTTCGATACCATCATGGTGTTCCACGACCGGTTCGGCAATCACATCCTGCCGGATCGGGTCCATATCCTGAACGTCTCCTTCCACGTGCCGGAGATGCGCCGTGAGTTCGGCGGCTGCGCCGGCAACATCGCCTACAACCTGCGGTTGCTGGGGGGCGATCCCCTGCCCATGGGCACGGTGGGCGAGGATTTCGCACCCTACGCGGCCTGGATGGATCGCAACGGGATCAGTCGGCGCCACGTACGCGAGATCCCCGATACCTATACGGCCCAGGCCTTCATCACCACCGACATGGACGACAACCAGATCACGGCCTTTCACCCGGGGGCCATGGAGTTCGCTCACCACAACCGCATCGACGAGGCCGATGGCGTGCGTCTGGGCATGGTGTCGCCCGACGGTCGCGAGGGGATGCTGGAGCATGCGCAACAGTTCGCCGAGGCGGGTATTCCCTTCATCTTCGATCCCGGCCAGGGCCTGCCCCTGTTCGATGGTGCGGAGCTGCGGCGGTTCGTGGAGCTGGCGGACTACGTCTGCGTCAACGACTACGAGGCGGAACTGATGCAGGAGCGCACCGGCTGGTCGCCGCACGAAATCGCGCAACGGGTGCGGGCGCTGATCGTGACCCGGGGCGGCAAGGGCTCGGAGATCTACCTGCCGGAGCGGCGTATCGACATCCCGGTGGCCCCGGCCCGTGAGCTGGCCGATCCCACCGGCTGCGGTGATGCCTACCGGGCCGGCCTGCTCTATGGGCTGTTGCACGACATGGACTGGGAGACCACCGGTCGCATGGCGGCGCTGATGGGCGCCATCAAGATCGAGCACCATGGCACCCAGAACCACGGCCTGGATCGGGCGGCCTTCGCCGAGCGTTACCGGGAGAGCTTCGGCCGGAGCCTGGACTGGTCGTCTCCGTGAGGCGTAGGATGCGCAAAGGCCCGAAGGGCCGTGCGCATCGATGGCCGTGCGCATCGGATACCACCGTCGCCGTCGACGGCACCTTACTTTGTTGGGCACGCTCGCTGCGCTCGCTTTGCCCAACCTACGGGTGCCACGAATACGCCATGAGTG